>NZ_CP039638.1:0-300000 GCF_004923295.1 Azospirillum sp. TSH100
TATGGGTAAAGATCAGGTCAGCCACGCGAATGCATGCCTGACCCAACCGGATCACCCCTATCGCCAATTCCTGTGGTGCAACATTGCAGGAAAGCACTCCCTTTGAATGCTCAATGCCGTGCGTCTCTAGAATATCCAACGTTAAGCGTCTGCGCCGGGCTGAACGCAGGGGCCGAATATCCATCTGATCGAGCCAGAGGAACGTGTTACCGAAGTCGGTTAAAGTCATAGGCATTATTTTCGACAGCAGGCTCGGCCGATCCGCGATGAAAACGTCCACCGATGAGCCATCTGGATAGCGGAATGCCGTCGAAATCCGGACATGCCCTTTTGGAAGCATGTCGATTTCCTCGACAAGCGGGCAGGATTTGAAGCGGTCCTTTACTTCGGTCAATTCCATCATATTCCCGACCCTCCTCACATTCCAGCCAAGTCGGGTGGCAGGATCAACGAGCCATCATGGACTATGTGGGCCATCTGGCAAAAGGCGTCAAACACCTCTTTGAGAGATCGACCATTAAGGTCACTGCGATCCACTACCTGATGCTTCAGGTTCTGGCGTGGGCAATCCGGGTAATGCAAAGAGTGTTTATGGCTTCTGCCTGCCGGTTTGTGGGGGCGGCTATCGACCTCCAACCTGCAAATCGGGCCGATGCCAGGAATTTTCACGTTTAATGTCTTGGCCCCCGTTTCGGCGACCAACTGCACGTTCAGGCGTGCTTCTACGCCATCGGCATTGATAATAGGAATGTCCCGCGCTTCCCAAGCAACGGAATTATCGCTGCGTCGCTCCAAACGGATGTCTCCAACGATCCGCTTTCCACGCATGTCTCGAAGACGCTCGAATTCGCTGCGATCCATAGGAAGCCTGTTTCGGCAGACCCGTTCAGAAGCGGAGCATGCCGAAAGGGGTACATCAAAAATGATGTTAGAGCGACCGCTTTGTCGCGGTATTAGCGTAATGATCTTTAAGAGACGGCTAAAATTTTACGGAAGAACGTGGCGTCCCCGACGGGAGTCGAACCCGTGTCGCCGCCGTGAAAGGGCGGTGTCCTAGGCCTCTAGACGACGGGGACGTTGTAACCTCGACGCGCGCTCAAAAAACGCATCCAGCGCGTGGATGGCGTCCCCTAGGGGATTCGAACCCCTGTTACCGCCGTGAGAGGGCGGTGTCCTAGGCCTCTAGACGAAGGGGACGTCTGGTCCCGATGATTGTCGCGGCGGTGGAGGCTGCCACCGGCCGCGCGACCCAACCCGGAAAGGTTGGCGTCCCCAAGGGGAGTCGAACCCCTGTTACCGCCGTGAGAGGGCGGTGTCCTAGGCCTCTAGACGATGGGGACGTCATCGGCGTGGGCGGCTTTCTAACCAAGCCGGCCCCGCCGATCAAGCCTTTTCTTACAGACCGCGCAAAATACCCAGCAGCCCGTCCACCGCCGCCGCCGGCGTGTCGAAGGCCGTCACGAACCGCGCCGTGCCGTCATCCCAGCGGTAGAAGCCGTAACCGGCCGCTTCCAGCGCCTCGGCATACGCGGCGGGCAGGCGGACGAACAACTCGTTGGCCTCCACCGGGTGGGCCAGCTCGACGCCGGGCAGGGCCGTCAGGCCGGCGGCCAGCCGGTCGGCCATGGCGTTGGCATGGGCGGCAAGGCGCAGCCACAGCCCGTCCTCCAGCCAGGCGTCGAGCTGCGCCGACAGGAAGCGCGTCTTCGACACCAGATGGCCGCCGCGCTTGCGGCCGAAGCCGAAATCCTCGGCCATCGCCGGGTTGAAGAACACCACCGCCTCGGCGGCGAGGCAGCCGCCCTTGGTGCCGCCCAGCGTCAGCACGTCGACCCCGGCGCGCCACGTCACGTCGGCCGGCTTGCAGCCCAACCGGGCGATGGCGTTGGCGAAGCGGGCTCCGTCCATATGCACGGCCATGCCGTTGGCATGGGCGACCTCGACCAGCGCCTCGACCTCCGCCGGGGTATAGACGGTGCCGGCCTCGGTCGCCTGGGTCAGGCTGAGGGCGGCGGGCTGGACGCGGTGGACGACGCCGACGCCGGCCTTCGCGATGTGGTGCTGCACCGTGTCGGGCGTCAGCTTGCCATGCGCGCCGGCCAGCGGGACCAGCTTGGCGCCGCCGGTGAAGAATTCCGGCGCGCCGCATTCGTCGATGGTGATGTGCGCCTCGTCATGGCACAGCACGGCGCCATAGGGCGGCACCAGCGCCGACAGCGCCAGCGAATTGGCGGCCGTGCCGGTGGCGACGGGGAAGACGGCGACCTCGGTCTCGAAGATCGCGCACAGCCGCTCGGTCACCCGCGCGGTCCAGGGATCGTTGCCATAGGGCGACGCGGTGCCGGAGGACGCGGCGGCCAGCGCCGTCATCACCTGCGGGGCGGCTCCGGCGACGTTGTCGCTGCGGAAATCATGCATCATCTGTGTCCGGATGGGGGAAGGACGGTCACTTGCCGGCGGTCACCGTCGCGGTGACGGCGCCGTTGCGCGGGTCGATCAGATAGAGGCGGTCCGGCCCCTGCGGCACGGTCACCTTGAACAGGACGCGGTTGCCGACCGCCAGCATCTCGCCGATGCGGGCGCCGGCCGGAACGTCCAGCGTCACCTCGGCCGGGCGCTCCGCCGGGACCGGCGCCGGAGCGGTGGCGGTCAGGGAGGCGCGGGTGGGATCCGACATCCGCTTGTACAGCTCCACCCCCAGAAAGGTGAAGCCGGCGACGATCAGAACGCCCATGATGACGACGAGTGCCTTGAGGATCTGCACGGTTTGGGGTCCACTCCCGGACGATTGAAACAGGACGCGATGCGCGAAGCCGATGCCAGCCGATATGCCCGATGACCAGTTGCCGGACGATCTGCCCGACGATTTCCTCGACGCGGACGACGACGCCGGTTCGCCGGCCGGCACCCCTGCCCAACTGCTCGCCTACACCATTCCCGACGAGGCGGCGGGGCAGCGGCTGGACAAGGCGTTGGCGGCGGGCCTGCCGGACCTGTCGCGGTCGCGCGTGCAGGCCCTGCTCGACCAGGGCTGCGTGCGCGGCGACGGCCGGACGATAACGGACCCGTCCCTGAGGGTCAAACCCGGCCAGACCTTCGAGGTCCAGGTTCCGGGGGCGGAGGCCGCCGAGCCGGTGGCGCAGGACATCCCGCTGGAGGTGGTCTACGAGGATGCCGACGTGCTGGTGATCGACAAGCCGGCCGGGCTGGTGGTGCATCCCGCCGCCGGCAACCCGGACGGCACGCTGGTCAACGCCCTGCTCGCCCATTGCGGCGACAGCCTGTCCGGCATCGGCGGGGTGCGGCGGCCCGGCATCGTCCACCGGCTGGACAAGGACACCAGCGGCCTGATGGTGGTCGCCAAGAACGACCGCGCCCACCATGGCCTGTCGGACCAGTTCGCCGACCGCACGCTCAGCCGCACCTATCTGGCGCTGGTCTGGGGGGTGCCCAATCCGACGCAGGGCCGGATCGAGGGCAACATCGGCCGCAGCAGCGCCGACCGCAAGAAGATGGCCGTCGTCACCGGCGGCGGGAAGCCGGCCGCCACCAAATACCGGGTGGTGAAGAGCTTCGGCATGGCCGCCTCGCTGGTCGAATGCGTGCTGGAGACCGGACGCACCCACCAGATCCGCGTCCACCTGACCCACGTCGGCCATCCGCTGGTCGGCGATCCGCTCTATGGCCGCGGGCGGTCGGGACGGCCGGGCGGCAAATTCGCCTCGTTGCTGCCGGAACCGGCGCGGTCCAATCTTGTCGGGTTTCCGCGTCAGGCGCTGCATGCGGCGGCGCTGACCTTCCGCCACCCGGTTAGTGGCGAAATTGTGGCATTCCGCTCCTCAATTCCGGCGGATATTCATGAACTAATTGTCACCCTGGAGTCGGTTTAAAACGGTACACCGGGAAATCTTTCTTGGTTAGACTCAGCGTCAATGGCGAGGTTCCTCCGCCCGCTCATTGCGAGGGGCCTATGGAACCCGCACCGAAGAACGGCAGCATCCGCGTGAATTCATTCATGCATGGGCGGGCCGTCAAAGAGAGGGTTTTGAGCCATGGCGACGGGGTCCAACCTTCCGGCGATCGGGTCAGAGAGCAATCTGTCCCGCTATCTCCAGGAGATTCGCAAGTTCCCGATGCTGGAGCCGGAACGGGAATACATGCTGGCCAAGCGCTGGCAGCAGCATGAGGATTCCGGCGCCGCCCACCAGCTCGTCACCAGCCATCTGCGGCTGGTGGCCAAGATCGCCATGGGCTACCGCGGCTACGGCCTGCCTTTGTCGGAGCTGATCTCCGAAGGCAATGTCGGCATGATGCAGGCGGTGAAGCGGTTCGACCCCGACCGCGGCTTCCGGCTGGCGACCTACGCCATGTGGTGGATCCGCGCGGCGATCCAGGAATACATCCTGCACAGCTGGTCGCTGGTGAAGATGGGCACCACCGCCGCCCAGAAGAAGCTGTTCTTCAACCTGCGCCGGCTGAAGGGCCAGATGCAGGCGATCGAGGAGGGCGACCTGTCGCCCGAACAGGTCCAGGCGATCGCCACCAAGCTGGACGTGCCGGAACAGGACGTCGTCAACATGAACCGGCGGCTGGCCAGCCCCGACCATTCGCTGAACGCGCCCTTGCGGGCGGAGAGCGAGGGCGAATGGCAGGATTTCCTGGTGGACGAGAGCGCCAGCCAGGAAATCACCCTGGCCGACCGCGAGGAGCTGGGCAAGCGCCGCAAGCTGCTGGCGAACGCCATGACCGCGCTGAACGAGCGTGAACGCGACATCCTGACCGAACGCCGCCTGCGCGAGGCGCCGACGACGCTGGAGGATCTGTCGCAGAAATACGGTATCAGCCGCGAGCGCGTCCGCCAGATCGAGGTCCGCGCCTTCGAGAAGCTGCAAAAGGCGATCAAGGCCGCCGCGGTCGAACAGAAGATGGAGACCGAGGCGTAAGGCGCGACCGCGCCGCAAACGGCCCGAGATTTTAAGAATGCAGGACACCCAGGTTACGCTCGCGGTCGCCGATCCGCGCGATCTGCCGGCCTTCAAGAAAGAGTTGCAGGACGCCTTCGCGGTGGCCGTCATCGAGGAGTTCGGTTCCCTTCCCGACGGCCCCATCCCCTCCGACAGCGATCTCGACGAGTCCATCGCCGCACCGGGCGCCGTGGTTCTTCACATCCTGTGCGATGGCCGCAAGGTCGGTGGCGCTGTCGTCGTGATCGATGACGACACCCACCGCAATTCCCTGAGTCTCTTCTTCATTTCATCGCGGGAGCATGGCCGGGGCCTGGGGTTCAGGGCCTGGACGGCGATCGAACGCATGTACCCCCAGACGCGGGTCTGGGAGACCCACACGCCTTATTTCGAGAAGCGGAATATCCACTTGTACGTGAACAAGTGCGGCTTCAAGATCGTCGAATTCTTCAGCGACCGCCACCCGGACCCGCAGTTCCCCGGCCCGTCCGGCCTTCCCGACGATGACGCGATGTTCCGCTTCGAGAAGGTCATGTGACGCGCGCTACAGCTTTTCCGCGATCAGCCGCAGGCCGAAGGCCGCCAGCACCGTGCCGATGGCGCGCCCGATCCACTGGCCGAACCGCTCGAACGCCGCGCGGGCGGGACGCGACGACAGCAGGAAGATCACCGCCCCGTACCAGACGATCTCCACCGCGAAGCCTCCGGCAAGGATCATCAGCTTGGCCCACAGCGCCGTCTCCGGCGGGATGGCGACGGCGTAGAGGCCGATGAAGAAGGTGATGCCCTTCGGGTTGGCCAGATTGACGACCGCCCCCATCCGCATGCCGCGCAGGGCGCCGACCGGCGCGGCGGCGGCGCCCTGCGCGGCCGCGACGGGCTGCGCCGAGAACCAGGACATCACGCCGAGATAGACCAGATAGCAGCCGCCCGCGATCTGGACGAGGCTGGCGAACCAGCCGATCTGCGCCAGCATGAGGGCCAGCCCGGTCATGGTCAGGACCGCATAGACGAAGGAGGCGACCGCGAATCCCAAGGTGGCGCCCAAGGCCGCGGGACGCGCGCCCGAAATGGCGAGGCGGGAGACCAGGGCGAAATTCGGACCGGGGCTCACGACGACGGCCGTGTAGAGCCCGAGAGCGGTCGCAATGACCAGAAGCTCTTGAGACATGGCTGTTTCCCAAAAGAACGGGCGTTTTGGAAAGACGACGGAAAGAGCCTGCGGATCGGACGTCTCACGCCTTGACGTAGACCCAGGCCTCCGCCCCGGATTTCAGACGGACCATGACCCGCTTGTAATCCGCGACCTCGTAGGAATCGGCGGCGGCCAGCTCTTCCGGGGTAATCTCGAACAGGGTGCCGGCGACCTCGTCAGCCGGATCGCCGCTTTCGCCGACCACGGGGTGGAAGCGCTTGCCGCTGGTGCGGATCACCTCGGGGTCGGTGATCTCCAGCATGTCGCAGCGGTATCCCGGCAGGGCGTCCGCCCGCCCGGCGAGGCGCCGGCCGAACGACGCCAGCTGCACGTTCTCCTGCTGCAAGGTGCCGTAGGAGAACAGAAGAACCGCATCCTCAGCCATCGTTCCCCCTCCCCGCCTCCGCACCGACCCGCAGCAGATTGCCGTCCGGATCGATGTGGGCGAACTCGCGCAGACCATAGGGCGTGTCGGCAACCGCCGTCAGCCGGCCGCCCACCGTCGCGGCCGTCCAGGCCGCATGCAAGGCGTCGGCGTCGCTGACATAGAGATAGCAGGCTACGGCCGAGCGTTCCGGATCGAGGTCGGGAACGAGCGCCAGATGCAGCCCGACCCCGCCCCAATCGAGGAACCCATAGACCGGATCCGCAGCGGCCTCGTCATAGGCGGTCACCGTGAAACCGAGCCGCCGGTAATGAGCGAGCGCGGCACGGACGTCACGGACCGGCAGGATCGGCGCCACCCGCTCGAAACGAATGGTCATCGCGTCCTCACACCCGGATGGAGCCTTCGAGATACAGCACCGCCTGCCCGCCGATCTTCACCCGGTCGCCGGCCAGCTCGCACAGCAGGTCGCCACCGCGGGCAGAGACCTGACGCGCCGTCAGCACCGTCTTGCCCAGCCGCTCCGCCCAGTAGGGCGTCAGCATGCAGTGGGTGGAGCCGGTGACCGGGTCCTCCGGAATGCCCTGGGCCGGGGCGAACAGGCGCGAGACGAAATCGACCCCGCCCTCTCTCAAATTATCGCCGGGCGCGGTGACGCAGACGGCGAACAGGTCGAGCTTCGACAGCAGCGCCATGTCCGGAGTCAGCGCCCGCACCGCGTCGGCCGACTCGTAGACCACAAGATAGTCGCGCCCGCTCAGCACCGCGACCGGCGCCGGCCCACCCAGCGCCGCCAGCAGCTTGGGGTCGGGGTTCTCCGCCGGCTTGGCCGGGCGGCAGGGGAAGTCCAGCGTGTAGCGGTCGCCGTCGCGGGTCACGGTCAGCGTGCCGGCCTGCCGGGTGGCGAAGTCCATGTGCGCGCGGCCGGGCTCCAGAATCGTGGAGATGACGAAGGCGGTCGCCAGCGTGGCATGGCCGCACAGGTCGACCTCGACCGCCGGGGTGAACCAGCGCAGCTCGTATCCATCGACGCTGCGGATGAAGAAGGCGGTCTCCGCCAGATTGTTCTCTGCCGCGATGGCCTGGAGCTGCGCATCGGGCAGCCAGGATTCCAGCGGCACCACCGCCGCCGGGTTGCCGGCGAAGACGCGGTCGGTGAAGGCATCGACCTGATAGATGGGCAGGCGCGTGGCTTTCCCGGTCATGGAGAGCGTTCCTTACGGCTTGGGGGAATCTGATCGATGGACGCGTCGTTCCCCTCTCCCGCCCCGGGAGAGGGAGTCTAGCCCGCCACCAGCGAGGCGAAACGGGCGAGGTCGACGTTGCCGCCGGTGACGACGATGCCGACGCGCTTGCCGCGGACGTCGAACTTGCCGGACAGAACGGCGGCGGCGGCGAGGCAGCCGGTCGGCTCCACCAGCATCTTCATGCGGGCGGCGAAGAAGCGCATGGCGTCGACCAGCTGGTCGTCGGTGACGGTCACGATGTCGTCGACCAGCCGCTGCATCACCGGGAAGGTCAGCTGTCCGACCGCGCGGCTCTGGGCGCCGTCGGCGATGGTCTTCGGCGCGTCGATGCGGACGATGGCGCCGCTGCGCAGGCTCTGCTGGGCATCGTTGCCGGCCTCCGGCTCGACCCCGACGACGCGGCAGCCGGGGTTGAGCGTCTTGGCGGCGATGACGCAGCCGGACAGCAGCCCGCCGCCGCCGGTCGGCACCACCAGCAGGTCGAGCGGCCCGCCGGTCCGCCCGGCCTCCTCGATCAGCTCCTTGGCGACGGTGCCCTGGCCGGCCATCACGTGCGGATGGTCGAAGGGCGGGACCAGCACGCCGCCCCGCTCCTCCAGCACGCGGGCGACGGCGGCGTCCGGCGGCTCGGCATAACGGTCGTACAGCACCACGTCGGCGCCATAGCCGCGCGTCGCCGCCAACTTGGACGCGGGGGCGTCCTGCGGCATGACGATGGTGGACTTCACCTTCAGCATCGACGCCGCCAGCGCCAGCGCCTGGGCATGGTTGCCCGACGAATAGGCGACGGCGCCCAGCGCGCGCTGCACCGGAGTGAAACGCGACACCGCGTTGTAGGCGCCGCGGATCTTGAAGGCGCCGGTGCGCTGGAAATTCTCGCACTTGAACAGCAGGTCGCCGCCGGTCAGCGTGTCGGCGGTGCGGCTTGTCAGCACCGGCGTGCGGTGGGCGACGCCGGCGATCCGCTCCGCCGCCCCCGCCACGTCGGCATAGGAGATGGCGAGGCCAGTGGTGTCGATCCTGTTGTCGGCCCCATCATTGGCCCCGTTGTTGGCCACGGTGCTGGTGATCGTGTCGGGCATGGCGGCGGTGCTCCCCCTCCCCCCGGTGTCTTAACTCCGGAGTCTCATTCCAGATCGGTGAACAGGAAGGCCTGCTCGTGCCGCTTCAGCCCGGCCTGCTCGTAGAAGCTGATGGCCTTGGGTGCGGACAGCAGCAGGCACATGGTGCCCGGCCCCATCGCGTCGCGGGTGCGGCGCATCAGTTCCTTGCCGATGCCGCGCCCCTGCAGGGCGCGGTCGACGGCGAGGTCGGACAGGTAGCAGCAATAGACGAAGTCGGTGATCGACCGGGCGACGCCGACAAGCCGGCCATTCTCCCGCGCGGTGATGATCAGGCCGGCGTTGCGCAGCATCGCCTCCACCCGGGGGCGGTCGCCCACGGGCCGGCGTTCCGCCAACCCGGAGCGTTCCAGAACGTCGATGAACGCGTCGGCGCTCAGCTCCGGTTCGACCGCGTAGTCGATGTGAATGGATTCACGCTGAATGGATTCACCGGCCATCGCCTCATCCCCGCCAGAACGGCTTCGACATCTCCCGATCCGCCTCGGACCGGCTGATTCCGATGTCCTTCAGCAGATAGTCGTCGAGCCCCATGAGTGCCTGACGTTGTTTGCGCCGTTCCAGCGCGGAAAACAACACGTCGAGCAGCCACCAGACGGGGCGACGGGCGACACGGGTGACGCGGTTGGCGGTCGGAACGGCGCCCGGAGCTGCCGTGTAAAGACCGGAACTGCGGGTCACGTCGGTGTGGCGCATCGGATCCTCCATAATCTGGCGCACAACGCTCGAACAATCGAGACAATCAGGATTATGAAGACGAAATCGGCGGGGTCAAACGGAACATTGTCACCATTACATTTCCGACGTCGGATGTATCTTTTCGGCCACAGGCGGGGAGGATGCCTGCCGCTGCTCTGAAAAACCCCAGATATACCGGGGTGTTCACCGCCCTGTCCGGGAATCGTTCGTGCCCGCCGATCGTTCGTGAGACAAGTCACGAGCGGACGGCGGGATTGTCACGGTCACATTGTTCCCATCCGCCGGCCTCCTTTCACCGCCGCACCCTGACCGCAAGGACGAGCGCCACGACGATCAGTCCACCGGCGACGGCGAAGGTGGTCCGGGTTCCCGCCGCGATCGCATCCGGCGCCGCCTGGGCGATGTCCGCCCCCACCCCGAGCGTGAACACCGTCCCCATGACCGAGGCGCCGGTGATCAGCCCCAGATTGCGCGACAGGTTCAGCACCCCCGACACCACGCCGCGGCGATCCTTCTCCACATCCGCCATCACCGCCGTGTTGTTGGCGGCCTGGAACAGCGCATAGCCGGCGGTGACGACGACGAGCGGCCCGACATAGCCGGCAACGCCCAGCGTCGCGGGCAGCAGCGCCAGCAGCACGCAGCCAACCGTCGTGGAACCCAGCCCCAGGATGGTCATGCGCGCCGCGCCGTACCGGTCGACGAGGCGGCCGGCCGGCACGCCGGTCATCGCCGACACCAGCGGTCCGGCCGACATGGCGAGCCCGACCAGTCCAGTCTCCAGCCCCAGGGCACGGGCGAGGTGGAAGGGCCCCACCACCAGCGTCGCCATCAGCACCGTCGCCACCAGCATGCTCATCGCCAGACGCCCGCGCAGCATCCGGTCGCGCAACATCTCCAGCCGCAGCAGCGGCGACGCCGTCCGCGTCTCCACCGCCAGGAACAGCCAGGCCCCACCCGCCGCCGCCAGCAGAAGCGCCAGGTCGGACCAGCCGAAGCCGCCGCGCCCGCCGGTCATCGCCAGCGCGTAGGTTCCCAGCGTCAGGGCCAGGATCAGCGTACCGGGACTGTCGAAGCTCTCCCGCCCCGCTCCGCGTGCCGCCTCCACACGGTCGGCCGGCAGGTAACGCCGCACCAGCAGGAAGGCCACCAGCCCCGGCGGCACGGTGACCAGGAAGATCGCCGGCCAGCCGAACGCCGCGATCAGCAGGCCGCCCAGCGTCGGGCCCAGCGCGGTGCCGATCGCCGATGTCGTTCCCATCAGCCCCATCACCCGGCCGACCCGCTCCTTCGGCACCGCGTCGCCGACGAAGGCGGTGGCGAGCGCCATCATCGCGGCGGCCCCCAGCCCCTGCACCGCCCGCGCCGCGACCAGCATCCACAGGCCGGACGCGGCGGCGGAGACGGCGGAGCCAACCGTGAACAGGCCGATCCCGGCCAGCAGCAGGCGCCGCCGCCCGACGATGTCGCCCAACCGTCCGACTCCGACGATCAGTGTGGTGATCGCCAGCAGATAGGCCAGCACAACCCACTGGACCTCACGGAACGGCACGTCGAACGACCGCGCCAGCGCCGGCAACCCGACATTGGCGATGCTGATGCCGAGCGACGACAGCAGCACCGCCAGCGCCAGCCCGGCCTGCGCCCACCCAGCCGTTCCGGCCGCCGCCGCTCCACTCTCCTGTGCAACCGCCTGCCTCATGACACCTCTCCCTCTCTGAATGACAGGCGCCAAGGCTAGGACGCGGGGTGACATGGCGGAACGCGCAGCATCCGCATTGTATTCGTGCATCCGCCGCCATGTCCGGGCGGCGCCGATCAGGACAGGCCGTGCTACGATCCGGCGCATGACCGCCCCCGACCTCAACATGCTCGTCACCCTGGACGCCCTGCTGGCGGAAGGCAGCGTCGCCGGTGCGGCGCGGCGCCTGCGGCTCAGCCCGTCAGCGATGAGCCGGGCGCTGGCGCGGCTGCGCGCGGCGACCGGCGACCCGCTGCTGGTCCGGGCCGGGCGCGGCCTCGTCCCCACGCCCCGCGCGGTCGAACTGCGCGACCGCGTCCACCTGCTGGTGCAGGAGGCCGAAGCGGTGCTGCGCCCCGCCGAAAATCTCGACCTCGGCCAACTGGCCCGGACCTTCACCCTGCGGACCAGCGACGGCTTCGTCGAAAGCTATGGGGCCGCCCTGCTGACCCTGCTGGCCGCCGAAGCGCCCGGCGTCCGCATCCGCTTCCTGGCCAAGCCGGACAAGGACAGCGGTCCGCTGCGCGACGGCTCGGTCGATCTGGAAACCGGCGTCGTCGTCCAGGACAGCGGCCCCGAGCTGCGCACCCAGGCGCTGTTCCACGACCGCTTCATCGGCGTGGTCCGCCCCGGCCATCCGCTGGCCACCGGCGCTATCACCCCCGCCCGCTATGCCGCCGGCCGCCATGTGCTGGTGTCGCGGCGCGGCGACGACCGCGGGCTGGTGGACGAGGCGCTGGACCGGCTGGGGCTTCGGCGCAACGTGGTCGCCACGGTCGGCGGCTTCGCCGCGGCGCTGGCGCTGCTGCGCGGCACCGATCTGATCGTCAGCGTGCCCGAACGGCACACGGAGGGGCTGCGCGCCGGCCTCCACAGCTTCGCCCTGCCCTTCCCGGCGCCGGAGGTCACCGTCTCGCTGATCTGGCACCCGCGGCTGGACGCCGATCCGGCCCACCGCTGGCTGCGCGGCTGCGTGCGCAGGGTCTGCGTCTCGCCACCCGCTCTGGAAAACCGGGAGTGATATGACCGGCGGCCCCATTGCGCAGCGCCTCACCGCCGCCCTATGCTGATATATCACTCAGAAACACATCGGGAGAAAACGCCATGCAGCCGCCCTACCTTGCCGCCGACGGGCGTTACCAAGGCATGAGCTATCGCCGCACCGGCCGCAGCGGGCTGGATCTGCCGGCCATTTCGCTGGGGCTCTGGCAGAATTTCGGCGGCGCCGACGTGTTCGCCACCGGGCGCGCCGTGCTGCGCCGGGCCTTCGACCGCGGCGTCACCCATTTCGACCTCGCCAACAATTACGGCCCGCCGCCGGGCTCCGCCGAGGAGAATTTCGGCCGCATCCTCGCCACCGATTTCCGCCCCTACCGCGACGAGATGGTGATCTCGACCAAGGCCGGCTACGACATGTGGCCCGGCCCCTACGGCAACTGGGGCTCCCGCAAATATCTGGTGTCCAGCCTGGACCAGAGCCTGAAGCGGATGGGGCTGGATTATGTCGACATCTTCTATTCGCACCGCGTCGATCCGCGCACCCCGCTGGAGGAGACGATGGGCGCGCTCGACCATGTCGTCCGCCAGGGCAAGGCGCTCTATGTCGGCATCTCCTCCTACTCGCCGGAGATGACGCGGCGCGCGGTGGGCATCCTGAAGCAGCTTGGCACCCCCTGCCTGATCCACCAGCCCTCCTACTCCCTGCTGAACCGCTGGGTGGAAGGCGGTCTGCTGGAGACGCTGGAGGATCTCGGCATGGGCTGCATCGCCTTCTCGCCGCTGGCCCAGGGCATGCTGACCAACAAGTATCTCGGCGGGAATTCTCAAGGTGAAATGCCCGCCGACGCCCGCGCCGCCAAGGGCGGCAGCCTGCGCGCCAACTTCCTGTCGCCGGAGAATCTGGAGCGCGTCCGCGCGCTCGACGCCATCGCCCGGCGGCGCGGCCAGACGCTGGCGCAGATGGCCATCGCCTGGGTCCTGCGCGACCCGCGCGTGACCTCCGCCCTGATCGGCGCCCGCAACGTCGAGCAGCTGGACAACTCGCTGGACGCGCTGAACACTCTGTCCTTCAGCCCGGAGGAGTTGGCGGAGATCGACACCCACGCCGTCGCCGACGCCGGCATCAACCTGTGGAGCGCCTCCTCTTCGGCCGAGGCGGGCTGAGCGACTCCCATCCCCTCTCCCCCCCGGGGAGAGGGTTAGGGTGAGGGGGATGCACCTCGTGCCTTCCCAAGAATCC
This sequence comes from Azospirillum sp. TSH100, assembly GCF_004923295.1. Taxonomy (NCBI): domain Bacteria; kingdom Pseudomonadati; phylum Pseudomonadota; class Alphaproteobacteria; order Rhodospirillales; family Azospirillaceae; genus Azospirillum; species Azospirillum sp. TSH100. The sequence goes on from NZ_CP039638.1 coordinate 13,592, forward strand.
TCGCCGTGCGCCCCCCTCCCCCTCTCCCCGGGGGGAGAGGGGGAGTCCTCCGTCCTAAAAAGCCACCATCCTCACTCCGCCGCATCAGTCACGCGATACCGCTCCAGCCAGTGGGCATAGGGCGCCGGCAGCACCCAGGACGGACGCTCGACGCCCAGCTCCTTGGCGGCGCGGTAGGGATAATGCGGGTTGGCCAGATGGGCGCGGCCGACCATCACCAGATCGAGCTGTCCGTCGGCGACGGTGCGGTCGGCGATCTTCGGCGCGTCGATGCCCCAGGCCGCCGCCACCGGCAGCTCGGCCTCGCGCCGCACCCGTTCGGCGACCGGCGCCAGGAAGGCCGGACCCCACGGCACATGCGCGTCGGGGGTCGAGAAGCCGACGCTGACGCTCAACAGGTCGAGCCCGCCGGCGCGGAAGTTGCGGGCGAGTTCTATCGACTCGGCCAGCGTCTCCTCGTCGCGCCCGTCATACTCGATGACGCCGAAGCGCGCGGTCAGCGGCAGGTTTTCCGGCCACACCGCGCGCACCGCCGCCAGCGTCTCCAGCAGGAATCGGCTGCGCCCGGCGAGGTCGCCGCCATACTGGTCGGTGCGTTTGTTGGCATGGACCGAGAAGAAGCTCTGCCCCAGATAGCCGTGGGCGAAATGCAGCTCCAGCCACTTGAAGCCGGCGTCGCGGGCGCGCACGGCGGCGGCCACGAAATCGGCGCGGACGCGGGCGATGTCGTCCAGCGTCATCGCTTTCGGCAGCTTGGGCAGGTGATGGCCGAAGGGCACCGCCGACGGCGAGATCGTCTCCCAGCCGCGCGGATCGTTCTCGGCGATGTGGTCGTCGCCTTCCCACGGGCGGTTGGCGCTGGCCTTGCGGCCGGCATGGCCGATCTGGATGCCGGGAACGGCGCCGGCAGCGGCGATGGAGGCGGCGATGCGCGCCATCCCCTCCGCCTGGGTGTCGTTCCACAGCCCGGTGCAGCCCGGCGTGATGCGGCCCTCCGGCGACACCGCCGTCGCCTCGACGATCACCAGACCGGCGCCGCCGCGGGCAAGGCCGGGATAATGGACGAGATGCCAGTCGTTGACGACGCCGTCGACGGCGCTGTACTGGCACATCGGCGGAACCGCGATGCGGTTGCGCAGGGTGACGTCCTTCAGCGTGAAGGGCGTGAACAGAGCGGACATGCGAATTCCCGTCTCGATCTTGTCGGTGGCGGCGGGAGATGAGACGTCAGCCCATCCCCCGCCGCGGATCGGGGAGATTTATGGTCCGCCCAAGCCTCAGCCAACCCGCCCGGCGGCCAAACGCCCCACGATTGCCGCATGGCTGCGGATACCGTTGCGCAGGCATTTCAGCTCGAACTTCTCGTTCGGCGAATGGATGCGGTCGTCGTCCAGCCCGAAGCCGACCAGGATGGTGTCCAGCCCGAGATGCTCGCGGAACCAGCCGACGATGGGGATCGACCCGCCGCCGCCGATCAGCACGCCGTCGCGCCCCGTCGCCTCCTTCAGCCCGCCGCGCACCGCCTGCATCCACGGCGTGTCGGTCGGCACCTCGATGCCGGGCGAGGCGCTGAAGCTGCGGAAGCCGACCGTGCAGTCGGCCGGCAGCCGCTCCTCGAAGAAGCGCCGGACCGACGCCTCGACCGCCGCCGGGTCCTGGCCGGGCACCAGACGGCAGCTCAGCTTGCAGGACGCCTTTGCCGGGATGACGGTCTTCGACCCCTCGCCCGTGTAGCCGCCCCAGATGCCGTTGATGTCGCAGGTCGGCCGGGTCCAGATGCGCTCCAGCAGCGTCCGCCCCGCCTCGCCGTGGCTGCGGGTCAGGCCCAGCGCCCCCAGGAACTGCGCCTCGTCCAGCGGCAGGCCACGGATCTGCGCCCGCAGCTCCTCCGGCAGCTCGCGCACGCCGTCATAGAAGCCGTCGAAGCGCACCCGCCCGTCGGCATCGTGGATCTGGCCCAGGATGCCGCTCAGCACATTGAGCGGGTTGGGCACGGCGCCGCCGAACAGGCCGGAATGCAGGTCGTGGCTCGGCCCGGTGACGGTCGCTTCCAGATAGAGCAGCCCGCGCAGCCGCGTGGTGATCGCCGGGGTGTCGACGTCCCAGGCGTTGGTGTCGGTCACCAGACAGAAATCCGCTTGCAGTGCGGCCGCATGCTCCTTCAGGAAGCGCGGCAGCGACGGGCTGCCGGTCTCCTCCTCGCCCTCCAGCAGCACGGTCGCGCGGATCGGGATGGAGCCGTGGACGGCGTGCCAGGCCTCGAAGGCCTCCATGAAGGTCATGGTCTGGCCCTTGTCGTCGGCGGCCCCGCTCGGCCTCGACGATCACCGGCTCGAAGGGCGGGCTGGTCCACAGCTCGACCGGGTCGGCGGGCTGGACGTCGTAATGGCCGTAATAGAGCACATGCGGCGTCTCTACCCCCTGCGGCCCCGGCCCTGGCCCCGGATGCTGGGCGACGAGGATGGGATGGCCCGGCGTTTCATGGATGGTGACGGTGAAGCCCATCGCCGCCAGCCTGTCGGCGCACCATTTGGCCGCCCGCCGGACCTCGCCGGCAGAGGCGGGATCGGTGCTGACCGAGGGGATGCGCAGCAGCTCGCAAAGCCGGCCGACCGACTCCTCGAACGACTCATCCACCTTGCGCAGAACGGCATCGACAGGAAGCATGACAGCCCTCTTGTTGATTGTAGACGCGCGCAACAGCCTTCTCCCGCCCCGGGAGAGGGGATGCTTACCCCCCGAGCCCAAGCAGCTTGGCCAGAATCGGCTGCCCCACCGCCGCCCCCAGAGCGAAGCCGGCGAGCAGCCCGATCACCAGCCCCACAAGCCCCGCGCCCATCCCGCCACGGCCGCCGGACTGCGCCCGCTCCGCCTGCCGCGCTCCATTGCCGCCGCCGCCCGGCTCGTCGCCCTCGTCGATCGACGACGCGCGACGCGCGCTGTAGGAGGTGTCGGTCGCCTCGTGCCACGACCGGATGCGTTCCAGCGCCGGTTTCAGCTGGGCGTCGTCGGGGGCGCTGCCGCGGCCATGGACGATCTCCCAGGCCAGCGCGGCGAAGCGGCTGGTCGTCCGCCCTTCCGGCGTGAAGATCGCCGCCGGCATGCGCCGGTAGGTCGCCTTCACCACGTCAACGTCATAGGGGAAGGCGGTGCGGAACATCTGCTCGGGGAACTCGCTGCGCAGCTGGTTCAGCGATTCGCGCCCGACCTCGTCGTTGGTGATCGACAGCATCAGGATGCCGGCCAGCGACAGGTTGGGATTCAGCCCGTTCTGGATATGCTCCACCACCTGCAACGTCCGCCGCAGCCCGTCCAGCGCATAGCGCCCCGGAAACACCGGCACGATCAGCCGGTCCGACGCCGCCAGGGCACCGGCCGCCAGATGGCCCAGCGCCGGCGGGCAGTCGATGACGACATAGTCCGGCGGGTTGCGCGAGAAATGCAGCGCCTTGCGCAGCCCCCGCTGCGAGCCGCCGCGGCTGTCCAGCGCATGTTCCAGCGAATAGAGCTTGCGCGCGCCGACGATCATCGACAGCCCGTCGAAGGCGGTCGGGGTGATGGCGTCCTCGACGAAGGTTTCCTTGCGCAGCAGGTCGTTGATGCCGACCTTCGCCTTGTCGCGCAGCAGGAAGTTGCTGGTGGCGCTGCTCTGCGGGTCGAAGTCGATCAGCACGACGCTCTTGCCCAGCGCCGCCAGCGCGAGCGCGAGGTTCACCGACGTGGTCGTCTTGCCGACGCCGCCCTTCTGATTGTAGACCGACAGGATGGTCGGCTGCCGTGTCTCCGGCGTGTCGAAGACGTCTTCGTGGCTGGTCATGTCCATTCCGCTTCGCCGTTTCTGCGGCAATCCCCAGAGGTTCCGGCCGGATTTCCCCGCCCGGAACGCGCGGGCGCACTATAAGCGGTAGGGTTGCAACTCTCCACCCACCTTTGGGGACAGGTCGTCACGCGCTCCCTCAGGCGTTCCAGGCCGCCTCGCGCCAGGACGGCGCCGGCCCTATCACCTCCGGCAGCCCGGACAGCGGGCAGGACCGCCCCGCCGGCAGAGCCAGCAGGTTCAGCGCCACCACGCCCGGAAAGCCGTTGCGCCCGTTGCCGGCATGGTTGCCCGGATCGAACAGCGGCACGATGTGCCACCACAGCCGATGGCCGAAGCCCTGCACCAGCGCGATCAGCTCGTCCAAGCCCTCTTCGCGGTCACTCTCCAGATAGAGCGCCGGGCGGCAGCGGGCGATCAGGCCGGCCGCCTCGCGCAGCACCGGGAGCACGGCGCTGCCCACATCGATCTTCAGCAGGTCGAGCCGGTCGAGCCCCTCCAGATCGGCCAATCCCGCCCGATGCGGGACGACATTGCCGATGCCGTTGGCGGCAAGGTTCCCGGCCAGCAGGTCCCGCAAATCCTCCCGCACCTCGACGGCATGCACCATCCCCCCTGCCCCGACCCGGCGCGCCAGCGGCACGGTATGGGCGCCGACGCCGGCCCCGACCTCCACCACCACGTCCCCCGGCTCCAGCAGCGCCGCGCAAAGCCTCTGCGCGCCCTCCAGGAACTCGCCATAGAGCGCCAGAGATCGCCCGATACAGCCGTCTTCGGGCAGGAAGCGCATCGGCCCATGGCGGGTGACGGCCTCCACCGGCGCCGCTCCATCGGCCGTCCTCTCCGCCCCTGCTCCAGAATCGGCAGCGACGGTCCGCAATTCCAGCACCTTCGCCCCGATGTGCGGCGACACCGGATCGTCGGCAGCCGGCGGGAAGGGCCTCCCGGCTCCCGGATGCGCGCTGTCATGGACCAGCACGCGCCCCTGGATGCGCGGCCACACCCAGTCGGCCAGGAAGCGCTGGTCCTGCCAGCGGTCGGCCTCGCGGTTGGCGACCGCGTCGATCACCGGCGCCATCGGCGGCAGCAGCCCGGCCATGCCGCCCCACAGGCCGGCCAGGATCAGGTCGGTGTGCAGCAGATGGTCGCGCATGACGTGGAAGGGCAGGCCCGATGCCACCCATTCCTCGACCGCCGCCGTCTCGCGCAGGGTCGGCCGCGAATCGCAGTCGCGGCAGAGGAAGCGTGCCACCGTCGGATCGTCGGCGGCCAGGAAGCGCCAGTACAGCCCCTGCGACGGCCCGCTGCCGGCCGGCATCGCCACCGTCTCCGCCCCCAGCCGGTTCAGCTCCGCGACCAGGGCCGGCGGCACCGATTCGTCATGGTAGAAGCGGCAGCTCCAACCCGGAAGCATCGCCGGCACCATCCGGGCGTTGGCGACCGCACCCTGGGTGTAGACCTCCCGCCGGCCCCACAGGCTGAAGGCGACGATGTTGCGGGTCCGCCTCTCCGGCTCTCTCGGGGCGGCCGGCAGCGGCGGCACCCCGATCTCCGCCCGCTCCTGTTTCAAGGCCAGCGTCTCGGCGGACCACAGCGCCGCCTCCACCGGATCCTGCGGCTCCAGCGCCAGGGTCAGCGAATCGCGCACGCCGATATGGCGGGGGTCGAGGCGGGCAGCGCGGCGGAAGACCGCCAGCGCCTGCTCCGTCCCACCTCCCCTGGTCAGCGCGATCCCCAGATTGTACAGCGCCGCCCCCGCCGCCGGTTCCAGCGCCAACGCCCGGCGATAGGCGGCGATCGCTGCCGCGACCGCCCCGGAATCGAGCAGCAGGGTGCCCAGTTGCAGGCAGGGCTCGGCCTCCCCCGGTTCCAGCAGGGCCGCGCGCCGGAAATCTGCCATCGCCAGATCCGGCCGCGACCGCCCCACCCGCTCCATCCCGCGCTGCCGGCGCAGCAGGGCCAGCCGCCCGGCCATCTCCGCCCGCTCCGGCGCGAGCACGCAGCCATGTTCCAGCGCCGCGATGGCGGCATCGACGCCGCCGGCATGATGCTCGGCCAGCGCCAGCAGCTCCCAGCCCTGGACGTCGTCGGGCACCAGCGCCAGCGCCGGCCGCAGGGCGGCTGCCGCCGAGGCCCACTCCCCGACCGCCGCCAGCGCCTTGCCCTGGTCGATGCGGTAGGCGGCGGCGCCGGGCACCTCCGCCACCGCGCGGCGCAGCAGCCCCAGACCCTGGTCCGGCCGGCCGGTCTGGCAGGCCAGCACGCCGGCCAGATGCAGGGTCGGCGCGTTGCGCGGATCGGCCGCCAGGATGCGCCCATAGATGGTTTCCGCCTCCACGAGGCGGCCGGCGGCATGATGGTCGACCGCGATGTTCAAAGCCTGTTCGATCGTCGCCATCGCCGTTTCCACCCCCCTGGATCGGCGGCAGTGTAGCAAAGGATCGGCCCTTGCCGCATTCCTGCACAACCGATGCGCAAAGTTTCGGGTCGATCCACGGGGCCGCTCAGGTCCACATGGTGACAAACAATCCCGAGGGAGGACAATAGGATGACCACCGAACTTCAGCACCTGATCGGCGGCAAGCTGGTTTCCGGAACGTCCGGCCGGTTCGCCGACGTCTACTCCCCGATGACCGGCGAGGTGCGCGCCCGCGTGCCGCTGGCGAGCGTCGAGGAGATGCGCGCCGCGGTCGAGAACGCCAAGGAGGCGCAGCGCGGCTGGGCCGCCACCAACCCGCAGCGCCGCGCCCGCGTGCTGATGCGCTTCCTCGACCTCGTCCAGCGCGACTATGACGAGCTGGCTCTGCTGCTGTCGCTGGAGCATGGCAAGACCATCGTCGACGCCAAGGGCGACATCCAGCGCGGCCTTGAGGTGGTGGAGTTCGCCTGCGGCATCCCGCACCTGCTGAAGGGCGAGTTCACCGACGGCGCCGGCCCCGGCATCGACATCTATTCGATGCGCCAGCCGCTGGGCGTCGTCGCCGGCATCACGCCGTTCAACTTCCCGGCCATGATCCCGATGTGGAAGTTCGCCCCGGCCATCGCCTGCGGCAACGCCTTCATCCTGAAACCGTCGGAGCGCACGCCGGGCGTGCCGGTCAAGCTGGCCGAACTGATGCTGGAAGCCGGCCTGCCGGCGGGCATCCTCAACGTCGTCCATGGCGACAAGGTGGCGGTCGACGCCATCCTCGACGACCGCGACATCAAGGCGGTGGGCTTCGTCGGCTCCACCCCGATCGCCGAATACATCTACAACCGCGGCTGCGCGGCCGGTAAGCGCGTGCAGTGCTTCGGCGGCGCCAAGAACCACGCGCTGGTGATGCCGGACGCCGATCTCGACCAGGCGACCGACGCGCTGATCGGCGCCGGCTTCGGCGCGGCGGGCGAGCGCTGCATGGCGATCTCCGTCGTCGTGCCGGTGGGCAAGAAGACCGCCGATGCCCTGATGGACCGCCTGATCCCGCGGGTGGAAAGCCTGAAGGTCGGCCCCTCCACCGACAGCAGCGCCGATTTCGGTCCGCTGGTGACCCGCGAACATCTGGAGCGGGTGAAGTCCTACGTCGATCTCGGCGTCAAGGAGGGTGCGAAGCTGGCGGTCGACGGCCGCAACTTCAAGATGCAGGGCTACGAGAACGGCTTCTACATGGGCGGCTGCCTGTTCGACGAGGTGAAGCCGGACATGCGCATCTACAAGGAGGAGATCTTCGGCCCGGTCCTCTCCGTCGTCCGCGCCGACTCTTACGAAGAGGCGCTGTCGCTGCCGAACGACCACGAGTACGGCAACGGCGTCGCCATCTTCACCCGCGACGGCGACGCCGCCCGCGACTTCGCCTCCCGCGTCGATGTCGGCATGGTCGGCATCAACGTTCCGATCCCGGTTCCGCTCGCCTACTACACCTTCGGCGGCTGGAAGCGCTCGGGCTTCGGCGACCTGAACCAGCACGGCCCCGACGCGGTGCGCTTCTACACCAAGACCAAGACCGTCACCTCCCGCTGGCCTTCGGGCGTCAAGGAAGGCGCCAGCTTCGTCATTCCGACCATGGAGTGATGGGTTAAGCACATTATCCCCTCTCCCCCCCGGGGAGAGGGTTAGGGTGAGGGGGACGCGCGGCGAGGATTCTCGGAAAATCCAGCATGTGCATCCCCCTCATCCCGACCCTCTCCCCGGGGGAGAGGGAGATTTAGTGGGAGGTGACGCATGTCCTTTGAACTGACCGAAGACCAGCTCGCCATCCGCGACATGGCGCTGTCCTTCGCCCGCGACGAACTGGCGCCGAACGCCGTCGAGTGGGACCAGAAGAAGCATTTCCCCGTCGACACGCTGCGCGCCGCCGGAGAACTCGGCATGGGCGGCATCTATGTGTCGGAAGACCATGGCGGCTCGGCGCTCAGCCGCTTCGATGCCGTGGTGATCTTCGAGGCGCTGAGCCAGGGCTGCCCGACCATCGCCTCCTACATCTCCATCCACAACATGGTGGCGGGGATGGTCGACAATTTCGGCAGCGACGAGCAGAAGGCCCAGTGGCTGCCGAAGCTCTGCACCATGGAATGGCTGGCCAGCTATTGCCTGACCGAGGCCAACGCCGGCTCCGACGCCGCCGCCTTGCGGACCAGGGCGGTGCGCGACGGCGACAGCTATGTCCTGAACGGCGCCAAGCAGTTCATTTCCGGCGCCGGCAGTTCCGACCTCTATCTCGTCATGGCCCGCACCGGCGAGGATGGCCCCGGCGGCATCAGCGCCTTCCTCGTCCCGAAGGACACCCCCGGCCTGTCCTTCGGTGCCAACGAGCACAAGATGGGCTGGAACGCCCAGCCGACCCGCGCCGTCATCCTGGAGGACGCCCGCATCCCCGCCTCTGCCCTGCTGGGCCAGGAAGGGATGGGCTTCAAGTTCGCCATGAAGGGGCTGGACGGCGGCCGGATCAACATCGCCGCCTGCTCCATCGGCGGCGCCCAGGCGGCGCTCGACAAGGCGCTGACCTACATGAGCGAGCGCAAGGCCTTCGGCCAGACGCTCGACCGTTTCCAGGCGCTCCAGTTCCGCATCGCCGACATGGCGACGGAGCTTGAGGCCGCCCGCACCTTCGTCCACCGCGCCGCCTCGGCGCTGGATGCGAAGAGCAAGGACGCGACCCGCCTGTGCGCCATGGCGAAGCGCTTCGCCACCGACACCGGCTTCGAGGTGGCGAACAACGCGCTCCAGCTGTTCGGCGGCTACGGCTATCTGGCGGATTACGGCGTGGAGAAGATCGTCCGCGACCTGCGGGTCCACCAGATCCTGGAAGGCACCAACGAGATCATGCGCCTGATCGTCTCGCGCAGCGAGATCGGGCGGATGGCGTAGTCCAACACGACGCCTCATCCCCTCTCCCCCCCGGGGAGAGGGTTAGGGTGAGGGGGTCGCGCGGCGGCCCTCCGACAAGAATCCAGTATGTGCCTCCCCCTCACCCCGACCCTCTCCCCGGGGGGAGAGGGGGAAGCACCCAAAAAACCAAACCAACGGGAGACGCGACGATGACGGTGATCGGTTTCATCGGATTGGGCAACATGGGCGGCCCGATGGCCGCGAACCTCGTGAAGGCGGGGCATCAGGTGGTTGGCTACGACCTCGTGCCCGCCGCCATCGAGGCGGCCAAGGCGGCCGGCATCACCATCGGCGAGTCCCCCGCCGCCATCGCCGCGGCGGCGGAGGTGGTCATCACCATGCTGCCGGGCGGCAAACATGTGCTGGGCGTCTATGGCGACATGGCACCGGTGGCCCGGCCGGGCACGCTGCTGATCGACTGCTCGACCATCGACGTCGACTCCGCCCGCAAGGCGCATGCGCTGGCCGCCGACAAGGGCGCCGCCTCGCTCGACGCGCCGGTGTCGGGCGGCGTCGGCGGCGCTGCCGCCGGCACGCTGACCTTCATGGCCGGCGGCGAAACGGACGCCTTCGAGCGTGCCCGCCCGATCCTGGAGGCCATGGGCAAGAAGATCGTCCATTGCGGCGGGGCCGGGGCCGGTCAGGCGGCGAAGATCTGCAACAACATGATCCTCGGCATCTCGATGATCGGCGTCTGCGAGGCCTTCGTGCTGGCGGAGAAGCTCGGCCTGTCGCATCAGGCGCTGTTCGACGTGTCCTCGACCTCGTCGGGCCAGTGCTGGTCGCTGACCAGCTATTGCCCGGTCCCCGGCCCGGTCCCGACCAGCCCGGCCAACCGCGATTACCAGCCCGGCTTCGCGGCGGCGCTGATGCTGAAGGACCTGAAGCTGGCCCAGGAAGCGGCGCAGAGCGCCGGGGCCCCCACCCCGCTGGGCGCCGCCGCGGCGCAGCTCTATGCCATGATGAACGCGCAAGGAGAGGGCGGCACCGACTTCTCCGGCATCATCCGCATGCTGCGCGGCGAAGGCTGAGTCAGTTGGCCGGCGGGGGCAGGAACAGCGCCTGCTCCCGCCGCACCAGATCGGCGATGCAGTCGGCGGTCATCGAGATCCGCGCCAGCGAGCGCAGATCCTCATGCACGATCAGCCAGAAGGACCGGGTGATCGTCACCTCCTCCGCCAGCACCGGCACCAGATCCGGTTCGCCGGCGGCGATGAAGGCCGGCAGCATGCACAGGCCTGCCCCGGACAGCGTCGCCTTCAGCTGGGCGACCAGGCTGCTGCTCTTGATGCGCGGCGCCACCTCCCCGATCGTCTCGACATAGTCCAGCTCGGGCGCGAAGATCAGGTCGTCGATATAGCCGATGAAGGAATGGCCGCGCAGGTCGGCGCGGCTGCGGATATCCTGCCTTGCCTCCAGATAGGCGGCGGTGCCGTACAGCCCCAGCCGGTAATCTGTCAGCTTGCGCGCGAACAGCCGCCCCTCCTGCGGGCGCGACAGGCTGATGGCGATGTCGGCCTCGCGCTTGGACAGGCTGAAGACGCGCGGCATGGCGACCAGTTGCACCTCCAGTTCCGGGTGTCGTTCGCACAAGCTCCCGATGCGCGGCGCCAGGAAACAGCTGCCGAAGCCGTCCGGCGCCCCGATGCGCACCGCCCCGGCCAGGGAGAGGTCCCCATCGGCCACCATGCCCTGGGCCAGCAGCGCCGCACTTTCCATCACCTCGGCGGTCTGCTTCAGCCGTTCACCCTGCGGCGTCAGGGTAAAGCCGCTGGGCCGCCGTTCAAACAGGGTGACGCGCAGCGCCTCCTCCAGCGCGGTGATGCGGCGGCTGACCGTGGTGTGATCGGCGCGCAGGCGCTGGGCCGCCGTGGTCAGCGTGCCGGCACGGGCCACCGCCAGGAAAAAGCGCAGGTCGTTCCAGTTGAAGTCGGCCATGTCGCCGGCGCCGCCGTCCGTGTTTACGGGTGAAAGAGGGGCCGAACTGTCCCACCAACCCGCCCGCCTGACAAGAGCGCCAACCCGCCCCTGCGACAAAGCCGCAGCACTGGGCCGCAGCAACGGGCCGCACACCATCGGACAGGCCGCGGCCGAATGAGCCTGATCCGAAGGGGTACCGCATCTTCCGGGCACCGCCCCCATTTCGCGTGGACGAACAGGCTCTCTGTTGCGTTTATCTGTTAAGCGACGCGATCGCGATAATCGAGAGGACGGGGAATGCCGGGCGCGGGCCGGACGGTGAGGGTGAGCGGGGAGATGATCGTGGCGGCATTTGCCGCTTTGCTCGCCATGCTTGCCGTGGGGTCCGCCGTAAGCCGCGCCGCCGCGGAGCCGCTTCTGTCCGCGCCGGAGGCGGCTGCCCCAACGCCCTCCCCCACCCCGGCAAAGCCGCAGACGGATGCCTTCGATTGCTGGCTGCTGGATCCGGACCGTCTGGAACAGGCGTCCGGCCGCGGCCTGTGCGGTGATGCCTTCGCCCGCGCACCCGAAACCGCCGCGCTGCCGGAAGCCCCTCCCCCGCCATCGGTGACGCCGGCCCGCAAGCCGAAGCCGTCGGAACGGCGTGCCCGCGGCGCCGGCCGCAATGTCAGCAGCAGCGAAACCCATGCGATGGCCAGTTCGCCCGCCCGGGTTTCGCCCCGATCGTCACGCCGCGACGATGGTGACTTCTTCACCAACTTCCAGCGTGATTTCCGGTCCCTGACCAACCTTTTGAGCGGCGGCGGCCCGTCACCCCGCCGTGGCGACGGCGGGGTCGCCTCCGACATGTCGCATGACCGTTAGCCCCGGATCACGCGCCTTTACCGCCGGCCATCTTTACCGCCGATCATCGTCGGCATCCGTTCCGACATCCTCCGCTTCGACATCGATGGTGACGCCGGTCCGGCCCGCGCGGACATGATCGTCATGCTCCGGGTCGATGCCGTGATCGCGCCGCAGCTCGTCACGGATCTCCGCCATGCGGGCACGCAGCCGACCATAGTCGGCCAGAAGCTGCCGGCGCCGGTCGCTCGGCGTCACGTCCTTCGGCGGACGCAAGGACCGCTTGAAGTCGATCAGCTGACGGCGGGTCACATCGGGACGGATCAGCCCCTGCGCCTTCGCCCGCTCCAGCTCGTCCGGCGTCATGGTGACGATCTGGTAGGCGACGCTTTCCGCCCCCGGCAACACGTCCAAGGACAGCCGGCCGGTGTCCACCGCCTCCGCCACCGCGCGGAAGCGGAAAGCGGTCTCGACCGAAAACGGCATGTCGCTTTCGATCATCGCCTCGAAGTCGCCATGCGGCAGGATTTCCTTGGCGCGGTTCAGATACCGGCCGATCGACAGGAATTCCTTGCGGCTGCGGTTCCAGTGATAGCGGATCTCCTGGGCGAATTCCTGCCGGGTGTGACAGGGCACGATGGCGTCGCTGATGTCGGACGCCCGGCGGTCCGCCTTCGACGGCGCCACCGCTGCCCCTGACCGCACAGGCGTAGACACTACCTCCGGCTTGGCCGCCGGCGGGGGAGCGGCCTTGCCCTGCTCCGCCACCTTCTTCATGAAGGACTTCACATTGGCCATTCTCAAATCCCCAGCTCGTGCCGGATGAAGTACCAGGCACCCAGGCATTCGTCGGCGCCGTTCACAGCCCCCACATCGACGATGGAGCAGCCGACATCGTCGACCCGGTGCATGTCCTCGATGTCCGGCACCTCGTGCGGCACCAGCCGGCCGACGCGGCCCAGTTCCAGCTTGGCTTCACGCAGGCTGACCGACCGGCGCTTGACCCGGTTCAGCAGGAAGGCGGCGGGGCGGCCATAGTCGCGCAGGAACTCCATCCAGGGGATGACGCTCATCTTGTCGAAACGCCCGACCCCGGTCGGCACCAGCACCAGATCGGCCCGGCGCAGCAGGATCTTGGTCGCTTCCGGATACAGCTCCACCGACGGCGGGGTGTCGACGAAGACCACGTCGTAGCGGCCGGAATCGATCTGGGCCAATGCCGCCTCGATGTCGTCCAGCGTCCCTTCGTAATGGTCGATCGCCACCACGTCATGCGGGCGGCGCAGCTCGTGCCATTGGCCCAGCGTGCGCTGCGGGTCGAAATCCAGCGTCGCCACCCGCATGCCGTCCTTGGCCGCGGCGACGGCGGTGTTCTTGCAACTGGTGGTCTTGCCGGTCCCGCCCTTCGGCGCGCTGTAGACAACCCAGCGCGCGGTCTGCGCCACAACCTTCTTTACCGCCCCGCCGCCCCCCTGGGCTGCCGAGTTGCCGGTTGATTTACCTGTGGCTCTGCCCGCGGATTTCCTCGTGGCGACGGCGGTCGGATCGGCCATCTGTTCCCCCTGCATCGCGTGCTAGTCTTCCTGATGGCCTTCTTATTAGCGGATCGGCCGGCGCCTCGAAAGGACAAAGGCGGCACCTGCGCCATGGAAATAGGCGATTTCTGTACCGCAAAACCCGTTACCGGTAACGCCTGCCCGCCACATCCGTTACCGGTAACGCTTCCGCCGGTGGCGGCGCGGCAACCTCCATTGCCGGCGCGAAACAATCTGTCACCACTTTCGGTATTTCCGTTCAGACGCCCGATCGCTAAAATATTCCCCATTCCATAGTTTCGGACAGCGTAGTGCCTTCCCGCAAGCGTCGGGGCGGTGACCGGGGTTGGCGGGGGTTGGATCGGTGATGCGGGGATCGCTGCGGGTATCGGGTGTGTCTGGCGGGGCGTCGTCGGGGCGCGATGGGGCGCGGCAACGCTCCGTCTTGCGCCGCAGCACGGCCCTGGCCGGGGCGGCCCGTCTGGCGATCCTGGCGGCCGCCCTCGTCCTGCCTCTCGCCCTGCCTCTGACCCTGGCCGTGCCGGCCTTCGCCAATCCCGAAGGCGGCGTGGTCACCGACGGTGCGGCCACCATCCAATCCACCGCCCCCGGCCGGCTCGACATCATCCAGTCGACGCCCAAGGCGGTGATCGACTGGCAGCGCTTCGGCATCGCCGAGGGCGAGCACACCAGTTTCCAGCAGCCCGACTCCGCTTCGATCACCCTCAACCGCGTCACCGGCTCCGACCCGTCGGCGATCCTGGGGCGGCTGACCGCCAACGGGCAGGTCTGGCTGGTCAATCCCAACGGCATCCTGTTCGGCCCGAATGCCCGGGTCGATGTCGGCGGGCTGGTCGCCACCACCCACGACATCCGCAACGCCGACTTCATGGCCGGCCGCTACAGCTTCGAGGGCCGCGCCGGCTCCACCGCGACGGTGGAGAATGAAGGCACCATCACCGTGGCGCAGGCCGGGCTGGCGGCGCTGGTCGCCCCCGGCGTCGCCAACCGCGGCACCATCCAGGCCCGCATGGGCGAGGTGACGCTGGCGTCCGGCCGCCGCTTCGTCGTCGACCTGTTCGGCGACCAGAAGATCAACATCGCGGTGGACGCCAAAACCGACGCCCGCCCGGTCGGCGCCGACGGCAAGCCGGTCGAATCCCTGGTCAGCAACAGCGGCAAGATCTTCGCCGACGGCGGCCGGGTGCAGATGACGGCGAGCGCCGCCAAGGGGCTGGTCGATCGCGTCGTCAACATGTCCGGCACCGTCCAGGCCCGCCGGGTGGAACAGCAGGGCGGCGACATCGTCCTGCTCGGCGACGGCGGCGAGGTGGAGGTCTCCGGCAGCATCGACGCCAGCGGCAGCGGCACCGATCAGACCGGCGGCTCGGTCACCGTGTCGGGCAACCGCACGACGCTGACCGCCACGGCGCGCGTCACCGCCTCCGGTCCGGCCGGGGGCGGGGAGGTGCTGATCGGCGGCGACGTGCAGGGCGGCAAGGCGTCGTCCGCCACGCTGGCCGGCTACAACATCCGCCCGGCGCGCAAACCGGTGCCGCCCTCCACCGACACCGTGGTGGCGCAGGGAGCGACCATCGCCGCCGACGCGACGGACAGCGGCAAGGGCGGCAAGGTCGTGGTCTGGGCCGAGAACGCCACCCGTTTCGACGGTACCATCACCGCCCGCGGCGGTGCGGCCGGCGGCGATGGCGGCTTCGTCGAGACGTCCGGCAAGCTGTCGCTGCATGTCCGCGGCAGCGTCGATGCCGGCGCCCGGGCAGGAGCTGGGGCAGCGGCTGGGGCAGGGAAGGGCGGCTTCTGGCTGCTCGACCCATCCAACATCACGGTCGCGGAGACGGGCGGCACGATCACCGCCGACACCATCACCGCCGCGCTGAACGGCGGGACCAGCGTCACGCTCGACACCGACTCCGCGGAACGGTTCGCCGGCGACATCACGATCAACCAGGAGATCGTCAAGACCGCCGGCGGCGACGCCTCGCTGACCCTGAAGGCGTCCCGCAACATCATCGTCAACAACAGCATCTCGTCCAGCTCCGGCGCCCTGAACCTCACGCTCAACGCCGCCACCGGAACCGGCAACGGCATCGTCCGGGTGACGGGCAAGTCCGAAACCGACCCCGTGCTCATCACCACCAACGGCGGCAGCTTCATCGTCGGCGGCGGTTCGGACCCGACGGCGAAGCCCGCCACCGGCATGTATGGCGACTACTCGCCCAGCGACGACCGCATCGGCGTGGAGCTTGATTACGCGGTCGTCTCGACCGGTGCCGGCTCGATCCTGATCAACGGCGAAGGCGGCGAGAACAACGGCTCCGGCAACCACGGCATCGCGCTGTACAACAGCCGCCTGACGACCACCACCGGTTCCATCGCGCTCAACGGCGCCGGCGGCAACGGCATCTATTACGGCGACAATGTCGGCGTGCTGCTGTCCAATTCCACGCTTCAGACCTCCGGCGGCGCCGTAACCGTCACCGCGACCGAGGGCCATGGCGAAAGCTCCATCGGCAGCGACGCGTTCCGGATGGAAAACGCGTCCTCCATCACCGTGCTGGGCGACGGCGCCATCACCATCAGGGGCGGCGCCTATTCCAGCAAGGACATCGTGCTGCACGACGCGACGCTCTACAACGGCGGCGCTCCGGTCACCATCGAGTCCGGCGGCAACCTGCTGGTCGACGATCACACCAACATCACTTCCGACGGCGCGGTGACGCTGACGGCCGGCTACGGGGTGTATCTGACCGACAGCCGGATCACGACCGACGGTTCGCCGGTGACGTTGAACAGCGCCGCCAATCTCGACAAGGGCGCCATCCACTTGACCGCCAGCCGCATCGAGACCTCGGGCGGGGCCATCATGCTGGGCGGCGGCGTCGACCCGGCGAGCGGTCCTGCCAAGGCGGATTATTCCGACACGGCCGGCGTGCAGATCGAAGGCAGTTCGCTCAGCTCCGGCGGCGGCGCCATCTCCATCCGCGGAGAGGGCATCAGCGATTACGGCGACGGCCACGGCGTCTGGATCACCGGCGCGTCGACCATCGACTCCGGTACGGGCAAGCTCTCCATCAGCGGCAAGGTGGGCTCCGAAGACGAAAGCCGGAATGCCGGCGTGCTGATCGAGAGTGACGCCAACGGCAGCCCGACCCTCGTCTCCACCTCCACCGCCGCCGACGCCATCCGGATCGACGGCGACGCCAGCGAGAGCGACTCCCTGGAGGCCTGGGGGGTGATGGTCAAGGGCACGGCGGCGATCCTGTCGTCCGGCGGCGTCGTAATCACCGGCAAGGCCGGGGCGTCGTCGGTCGATTTCGAGGTCGCCGGGATCGGCCTGGATGCCGAAACCGGTGGCAGCATCCGCATCGCCGCCGCCGCCGGCGAGGTCGCGCTGCAAGGCACCGCCGGCACCGGCCTCAAGCCGTTGGACGTGTACCGCAACGGAACCGTGGAAGTCAGCAGCACCCCGGCGCCGCCGCCCCCTCCGCCACCGCCCCCACCACCTCCGCCGGTAGCGCCGCCGGTGACGGACGACCCGACCACGCCGACCACGCCGACCAGCCCCGGCACCGACAGCGGAAGCGGTGACGGAACCGGCACGACGACCACCACGACAACGACAACGACAACGACAACGACGACGACCACCACCACCACCGGCACGGATACGACAGGAACGACCACCGGGACCGATACGGCGGGCACGGGAACGACGGGCATCACCTCGTCCGACACGCAGACCACCTCGACCACCACCTCGACCACCGGTTCCACCACCGGCTCGACAGGCACCCAGTCGGCCACCGCCGGCAGCTCGGTCCAGACGGTGCTGCAGACGGTCGCGCAGATCGCCGCAAACCCGACGATCACCACCACGGCCACCGGCACGGCCACCGGCACGGCAACCACCACGGGGACCACGACCGGCACCACAGGCAGCGCATCGGGCCAAACCGCCACCACGGCGACCGGCACCGCGACCACCCCGCAGAGCTTCCTGGCGACGCTGGAACAGGGCGCCGCCACCCAATCCACGCCCTCACAGAATACTGCCGGCCAGAATGGGGAAGGGCAGGGCACCCAGGCGGCGGGTGGCGGTTCGCCGTCCAACAACGGCCCGACCTCGCCGCCGCCCGCCCCGGCGACCGTGGTGCTGGCCTCCGGCCGGTCGGTCACCTTCACGGCGGAGGCGACGGCGGCCTATTCCTCCGGCGCCACCCTGTCGCAGCCGGGGCCGCAGCTCCTCGCCTCGCCGCAGGTGCAGGCGGCGGCCGGCACCCTCATCCAGGCGGCCGGCAGCGGCGGCATGGTCCAGGCGGTCACCTCCCTGGCGACCGGCAGCCTGTCGGTCCAGGAACAGCGCGCGGTGCTGGCCAGCGTTCCGGTTTCGACCCTGATCGGTGGCCTGACCGCCAGCGGCGACCCGGTGGCGGCGCGCGTCGGCGGCATCCTGCAGAACGCCGCCGCCGGCCAACCCGGCGGCTATGCCCAGGTGCGCGCCGCGGCGGCCCAGGCCAACCTGCCGCCGCAGGTCACCCGCACCTACCTCGCCATGGTGCAGCGGGTGGAGCGTGAACAGCGCACCCAGGCCTTTTCCGGGGCGCTGCGCCAGCTGGTGGCGAACCCGAGGGCGGCGGACATGTTCAACCGTCCGGCCGCCGCCTCGGCGCTGCCCAGCCTGCAACAGGCGCGGAGCGGCCGCACCCGCGGCGGCACCATGACCCTGCGCGGCATCGTCGCCGACAGCGCCAATCTGGCGGAGGCGCGGGTGAACGGCCGCTGGGTCTTCATCGACGAACAGGGCCAGTTCCGCACCAGCATTCCGGTGGAGCCGGGGGCGAAGGAAGCCACCCTGACCATGACGGACGAGACCGGCAAGACGACGGAACAGCGCATCGCTCTCGACAGCGCGACGGCCGCTCCCGACCCGGCCGCCCCGCCGAAGCCGCGCAAGATCGCCCTCATGATCGCCGTCGACAGCTACCGCGACGGCGCCATCCCGGCCCTTGCCACGCCGGACGCCGACATCAAGGCGGTGGGCAAGGCACTGAACGACCATCTCGGCTACGAGACGCGGGTGCTGCGCAACCCGACCAAGGCGCAGATCGGCGACGCCCTGCGCAAGCTCGGCCGCGAGGTGGGCGAGCAGGACCAGGTGATGGTCTATTACGCCGGCCACGGCTATGAGCTGGCGGAGACCGGCACCGGTTACTGGCTGCCCGCCGACGCGGAGACGACCAACGCCCGCAACTGGGTGTCGAACAACGACATCGGCCGCTTCCTCAGCCGCATGCCGGCCAAGCATGTGATGGTGGTGTCCGACAGCTGCTATTCCGGCGCCTTCACCAAGGAGCAGAAAATCGACGCCAGCCGCCTCGCCAACGAGACGGAGATCCGGCAGCGCCGCTCCGTCATGGCCCTGTCGTCGGGCGGCGACGAACCGGTGGCCGACGGCGAGGTGAACTCCCCCTTCGCGGTGGCGCTGAAGAAGCGGGTGCTGGCCCTGCCGAAGGACAGCAGCGGCTACGCCCTCTATCAGGAGGTCCGCCAGGACGTGACCAGCGAGGCACCGCAGACCCCGCAATATGGCGTGATCCGCACCGCCGGCTACGACGAAGGCGGCGACTTCATCCTGGACCTGCCAGGCCGCGCAATGAACTGAGGCGGAGGGTGGGCCGCTGCGGCACCCACATTTTCCCCTGGCATGTAGTTTCAAAAGAAACTATATGAGCGACAAATGGTCGCGCCCGGCGCTTGGCACCGGCCGCATCGCCTCGGGAAAAGGGAGCAGCCCGCATGACGTCCCCCGCCTTCACCTACCAGTCCGGCTTCGGCAACGAATTCGCGACGGAGGCGTTGCCCGGCGCCTTGCCCGTCGGCCGCAACTCGCCGCAGCGCCCGCCCTACGGCCTCTATGCCGAACAGATCAGCGGCACCGCCTTCACCGCGCCCCGTGCCCACAACCGGCGCTCCTGGCTTTACCGCATCCGCCCGGCGGTGGTGCACGAACCCTTCCGCCCGCTGGAGTCCGGTCGCCTGACCAGCCGCTTCGACGAGGTGCCGGCCCCGCCGACCCAGCTGCGCTGGAACCCGCCGCCGATGCCGGACATGGCCACCGACTTCGTCGCCGGCCTCGTCACCATGGGCGGCAATGGCGGGCCGCAGGCACAGACCGGCTGCGGCATCCATCTCTACACCGCCAACCGCTCGATGCAGCGCCGCTTCTTCTACGATGCCGACGGCGAGCTGCTGATCGTGCCGCAGCAGGGCCGCCTGCGCCTGTTCACCGAGCTTGGCGTGCTGGAGGTCGAACCGCAGGAGATCGCGCTCATCCCCCGCGGCATCCGCTTCCGCGTCGAGCTGCCGGACGGCACGGCGCGCGGCTATGTCTGCGAGAATTTCGGCGCGCCCTTCCGCCTGCCGGACCTCGGCCCCATCGGCTCCAACGGGCTGGCCAACCCGCGCGACTTCCTGACGCCCGACGCCTGGTACGAGGATGTCGACGGCGACTTCGAGCTGGTGGCGAAGTTCGACGGCCATCTGTGGACCGCCCGCATCGACCATTCGCCGCTGGACGTGGTGGCCTGGCACGGCAACCACGCGCCCTGCAAATACGACCTGCGCCGCTTCAACACCATCGGCTCGATCGGCTTCGACCATCCCGACCCGTCGATCTTCCTGGTGCTGCAATCGCCCAGCGACACCCCCGGCGTCGACAGCATCGACTTCGTCATCTTCCCGCCGCGTTGGCTGGTGCAGGAGGACACCTTCCGTCCGCCCTGGTTCCACCGCAACGTCGCCAGCGAGTTCATGGGCCTGATCCACGGCGTCTACGATGCCAAGGAGGAGGGCTTCCTGCCCGGCGGCGCGTCCTTGCACAACTGCATGAGCGGCCACGGCCCCGATGCGGAGACCTTCGCCAAGGCGACATCAGCCGACACCACGCAACCGCAGCGGGTCGCCGACACTATGGCCTTCATGGTCGAGACCCGTGCGGTGATCCGCCCCACGCGCCACGCACTGGAAACCGCCGAGCTTCAGCATGATTATTACCGCTGCTGGCAGGGGCTGACGAAGCGCTTCGACCCGAAACGGCCATAAGCCGGCCCCGACCAAGCGACATTTTGTCTCGACGGCGCGCGCGCAGCCTTTCACACTGCGGCGTGCCGTTCGTGCGCTTGGCAAGGGGAGGGGGCCGATGGCGGCCGATGGTGGTGTTGCGGAAAGCCGGTCGCTGCTGGAGCGGATGATCGACCGGATGACGGTGCAGCGCGACGCGCTGGCCTGGGCGGAGCGTCAGGTCTCCGGGCGTGACGGCATGGTGCTGGAGGTGGGCCTGGGCAAGGGCCGCACCTTCGACCATCTGCGCCACCTGTTCCCGCCGCGCGACATCCTGGTCTTCGACATGTGGGTCCGCGTGCCGCCGGAACTGACGCCGGACGAGGACCGCCTGTTCGTCGGCGATTTCCACGAAACCATGCCGGCGGCGGCGGAGCGCTTCGGCCGCTGCGCCCGGCTGGCCCATGCCGATTTCGGCAGCACCGACCGCAACCATGACGCCCGGCAGGCGGCGTGGCTGGCGCCCCTGATCAACGCGCTGATGCTGCCCGGCGGCGTCGTGCTGTCCGACCGGCCGCTGGAGCGTCCCAACTGGACCCGGCTTCCCCTTCCGCCCGACGAGCGCTGGACCTACCATGCCTGGAGGGTGGAAAACTGAAGGCTGGAAAACCGGGTGGGGCGGGTGGATCGATAAAGTGGGGATGGAAAACGGAATAGCCGACGCCAATCTAGCGTCCCTCATCCCACAGCGCATGACAGGGACGGCCGGCGACGGCCGCGACGGTGCCGGCCGCGACACTGAAGGGCTTTGATGGACCGCAACATATTTCAGTACATTTGGAAGTACAGCGGACGCCAGCAGATCCTGCTCGCCCTGTTGACGGTCGCATCCTTCCCGGTGCTCTACGCCTCGCTGGAACTGCCGAAGATCATCATCAACCGGGCCTTGTCGGACCCCCAGCCGGAACGCCAGATCCTGGGCGTCACCATGGGGCCGGTGACCTACCTGCTGGTGCTGTGCTTCACCTTCCTGGCGCTGGTGCTCGCCAACGGCGCCTTCAAGATGCGGATCAACACCTTCAAGGGCGTGGTCGGCGAACGGCAGGTGCGGCGCCTGCGCTTCATGCTGCTCGACCGCATGCTGCGCTTCCCGCTGCCGCATTTCTCCAAGGTCAGCCAGGGAGAGCTGATCTCCACGGTGGCGGCGGAGACCGAACCGCTGGCCGGCTTCATCGGCGACGCCTTCGCCCAACCGCTCTACCAGGGCGGCACGATGCTGACCATCCTGCTGTTCCTGTTCATCCAGCAGCCGACCATCGGGCTGGTGTCGGTCGCGCTGATCCCGCTGCAGGCCTACATCATCCCGAAGCTTCAGCTGAAGGTGAAGATGCTGGGCAAGGATCGGGTGCGCAAGGTCCGCCAGCTGTCCGAACGCATCGGCGAAAGTGTGGAGAACATCCGCGAGGTCCGCGTCAACGGCACCGTCCGCTACGTCCTGGCGGAATTCTCGCAGTATCTCGGCAGCATCTACTGGATTCGGCTGGAAATCTACAAGCGGAAGTATTTCGTCAAGTTCCTCAATAACTTCATCAACCAGATCACCCCCTTCTTCCTGTTCTCGATCGGCGGCTATCTGGTCCTCGACGGCGACATGACCATCGGCGCCCTGGTGGCCGCCCTGTCCGCCTTCAAGGATCTGACCGCCCCCTGGAAGGAGCTGCTCGACTATTACCAGAACATGATCGACGCCCAGATCAAGTACGAGCAGATCGCCGAGCAGTTCTCTCCCCCCTTCCTGTTCGACTGGACGCCGCCGTCGCCCTCCACCCCGACCGACCTGAAGGCGCCGCTGCGGCTGGAGGCGGTGACCTGGGCCAACGAATACGGCGACCGCATGCTGCAACGGCTGTCGCTGGAGGTGCCGCCGGGCGCCCTGGTCGGCATCGCCGGCACCAACGCGCTGGCGCTGCGCCGTCTGGCCGAGGTGCTGGTGCGGCTGTCGCCGCCGACCTCCGGCCGGATCACCATCGGCGACCGCCCGCTGGACGAGCTGCCGCTGGAGCTGCTGGGACGCCGCATGGCCTATGCCAGCCCGGAACCGCGCATGTTCACCGGCAGCATGATGCAGAACATGACCTACGGCCTGCGCCACCGCCCGCCGGCCGACGATCCGGAGACCATGACGCCCGCCCGGCGGCGTGACATCGTCGAGGCCGAGGCGTCGGGCAACTCCACCGACAGCATGGCGGGGATCTGGACCGATTTCGCCATGATCGGCGCCACCGACTGGACCAGCCTGCGCCCCTGGTTCATGCAGTGCCTGGCCGCCACCGGCGGCGAGAGCGCGGTCTATCAGCGTGGCCTGCGCGAGGTGTTCGATCCCGACGACTACCCCTTCGTCGCCCAGCCCCTGCTGCGCGCCCGCCAGTGGCTGCGCGACGCGATCACCGAACGTGGGCTGGATGCGCTGCTCGCCCGCTTCGAGCGCGACCATTTCAACCCCTATGCCACCATTGCCGAGAACATGCTGGCCGGCCTGCCGGACGGCAAGCGGCTGACCGTCGCCCGCATGGTGTGCAACCCCACCGTCCGCGGCCTGATGGAAGAATACGGGCTGTGGGACTCCGCCGTGCGCATCGGCCGCCGCTTCGCCATGCGGGTGGTCGGCGTCTATCGCGACAGCGACGACGGCGACGTCATGATCATGCGCTACCCGTACATCGACGACGCCCTGTTCGAGGAGCTGGTCGAGGCGGTCACCCGGCTGAAGCGCCGCTCCGAACGGCCGCAGCGCCGCCACCAGGAGGCGGACACCCTGCTGTTCGCCACCATGTTCCTGATGATCGTGCCCAAGCGCGACGGCATGGACTTCGTCCCGCCGGCGGAACGCGAGGCGATCATGGCGATCCGCGCCCGCGTGCTCGACGACATGCCGCACGACCTGCGCGACAAGATCGCCATCTTCCACCCCGACCTCTACCACCCGCGCCTCAACGTGATGGACAACCTCCTGTTCGGCCGCATCACGACGGAGGATCCGCGCGCCATCACCCAGCTGCGGGCATTGGTGGACGAGGCCTTGGAACGGACCGACGCGCGGGCCTTCGTGCTGATCCTGGTGGCGCTGGGCGAGGTCGGCATCGGCGGCTCGCTGCTGCCGATCAGCGTGCGGCAGCGGGTCCAGCTGGTCCGCGGCCTGATGAAGAAGCCCGACATCTTCGTCATCTACCAAGCGCTGAACAGCTACGACCCGGACGAGCGGCTGCGCATCTTCCTCGCCATGAAGGAGCAGCTGCCAACCATGACGCTGATCGTGCTGGAGGAGCGGATTTCCGACAATCCCGCCTTCGACGCGATCTACGACCTGGAGGAGGGCCGGCTGGTCCGGCGCGGCCAGAACGGCGCCGACCATGACGAGGACACCGTGCCGGGGGACGGGGAGGGGACCGACGAGCCGGCGCTGCGCCTGCTGTCGCGCTCCCCCGTCTTCTCCGATCTGCCGGAAACGGTGCTGCGCCGCCTGCTGGCCTCGTCGGACTGGCGCACGGTCGCGGCCGGCGACTTCATCTACCGCAGCGGCGAGCAGTCGGAATACGCCTTCGTCCTGGCCGACGGCGAGGTCGAGCAGGTGCGGCTGATGCCGGACGGCCAGCCGCCGCTGCACATCGCCTACATCAAGCCGCCCGAGGTGATCGGCGAGCTGGAGCTTCTGGCCGGCGTTCGGCGCTTCTCCAGCTTCCGGGCCAACACCGACCTGCGCCTGCTGCGTCTGGACGGCGCGACCATGCTGCGCCTGCTGTCCTCGGCGCCGGACCTGCCGATGCGGGTGATCCAGCAGATCGGCAAGCGCCTGACCAGCGAAGCGCCCTCCGGTTCGGCGCCGGTCCCGGTCCCGGAGGCAGCCCCGGCGACGGCCGACAACCGCTCCCAAACGGAAGCATGAAATGGACGCAGCAGGGCAGGCGCACCAAGCATCCCCTCTCCCCCCCGGGGAGAGGGGGATAACGGCGAATTGCGAATGGCTTCGTAAAACAGGAGGAGAGCGGCGCGATGCTGAGGGTTGAGGGCCTGACGATCCGCTTCCGTAATGCCCCCCACCCGGTGGTCGACGGCGTCGGCTTCTCCATCGGCGCCGGCCAGAGCGTGGCGCTGGTCGGCGAATCCGGTTCCGGCAAGACGCTGACCTGCCGCAGCATCCTCGGCATCCTGCCGCGCGGGGCGTCGGTCACCGGCGGCTCGATCCTGTTCGGCCACGGCGACGAGGCGGTGGACCTGCTGCGCCTGTCGCCGTCGGGCCTGCGCGACATCCGCGGCAGCCGCATCTCCATGATCTTCCAGGAGCCGATGAGCGCGCTGTCGCCGCTGCACACCATCGGCGACCAGACGATGGAGGTGCTGCGGCTGCACGGCGCCTGCAACCACGCCGGCGCGCGCGAGCGCTGCCTCGCCATGTTCGAGCGGGTCGGCTTCCCCGATCCGGTCCGCGCCTTCCGCTCCTACCCGTTCCAGCTGTCGGGCGGCCTGCGCCAGCGCGCGATGATCGCCATGGCGATGGTCGCCCGTCCGCAGCTGCTGATCGCCGACGAGCCGACCACGGCACTCGACGTGACGCTCCAGGCCCAGGTGCTGGCCCTGATCAAGGAGCTGCAGGGCGAGAGCGGCATGGCCGTGCTGCTGGTCACCCACGATCTGGGCGTGGTCGCCAACATGGCCGACGCCGTGGTGGTGATGCGCGCCGGCCGGGTGATGGAATCGGGCTGCTGTGCCGACGTGCTCGGCCGGCCGCTGCACGGCTACACCCGCAAGCTGATGGCCGCCGCCCCCTCCATCCCGGAAACGGCCGGCGCGCAGGGCTCCGGGTCGTTGCGCGACCCCATCCTGGAGTTCCACGGCGTCGCCAAGACCTACGAGCGCGGCAACGTCCGCATCCGCGCACTCGACGGCGTCGATCTCTGCGTCGGCCGTGGCGAAACGCTGGCCATCGTCGGCGAGTCAGGATCAGGCAAGACGACGCTGGCGCGGCTCGCCATGCTGGCGGAGCGGCCGGATCCCGGTGGCCGCCTGCTGTTCCGCTCCGCCGCGGGGCAGCAGCCGCTCGACCTCCTCTCCGCCGCCGGGCCGGAGCTGACCGCCTACCGCCGCCGGGCCCAGATGGTGTTCCAGGATCCCTATGCCTCCCTCAGTCCACGCATGAGCGTCGGCGAGATCATCGCCGAGCCGCTGGCGATCCACGGCGTCTGCGGCCGCGGCGAGGGCCGCGAGCGGGTGCGGGCGCTGATGGCGCAGGTCGGCCTCGATCCCGCCTGGGCCAACCGCTACCCCCACGCCTTCTCCGGCGGCCAGCGCCAGCGCATCGGCATCGCCCGCGCCCTGGCGCTCGACCCGCAGCTGCTGATCTGCGACGAGCCGACCTCGGCGCTCGACGTCTCGGTCCAGGCGCAGGTGCTGGACCTGCTGGAATCGATCAAGCGGCGCCTGGGCCTCAGCCTGATGTTCATCTCGCACGATCTGGCGGTGGTGGCGCGGCTGGCCGACCGCGTCGCGGTGATGCGTGCCGGCCGGGTGATGGAGGAGGCGCCGCCGGCCATCCTGTTCTCCGCCCCGCTGCATCCCTACACCCGCGCGCTGATCGCCGCCTCGCCGGAGCCGGACGTGAACCGCCCGATCGACATCGCCACCGTGGCGCTCGGCGCCGGGAAGCCGGACCTGTGGCCCGAACCCTTCCGCCCGACCGCCGACGGCGCGCCCCCTCCCTTGGTGGAAGCCGCCCCCGGCCATTTCGTGAGGCGGGCGGCATGAGGACGTCCCTTCAACCCGCCGCTCTGAATCACCCTCTCCCCCCCGGGGAGAGGGAAGGGGCCCACCGCTCTGCGGTGGGAAGGGTGAGGGGGACGCGCGTCGGCCCTTTCACAAAGCTCCTGCACCCCCTCCTCCTCATCTTCCTCCTTCTGACCATCGCCACCCCCGCCGCCGCCTTCAGCCCGCAGGATCCGCCGTTGCTGGCGGACCAGGTGCGCTACGGCCTGATCCCGCCCGTCCGCCAGCGGATGCCGGACGAGCCGCTGATCGTCGATCTGGAGGCCAAGGGCCGCGACCTCGGCCGTTCCGGCGGCTGGATCCGCACCTTCATCACCCAGCGGCGCAACAGCCGCATCGCCGTGCTCTACGGCTATGCCCGGCTGGTCGGCTACACCGCAAAGCGCGAGATCGTTCCCGACATCCTGAAGGACTTCAAGGTCGTCGACGGCCGCGACTTCACCCTGACCCTGCGGGCCGGCCACCGCTGGTCGGACGGCGCCCCCTTCACCAGCGACGACATCCGCTACTGGTGGGAGGACATCGCCAACAACCCGCTGCTGTCGCCGTCGGGCCCGCCGCGCTTCATGCTGGTGGACGGCAAGCCGCCGCAGGTCAGCTTTCCCGACGCGGTCACCGCCCGCTTCCGCTGGGACGAGCCGAACCCCAATTTCCTGCCGGCGCTGGCCGCCGCCCGGCCGCCCTTCATCGCCCGCCCGGCCCATTACCTGAAACGCTACCACGCCCGCTACACCAGCGAGGCGGAGCTGGCGCCGCTGATCGCCAAATACAAGGTCCGCAACTGGGCGGCCCTGCACAACGCGCTGGACGACATGTTCCGGATGGAGAATCCGGACCAGCCGACGCTCCAGCCCTGGATGGCGGTCTCCAAGGGCACCGGCAACCACCTGCTGTTCCAGCGCAATCCCTATTACCACCGCTTCGACCGGCGCGGCATGCAGCTGCCCTATGCCGACGGGCTGGACGTGACGGTGATGGCCGGCGGGCTGATCCCGGCCCAGGTCGCCACCGGCAAGGCCGACCTCCAGGCCGAAGGACTGACCTTCTCCCAGGTGCCGGTCCTGGTGTCGGGCGAGCGCGAGGCCGACTATCGCACCCTGCTGTGGCCGGAGGGCAAGGCGGCGGAAATCGCCCTCTACCCCAACCTGAACTACAACGACCCGGTCTGGCGCACCCTGCTGCGCGACGTGCGCTTCCGCCGCGCCCTGTCGCTCGGCATCGACCGCCGCATCGTCAACCGCTCGCTCTTCTTCGGGCTGGCGCAGGAAAGCGGCGTCGACGTGCTGCCGCACAGCCCGCTCTTCAAGCCGGAGCGCAACGGCGTCTGGACCGGCTACGATCCCAAGCGGGCGGCGGCCCTGCTGGACGAGATCGGGCTGAAGCGCAAGCGCGGCGAACTGTACCGCGACCTGCCCGACGGCCGGCCGCTGGAGGTGATCGTCGAGACCGCCGGCGAGAAGCCGGAGATCTCCGACGCGCTCCAGATCATCGCCGAGACCTGGCGCGACATCGGCGTGCGCCTGCTGATGCGCACGGTGGACCGCGACGTGCTGCGCAACCGGGTCTATGCCGGCCAGACGATGATGGCGGTGTGGGGCGGCTGGGACAACGGCATCCCCGACCCCGACAGCAGCCCGGAAGAGCTGGCGCCGATGACCCAGGAGAATTTCAGCTGGCCGAAATGGGGCCAGTATTACCAGACCTCCGGCAGCGCCGGCGAACCCATCGACATGCCGATCCCGCAGGAGCTGATGGACCTCGCCCGGCGCTGGCGCCACACCACCGACGAGACCGAGCGCCGCGCCCTGTGGTCGGCGCTGCTCGACATCCATGCCGACCAGCTCTTCGCCATCGGCGTGGTGTCGAAGACACCGCAGCCGATCGCCGTCACCAACCGCCTGCGCAACGTCCCCGACAAGGGGCTGTGGCTGTGGGATCCCGGCGCCTATCTCGGCGTCTACCGCCCCGACGAGTTCTATTTCACCGACGCCCGCCCGGCCGATCCCGAGCCGGCCGGCACCCACCGCGGGGAGAACTGACGGTCATGCTACGCTTCATCCTGCACCGGCTGCTGGTGATGGTGCCGACGCTGATCGTGGTGTCGATGCTGATCTTCCTCGTCATCAACCTGCCGCCCGGCGACTATCTGTCCAACCAGATCGCCGAACTGCGCGCCACCGGCCAGGAGGCCGGTCTGGCGAAGGCGGAATTCCTGCGCCACGAATATGCGCTCGACCGCCCGCTCGCCGAACAGTACCTGATCTGGATCGGGGCCTGGCCGGGGCCGAACGGCTTCCACGGCCTGTTGCAGGGCGACCTCGGCTGGTCCTTCGAGTTCAACAAGCCGGTGGCGGCGGTGGTGGGCGAGACTCTGTGGTTCACCGTCATCCTCAACCTCGCCGCCGTGCTGTTCGTCTATCTGGTATCCTTCCCGCTGGGATCGCTGGCGGCGATCCGCGCCAACAGCTGGGTCGACTATCTCGCCGCCGCCGTCGGTTACATCGGGCTGGCGACGCCCAACTTCCTCTTGGCGCTGATCCTGCTCTATTACGGCCAGAAATGGCTGGGGCTCCCGATCGGCGGGCTGGTCGACGCGAAATACGAGGACCAGCCGCTCAGCTGGGCCAAGGTCGGCTCGGTGCTGGAGCACCTCATCATCCCCACCATCGTCATCGGCCTGTCCGGCACCGCCGCCATGGTGCGCCGCCTGCGCGCCAACCTGCTGGACGAGCTGGGCAAACCCTATGTCGTCACCGCCAAGGCCAAGGGCGTGCCGCCGCTGCGCCGGCTGACCCGCTATCCGCTGCGCATGGCGCTGAACCCCTTCGTCTCCGACATCGGCTCGCTGCTGCCGTCGCTGGTGTCGGGATCGGTGCTGATCTCGGTGGTGCTCAGCCTGCCGACCATCGGCCCGGCCCTGCTGGAGGCGCTGCGGGCGCAGGACATCTTCCTGTCCGGCTTCATCCTGATGTTCATCTCGCTGCTGGTGCTGATCGGCATGCTGATCTCCGACGTGGCGCTCGCCCTGCTCGACCCCCGCATCCGCCTGGGCAAGGCGAGGAAGGCGCAATCATGACGGTCGAAGGCATGAAGGGGGAGGGCATGAAAGACCCGGCCATCGGCGGCGCCTGGGAGCATTATGTCGACGACCGGCCCTATCCCGACCCGGCCGCGGCGGACGCGCCGGCCACCCGCTTCGACGCGCATGCCTCGACCGGGCGGCTGATGCTGCGCCGCTTCCTGCGCCACCGGCTGGCGGTGCTGGGGGCGCTGTTCCTTGGCCTGTCCTATCTCAGCCTGCCCTTCGTCGATTTCCTGGTGCCCTACGGCGCCAACGAACGCGATGTCGAGCATCTCTACGCCCCGCCGCAGGGCATCCACCTGTTCCATGAGGGGCAATTCATCGGTCCCTTCGTCTACCCGACCACCGGACGGCCCGACCTGAAGGACTATCGCTGGCGCTACGAGACGGACGTCAGCCGGCCGATGCCGCTCCAGTTCCTCTGCCCCGGCGCCCCCTACCGCTTCCTCGGCCTGATCGAGTCGCGGGTCCGGCTGATCTGCCCGCCGCCGGGGGCCTCGCTGCATCTGCTGGGCACCGACCGGCTGGGACGCGACATGCTGTCGCGCCTCGCCATCGGGGCGCAGCTGTCGCTGACCGTCGGGCTGCTGGGCATCGCGGTCTCCTTCACCATCGGCATCACGCTGGGCGGCATGGCCGGCTATTTCGGCGGCTGGATCGACGCCGGGGTGCAGCGCCTGTCGGAGATTCTGAAATCCCTGCCGGAGCTGCCGCTGTGGCTGGCGCTGTCCGCTGCGGTGCCGGCGCAATGGAGCCCGGTGACGGTGTTCCTCTGCATCTCGGTCATCCTCGGCCTGCTGGACTGGCCGTCGCTGGCCCGCGCCGTGCGCTCGCGCTTCCTGGCACTGCGCGAGGAGGATTTCGTCATGGCGGCGGAGCTGATGGGCGCCAGCCCGGCCCGCATCATCCGCCGCCATCTGCTGCCGAACTTCGCCAGCCACCTGCTCGCCAGCGCCACCCTGTCGATCCCGGCGATGATCCTCGGCGAAACGGCACTGTCCTTCCTGGGGCTCGGCCTGCGCCCGCCGGCGACCAGCTGGGGGGTGATGCTGAATGACGCCCAGAACCTTATGGCCGTGGAAACCTATCCCTGGGTGTCATTGCCGATGCTGCCGGTGATCCTGGTAGTCTTGTCCTTCAACTTCTTCGGCGACGGCCTGCGCGACGCCCTGGATCCCTATCATGGCGACT
Source organism: Azospirillum sp. TSH100 (assembly GCF_004923295.1). NCBI lineage: Bacteria > Pseudomonadati > Pseudomonadota > Alphaproteobacteria > Rhodospirillales > Azospirillaceae > Azospirillum > Azospirillum sp. TSH100. The sequence goes on from NZ_CP039638.1 coordinate 44,242, forward strand.
GACCCCTCACCCCGGTTGGGGCTTAGCCGGCACTCATATATATCACAGCGCATAGATGAGTTGCCCTCCCCAGGCCGGAAGTCATATTGATGCGCGGCAAGATCCATGTGAGGGGTTCTCTCCAGGCTGGAGCCTTGCCGCCGCCATCTGGACGACCCCGCAACCACCGGCGCCGAACCGGTTCCAAAGACAAGCACAGCGATCTGTTCCGCAGCGGATTTTCGGTTCCGAAGCATTGCTGAAGCGGAGTGTCCGAGCATGCACCAGCCACAGCCGCCCCTTCGGTCCCTCCATCCCGACCGGACGCCGCCGCGCATCCTGCTCTACAGCCACGACACCTTCGGGCTGGGCCATCTGCGGCGGTCGCGGACGATCGCCCAGGCCCTGGTCTCGGCCTTTCCCGACGCCTCGGCGCTGATCCTCACCGGCTCGCCGGTCGCCGGCCGCTTCGACTTCCCGCAGCGGGTCGACCATGTGCGCCTGCCCGGCGTGGTGAAGCAGCCGGACGGCGGCTACACCGCCCGCAACCTCGGCCTGCCGATCGAGGAGACCGCCGCCATCCGGGCGGAGATCATCCGCGCCACCGCCCGCGCCTTCCGCCCGACGCTGGCCATCGTCGACAAGGAACCGACCGGCCTGCACGGCGAGTTCCTGCCGGCGCTGGAGGAAATGCGGGCCAGCGGCAACACCCGCGTGGTGCTCGGCCTGCGCGACGTGCTGGACGCGCCGGAAGCCCTGCAGCCGGAATGGGAGCGCAAGGAGGCGGTCGCCGCCATCGAACGCTATTACGACCAGCTCTGGATCTATGGCCTGCCGGAGGTGTACCGCCCGCTCGACGGCCTCGACCTGCCGGCGGAGATCGCCGCGCGGGTGCGCTACACCGGCTATCTGCGCCGCGAACCGTCGGAGGGCGGCGGCGCCGTCCAGGCCGCGGACAGCCTGATGGCGCCGCCCTATGTGCTGGTGACGCCCGGCGGCGGCGGCGACGGGGCGGCCCTGGTCGACTGGACCATCGCCGCCTATGAGAGCAATCCGGATCTGGCCCCCAATGCCCTGATCGTCTACGGCCCTTTCCTGGAGGATGCCCGCCGCCAGGAGTTCGCCGCCCGCATCCGTCCGCTGAAGGGCAGGGTGGAGACCATCAACTTCCATTCCCGCATGGAGGATCTCTATGCCGGCGCGGTCGGCGTGGTGGCGATGGGCGGCTACAACACGTTCTGCGAGATCCTGTCCTTCGACAAGCCGTCGGTCCTGGCCCCGCGCACCCGTCCCCGCCTGGAACAGCGCATCCGCGCCGAGGCGGCGGAGGCGCTGGGCCTGCTGCGCACCCTGGACAGCGACCGCAACGGCGCCGACCCGCGGGCGATGGCCGACGCCATCCGCTCCCTGTCCAGCCAGCCGCCGCCCTCGGCCAGCCCGCTGCCCGGCCTGCTCGGCGGGCTGGAGCGCATCGTCGACCTGACGCGCGAGGTGCTGGCGGCCGAGTCGGTGGTCGCCCGCGCCACCCCCGTCACCCCGATCCGCCGCGCGGCGGAACGGCTGTCCCGCGCCATGGCAGGCAAGCGCGCATGACCGACGCGGGACCGGACGGCCCGACGCCGTCCCCCATGGATGCCAAAGCCGTGCCGACACGAGCAATACCGTTGAAAATCGCCGTCGTGGTGAAGGGCTATCCCCGCCTGTCGGAGACCTTCATCGCACAGGAGCTTCTGGCCCTGCAGCAGCGTGGCATCGATCTGGCGATCTGGTCGCTGCGCCACCCCACCGACAGCCGCCGCCACGCCCTGCACGACCGCATCACCGCTCCGGTCCGTTACCTGCCGGAATATCTGCGCGACGAGCCCGCCCGCGTCCTGCGCGCCCTTGGCCGCCTGATCCTCGGCCACCCGGCCGGGCTGCTCCGCACCACGGCGGCGTGGTTGCGCGACCTGATGCGCGACCGCACCGCCAACCGCGGCCGCCGCTTCGGCCAGGCCCTGGTGCTGGCGGCGGAACTGCCGGCCGACGTGCCCTTCCTCTACGCCCATTTCCTTCACACCCCGGCCTCGGTCGGGCGTTATGCCGCCGCGATCCGTGGCATCGGCTGGGGCTTTTCCGCCCATGCCAAGGACATCTGGACGACGCCGGAATGGGAAAAGCGCGAGAAGCTGGCCGACGCCCGCTTCGGCGTCACCTGCACCGCCGTCGGCGCCGCCCATCTGCGCGGTCTGGCCCCCGATTCCGGCCGCATCGACCTTGTTTATCACGGTCTCGACCTTTCCCGCTTCCCCGCCCCGCCGGACCGGACGGACGCCGCGCAGCGCGACGGCTCCACCCCCGACCGCGCAGTGGAGATCCTGTCGGTCGGCCGGCTGGTGGAGAAGAAGGGCTACGACCGGCTGCTCGACGCGCTGGCGATGCTGCCGGACGGGCTGCACTGGCGGCTGGTCCATATCGGCTCCGGGGACCTGAAGCAGTCGCTGCGCGCCCAGGCCGAGCGGCTCGGCCTGTCCGGCCGCATCGACTGGCGCGGCGCCCAGGATCAGGCGACCGTGATCGAGGCGCTGCGCCACGCCGACCTGTTCGTGCTGACCAGCGTGGTGGCCGGCGACGGCGACCGCGACGGCCTGCCCAATGTCCTGATGGAGGCGGCGAGCCAGCGCCTCGCCATCCTCTCCACCGCCGTTTCCGCGATCCCGGAATTCATCACCGACGGCACCCACGGCCTGCTGACCGACGGCAGCCCGCCCGCCATCGCCGCCGCGCTCGAACGGCTCGCCGGCGATCCCGCCCTGCGCCTGCGGCTGGGCGAAGCCGCCCACGACCGCCTGCGCGCCGAGTTCGGCATGACCGCCGGCATCGACCGCCTCGTCCGCCGCCTGGAGGAGGCAGCGGCGTGACCGCTCCACCCGTCGCCGGCCCGCGCATCGCCTTCTACGCCCCGCTGAAGCCGGTCGACCATCCGGTCCCCTCCGGCGACCGCCAGATGGCCCGCCTGATCCTGCGCGCGCTGAAAGCGACAGGCCCGGTGGAGGTGGCGAGCAGCCTGCGCGTTTATGACGGCGCCGGCGACCCTGCCACCCAAGCGCGCCTGACCGCCGCCGCCGCCGCCGAATGCGACCGGCTGCTGTCCCTCTACGCCGCCGATCCGGCCCGGCGCCCGGCGCTGTGGCTCAGCTACCACGTCTATTACAAGGCCCCCGACCTGATCGGCCCGGTCATCGCCCGCCGCCTCGGCATCCCCTATGCCGTCATCGAGGCCACCCGCGCCCGCAAGCGTCTGACCGGCCCCTGGTCCGCCTTCGCCGCCGCCGCCGAGTCCGCCATCGAGGCGGCCGACCTCGTGCTCTGCGTCAGCGCGCGCGACAGGCAGGCGGTGGAGGCCTATGGCCCGCCCGGCCAGCGGGTGGCGATGCTGCCCCCCTTCCTCGACCTGCCGCCTGCGGTCGAACGCCCGGAGCCTGGCTCTCCGCCCCGCCTGCTCACGGTCGCCATGATGCGGCCGGGCGACAAGCTGGCCTCCTACCGCCTGCTGGCCGACGCTCTCACCCTCGCCGCCGCCCGGCCCTGGACTCTCGACATCGTCGGCGACGGCCCGGCGGCGGCCGAGGTGGCGGCGCTGTTCGCCCCCTTCGGCCCCCGCGTGACGCTTCACGGCGCCTGCGCCCCCGCCGCTCTCGCCGCCCATTACGCCGGCGCCGACCTGCTGGTCTGGCCCGGCCTGAACGAAGCGTTCGGCATGGTCTATCTGGAGGCCCAGGCGCACGGCGTGCCGGTGCTCGCCGTCGACAACGCCGGCACCGGCACCGTCATCCGCGACGGCCTCTGCGGCCGCCTGACCGGCCCGGCCCCGCAGGAGTTCGCCGCCACGCTCGCCGCCCTGCTGTCCGACCTGCCGGCCCTGCGCGCGCTCGGCCGCAGCGCCCGCGCCCATGTCGAGGCCCACCACGCCCTGACCGCTGCGGCCCAGCGCCTGCGCGGCCTGCTGACCGGTCTGATGCCATGATCCGACTGGCTTTCCTGCGCCACGGCGTCACCAGCTGGAACCGCGAGGGCCGCATCCAGGGCCGCACAGACATCCCGCTCGACCCGGAGGGCCGCGACCGCCTCGCCCGTCTGACCCTGCCGCCGGACTGGCGCGACGCCACCCTGCACGCCAGCCCGCTCGCCCGCGCCATGGAGACCGCAAGCCTCCTCTGCCCCGGCCGCCCCATACACACCGACTCCCGCCTGATCGAGATGGACTGGGGCGCCTGGGAGGGCTTGCGCGGCCACGACCTGCGCGCCGATCCCGCCAGCGGCTACCGCGACCTGGAGCATTGGGGCTGGGACTTCCGCCCCCCCAACGGCGAAAGCCCCGCCGACGTGCGCGAGCGGTTGAGGGGTTGGCTGGACTCAATACAGGCCCAATCCCCTCTCCCCCCCGGGGAGAGGGTTAGGGTGAGGGGGGAGCACGGCGAGGATTCTCGGGATAGCCACGCAACGCATCCCCCTCACCCCGCCCCTCTCCCCGGGGGGGAGAGGGAGAGTCACCTGATCGTCACCCACATCGGCGTGATCCGCGCCGCGCTGGCGCTCGCCTGGGGCTGGGACTTCCGCGGCCCGCCGCCGGTGCCGGTGAAGCGCAACCGCCTCTACGTCCTGACGCTCGCCACCGACGGCACGCTCCGCCCAACCGGCCCAGAAGAAGGCCTGCGCCTGTCATGAAGCTGCTGATCGCCGTCACCCATCTGCTCGGCACCGGCCATCTCAGCCGCGCGCTGGCCCTGGCCGAGGCCTTCTCCGCCCGTGGCTGGCGCGTCGATGTCGCCAGCGGCGGCCGCCCCGCTCCCCACCTCGAAACCGGCAACGCCACCCTGCACCAGCTGCCGCCCTTGGCGAGCGACGGCGCCGACTTCGCCACCCTGCTGGACGCTGACGGCCGCCCCGCCGATGCCGGCCTGTTCGCCGCGCGGCAGGCGATGCTGAGCAGCCTGCTCGACAGCCTTCGCCCCGACGTCCTCATCACCGAGCTTTTCCCCTTCGGCCGCCGCGCGCTGGCCGCCGAGTTCGACGCCCTGCTGCAACGCGCCCGCAGCCTGCCGCGCCCGCCGCTGACGCTGGCGTCGGTCCGCGACATCCTGGCCCCGCCCTCCAAGCCCAAGCGCGTGGCCGAGACCGAAAGCCGGCTTCTGCGCTTCTACGACGGCGTGCTGGTCCATTCCGACGAAGCCCTGATCCCGCTGGAGGACAGCTGGCCGCTGACCCCGGCGATGAAGCCGCTTCTGCGCTACACCGGCTTCGTCGTCCCGGCGCCACCCGCTCCCGACGACGGCACGGACGGCAATGCCGAGATCCTGGTCACCGCCGGCGGCGGCCCGGTCGGCCGCCCGGTCTTCGAGGCCGCCGCCCGCTGCGCAGCCCTGGGCGCCACATCCGGCGCCGCCTCCGACGCCCTGCCGCAGCGCTGGCGCCTGCTGGTGGCGAAGGGCGACGCCGCCCTGGCCGACCGGCTGCGCGCCATGGCCCCGCCCGACCGCCTGCTGGTCGAGCCGGTGCGTCCCGATTTCCGCGCCCTGCTGGGCCGGGCAGCCGCCAGCGTCGGCCGCTGCGGCTACAACACCGCGCTCGACTGCCTGACCGCCGGCGTTCCCAGCGTCTTCTGCCCCTTCGAGGACGGCAAGGAGGTCGAGCAGACCATCCGCGCCGCCATCCTGGCCCGCCAGCCCGGCATCGCCACCCTGCGCGAGGCCAACCTCACCCCCGAAAGCCTCGCCCAGGCGTTGCGGTCGGTGCTGGGTGCCCGGATTCCACCGCTCTCCCCCGCTTCGCTGGCCGGTGCCGCGCGCAGCGTGGAGATCGTCGAAGCCATGCTGGCGGAGAAGACGCCATGACGAGCTGGACCGCCCAAAACTGGACCGCGGTAAACGATGAACTCGCCCGCTGGACCGACCTCGGCCGCCGCTGCCCCCTCTGGCTGCGCGACGACGACGCGGTCGCCGCCAGCCCGCAGCTTGACCAACTGCTGATGCGCTGCGCCCAGGCGAACATCCCGCTCGGCCTCGCCGTCATCCCGGCCGACGCCGGACCGTCGCTCGTCGAAGCCCTCGCCGGCCACGCCCACGTCACCCCGCTGGTCCATGGCTGGTCCCACACCGACCACGCCGCCCCCGGCAGGAAGAAGTGCGAATTCGGCCCCGAACGTCCGCCCGGGGTCCGCCAAGCTGAAGCCGAACGCGGCCTGTCCACCCTGCGCGCCCTGTTCGGCGACCGCCTGCTGCCGCTGTTCGTCCCGCCCTGGAACCGCATGGCCTCCGACATGCCTGCCTGTCTGGCCGCCGCCGGCTACCGCGCCGTCTCCGCCTTCGGCCCCTCTCCGGAGCCGCGTGACGGCATTGCCTGGGTCAACACCCACCTCGACCTGATCGACTGGCGCGGCAGCCGCTCCGCCGTGCCGCTGGACGCGCTGCTCGACCTGCTGTGCCGCGAGCTGCGCGACCGGCGGGAGGGACGCCGCACCCCCAACGAGCCCATCGGCCTGCTGACCCATCACCGCGTGCACGACGCGGCGATCTGGGAATTGCTGGACCGCCTGCTTGACCGGCTGGCGGGGCATCCGGCGCTGGAGTGGCCGGCGGTCGGCAGCCTGGGGTGACCGCATAACCGAGATTATAAACCCCTCTCTCACCTACTGGAACTTGACGAAAGCCGCAAACAGACCTACCTCTTTGATAGCGCCAAGTTGTTGAGGGTCGCGCGCGGATGCGCAGATAGGGTGGATACCCTTGCGAACCAAACAATGGTAGCTGGAGCTAGTCGGGAGGACCTGACTAACGGGGCAAAGCGGGCCTGGATGGGTCGCAGCTAGCGCTTGTCAAAACAAGCGTCGGCAGCGGCCTTTTTTAATTGGCTAAAGTGGCGCTTCCGTCGGTCCCTCATTCCGAAAGGCCACACCTATGTCCATTCTCCTGCGCGCTTTTGCACGCCATCTGCCCGCTTGTCTGACGGCTCTGGTCGTTATTCTTCTTGGCATCGGCGTTCTTGATCCACGCCCTCTCGTGCAAGTCCTAGAGGCAGCGTCGCCACTAATCACACGGCATTGACTCAGCTGGAATATTCGAGCGGGCAGACTGGAGAGCATCTGATGGATCTGAAGCCGATCAAGACCGATGCCGACTTCCGCACCGCTCTCGCCGAGATCGAAGCTCTGTGGGATGCGGAACCCGATACTCCCGACGGTGACCGTCTCGACCTTCTGGTGATGCTGGTCGAAGCCTACGAGCGGCGGCATCACCCGATGCCGCCCGCCGATCCCATCGCCGCCATCGAATTCATGATGGAACAGCGCGGCCTGACACGCGCCGATCTGGAACCGATCATCGGCTCCAGCGGCCGCGTCTCGGAGGTTCTCAGCCGCCGCCGCGCCTTGTCCCTGTCGATGATCCGCCGCCTGTCGGAAGAGCTTCGCATTCCGGCGGAAATCCTGATCCAGCCCTATGACCTGATGCGGGCCGCCTGAACGCAAAAAAACCGGCCCGCGCCTTTCGACACGGACCGGCCCCATTCTGCGGTAGAAGCGCCGCCCCTTACGCCGCGTGGTCGGTGATGAAACCGGTGGCGGTGCCCAGGTTGGCGGTGCCGTGGGTCAGGTGCAGCAGGAAGTTCTCCGTGCCCTCATTGGCGTTGTTGTCGCCGTTGATGTGGACGGTGACCGTCTTGGTGGTCTCGCCCGGCTGGAAGGTCAGGCTGCCATGGGCGGCGGTGTAGTCGCTGCCGGCCTTGGCGGTGCCGTCCTCGGTGGCGTACTCGATGGTGGTGGCGGTGGTGACCGCCTTCGCCAGCTGCACGGTGAACACCGCCTCGTCGCTGCCGGCAACCGTGCCGGAGCTGCCGGAATTGGCCGCCAGGCCCGCCTTGATGATGTTCATCTTGGTCGGGTCGACGGTCTTGTAATCGTCCTGCAGCAGGCCGCCGACGTCGCCCGATTCCGGCGTCCAGGCCCAGTAGGTCCAGTTCATGCCCTGCTGGCCGGCGGCCAGATCGCTCTTGCCGTCCAGGTTCCAGTCGCCGTTCATGTACTTGATCAGCGTACTGGCCCAGGTCTGCTCGGCGGCGCTGTGCATCTGGCCGCCGAACTCGCCGACCAGGATCGGGGCGATGTTGTTCTTGTAGATGTAGCCCCACATGCTGTCGTACTGGGCCGGCAGGTTGTTCGGATAGTTCGGATCCGACAGCCAGCTGAACTGCCCGACGCTCTGGCCGTAGGCGTGCGGCGAATAGACCAGCTTGTTCGGCACGTCGAACTCGATGGGATGGTTCTTCACGCCGGCCAGCGTGCTGCTCCACTCCGTGCCCTCGACCAGCAGCAGCCAGTCCTTGTTGACCGACTGGACGGCGTTGCCGATGCGCTCGGCCGCCGCGGCCCAGTCGGTGGCCTTGTTGCCGTCACCCCAGGTGGCGGACACGCTCGGCTCGTTGTGCAGGTCGGCGCCGATCACCGCGTCGTTGCCGGCATAGCGCTTGGCCAGCGTCTGCCAGTGGTCGATCACCGTCGATTCCGGGTTCTTGTCGGTGTACCACAGGCCATGCTCGTTGGTGCCGGCGCCGCCGTCGTTGCGGTGGTGGTCGAGGATCACCTTGATGCCGTTCTTGCCGGCGTAATCGATGACCTTGTCATAGACCTCCAGCCGGGTCAGGCCCTTCAGGTCCGGGTTCTTCGAGTAGTCGATGCCGTTGGTGACGGTGCTGCTGTCGAAGATGTCGTCGGCCCAGGTCAGGCGGATGACGTTGAAGCCCAGGTCCTTCATGCTGTCGATGTGGTGCTGGTAGCTGTCGGCCCACAGCCCCGACGGCACGTAGTTGTAGCCCTCGCCGCCGAACCAGTTCACACCGGTCAGCCGGACGTTGTTGCCGCTCTCGTCGACGATCTGGTTGCCGTTGGTGTGCAGGAAGCCGTTGATCGAGCTGCTGCTCTTCACCATGCCCGGATCGGACACCGTGACATTGCCGACCGTCAGCGACAGTGAGGCGTTGCCGGTCGAACCGCCGGTGCTGCCACCCGTGGAGCCGCCGCTGGTTCCACCCTTGCCCGCGTCGGTGGTCCCGCCCGTCGAGCCCCCCGTCGACCCGGTCGAGGCGGCGAAATGGCTGGCATCCAGCTTGGCGGTCAGCGTCGAGTCCCAGTAGAGGTCGGTGGTGGCGCCCAGGTCGGCGCCGTCGGCGGTGCGGTGGACCGACATGGCGGCGTCGGTGGCGGCCACGGTCTTGCCGTCGACGCTGACGCTGTGGACATACAGGTTGCGGTCGGCGCCGCCGATGACGCCGTCATTGTCGTACTTCACCTCGACCGCGTGGGCCTTGCCCTGCGCCAGATCGGCGGTGAACTTGTAATCCTTGGCCTCGGTACCGGTGGCCGTGCCTTCGCCGATCTGCTTGCCATCGACCAGCACGGTGAAGTGCGCGCCGACACCGCCCGCCTCGCTGCCGGCGGCATTCACGGTGATGACGTTCTGGGCGGTGCCGGCGGCGGGGGCGGCCGGCGCGATGGCCGGAGCCGTGGTCTGGGTGCCGCCGTAATAGCCGGCGGGGGTGCTGAAGGTCAGCGCGCCGTCCCACCACATGGCTTCCTGGCCGGCCTGGGTCGGCGCCGGGGCGGCATCGTCATGGCGCTCATAGATGGCGTCGGTCGGCTTCAGCGTGTGGCCGTTGACCTCGATCGACTGGACGTAAAGGTCGCGATAGGCGCTGGTCGCGGTGTCGTTGTCGTAAACGACCTGGATCTTGTGCGCCGTGTTCGCCGCAAGGTCGGCGGTGAAGCTGTATGCCTTCGACGAGGGGGCGGCCGCATTGGCAGAACCGACCTCCTGACCATCCACCAGCAGCTTGAAATGCGGCGCGACGCCATCCAGGGATTGGCCGTAGGCGTTGACGACGATCTTGCTCGGCGCGGTGGTCGTGCTCATGACTTCGATCCTATGTCCGTTGCGTTGAAGCCATGCTGGGGCTTCAATGGTTAACGAAACCTTTCCAAATCCGGTTAACTTTTCTCGAACCTTGTGGCAAATTTGGCCCAGCCCGTCACAGGGGCGTTCAAGGGGCAGGGATCAAGGCGGCGAACTATATCCCATCATGGTCACAGGCTTTCGCACAACGAAGACAGTCCTCCTTCCATAAGTCCAATATCTACTTTCCTTTTCCTGACTTTACAAAGTCAATCTCGAAAGACATAGACGCGCAAATCCGATGCCACCCTCATGATTACGCATCATTATTCCAAAAAATACCGCGAGATGATGACAGATATGAGTCTCATATACTGATACACTCGCGCACTGGATTGATAGACACCTGTCACGCTGAATTACGGCCGTGGGGGTAAGACGAAATCGCAAACGGCCTTTTTCGCCGGCAAAAAAGTTAACGTTCGTGAGGTGGTGGCGTCGCGTGGCAACAGCATTGGGTCATATATTAAAGGATTATATTCCGTTTTGGCAACCTCATCCGGGCGCCGTCACCCCGGGGTCACTCCGGGACGAGGGCGGCGGCCTGACGGTCCCGGGCGCATCCGCTCCTGGACAGCTCCGCCTTCACCGTCGCCCTGTCCGTCCCGCTGCGGTTCTGGCTCATCTTCCGCTTGGCGTCGATCCGGGTGATCGGCAGCCGCACACCGACGATGCCGCGCAACTGCGCCCGGATGAAGTCGGGCGGAGCATCGCCAACCGCCCAGGGCTGCGGGCGCGACGCCTCGTGGAGGTCGGTCAGGCGCGTCACGACATCGAGCAGCCGGTCGGCATCCTCGAAGAACTCGACCGGACCATAGGCGTGGACCGCCACATAGTTCCAGGTCGGAACCACCTTGCCGTCCCGGCTCTTGCTCTCGTACCAGGACGGGGTGACATAGGCGTCCGGCCCCATGAAGATCGCCAGGGCCTCCGCCGCCGGCGTCTCCCGCCATTGCGGGTTCGCCTTCGCCACATGACCGTAGAGCGTGCCCATTTCGCCCTCGTCGGCGGCGAGGAACAGGGGCAGGGGGGTGCACAGCAATCCGCCGGCCACGCTGGTGACCAGATTGGCGAGTCCGGCCGCCCGCATCGTCTCGTGGATGAAGGGCAGGTCGGTCTCGCGGAACGCGGCGGGGATGTACATTCGGGTCTCCGTACCGAGGTGAAGTGTCTCGGATGGAGTTTCCGCGAAAACTGGCCCACACTGAACGGCCAGTTCCCCACTTTCCGACCGGTCCAGTCGATGTCCACGCTTTCGCAACCGGATGGGGTCAGGACCATCACGTCCCGGATCGGCGACGCGATCAGGGCCCAGATCGCCGACGGCGTTTATCCGCCCGGCGCGCGCCTGCCGTCGTCGCGCGCGCTTGCCGCCGACCTCGGCGTGTCCCGCACGACGGTGACGGCCGCCTATGAGCAGCTCGCCGCCGAGGGCTATCTGGAGGTGAGGCAGGGCGCGAGACCACAGGTCCCAAAAGGCCTGAGACTGGCTGGCCAAAGACCCGATGACCTGAGACCCGGCGACCTGAAAACGGCACAGCCGGACACCGGCGCGCCTCCGCCCCGGCTCTCGCAGTTCGGGCTGCGGCTGGCCGGCCTTCCGTTCCAGCATCCCGCGGAAGCCGGCGCGGCTGTCATCGACTTCCGCTATGGCGAACTCGCCGCATCGGACTTCCCCACCCTGACCTGGAAGCGGGCGGTCGATGCCGCCATCCTGTGCCGTCCCTCCCGCCTGCGCTACGGCGATCCGTCCGGCTCGCCCGAGCTCCGCTCGGCCTTGCAGGCCTATCTCTGGCGGGCGCGCGGGCTGCGCTGCGATCCCGACCAGATCATCGTGGTGAACGGGTCGCAGCAGGGTCTCGACCTCTGCGTACGGTTGCTGCTCGATTCCGGAGAGCCGGCGGTCATCGAGGATCCCTGCTATGCGGCGGCGCGCGACATCCTCGTCGCCACCGGCGCCCGCCTGATCCCGCGGATGGTGGATCGGGAGGGCATGCGCACGGACGGGCTGCCGCCGGCCCGTCTGGCCTATGTGACGCCGTCCCACCAGTTCCCGCTCGGCAGCGTCATGTCCGTCAGCCGCCGGCAGGATCTGCTGGCCTGGGCACGGGCCTGCGGGGCCTTCGTCATCGAGGATGACTATGACGGCGAGTATCGCTTCGACGTCGCCCCCATCCCCACCCTGCAAAGCCTGGATGGCGCCCCGGACGGAGGCGGAACCGTCATCTATCTCGGCACGGTGTCGAAGACGCTCTCGCCCGCCCTGCGGCTGGGCTATCTCGTGGTTCCGCGGCCGTTGATCCAGGCCTTCCGCGCGGCGAAGCGGCTGGCGGACCGCCACACCCCGGCCCTGGAACAGAGCGCCCTGGCGGAACTGCTCGCCGGCGGCGCCTATGAACGGCACGTCCGGCGGGTGCGGCGGCGCAACGGCGAACGGCGGGCCACCCTGCTGGCAGCCTTGCGGACAAGGGTCGGCGACGGGGTCAGGATCGACGGCGCCGAGGCCGGGCTGCATGTCGTCGCCTGGCTCACCCGCTTTCCGCTGGAGCGCGAGGCCATGATCGTATCGGCGGCACGGACGGCGGGTGTGGGCGTCTACCCCATCACCCCGCTCTACGACCCGTCAGCCGTCTCCCACCGCCCGAACCATCCCGGTCTGGTGATCGGCTATGCCGGCCTGGAGGACCGCGAGATCGCCCAGGGGATCGAACGGCTGGGCACCGCCCTCGAATCTCTCGCCAAATCCCTGGCTGAAACCCCGGCCGATGAGGGCGCGCCGCTCAGCGCGCCTCCACCATGCCGATGAACTGCGCCAGTTCCGGCGTCGCCGGCCGGTCGAACAGCTCGGCCGGCGGTCCCTGTTCGGCGATGCGTCCGCCATGCATGAAGACCAGCCGGTCGCAGACCTCGCGGGCGAAGCGCATCTCGTGCGTCACCAGGATCAGCGTCATGCCCTCCTCGGCCAGATTGCGCACCACCCCCAGCACCTCGGCGACCAGCTCCGGATCCAGGGCGGAGGTGATCTCGTCGCACAGCAGCACCTTGGGCGCCATCGCCAGCGACCGCGCGATGGCGACGCGCTGCTGCTGGCCGCCCGACAGCTGCGACGGGTAGGCGTCGAACTTGTGGCCCAGCCCGACCTTGGCCAGCGCCGATTCGGCGGCGGCGCGGGTGGTGGCCTTGTCCTGCTTCTTCACCACCTTCAGCGCCAGCATCACATTCTCGCCGGCGGTCAGGTGGGGGAACAGGTTGAACTGCTGGAACACCATGCCGACCTTCTGGCGCAGGGCGCGCAGGTCGATCTGGCCGGGATCGACGCATTCGCCGTCCACCTCGATGACGCCGCCGTCGATGCGCTCCAGCCCGTTGATGCTGCGCAGCAGCGTGCTCTTGCCCGAGCCGCTGCGGCCGATCATGGCGACGACCTGGCCTTCCTCCACCGCCATGTCGACACCCTTCAGCACCTCGACCGGGCCGAAGGACTTGCGGATGGCGGACAGCTTCACCAGGGGGCGGCCGGTGGCGGACATGTTAACGGGCGACATTGAGCTTCCTTTCCAGCGCCTTGGCCGACAGCGACAGCGGGTAGCACAGGGCGAAATAGATCAGCCCGACCAGCCCATAGACCAGGAAGGGCTGGAAAGTGGCGTTGGTGATCATGGTCCCGGCCTTCGTCACCTCGACGAAGCCGATGATGGAGGTCACCGCCGTGCCCTTCACCACCTGCACCGAGAATCCGACGGTGGGCGGCACGGCGATGCGCAGGGCCTGGGGCAGGATGACGTGGCGCATCTGCTCGCCGAAGGTCAGCGCGAGGCTGGCCGAGGCCTCCCACTGGCCCTTCGGCACCGCTTCGACGCAGCCGCGCCAGATCTCGGCGAGATAGGCGGCGGTGAACAGCGTCAGCCCGACGGCGGCCGAGGTCCAGGCCGAGGTCTCGATGCCGATCAGCGGCAGGGCGAAGAAGACGATGAACAGCTGCATCAGCAGCGGCGTGCCCTGGAAGATTTCGATGAACAGCCGGGCGGCGACGCGCAGCGGCGGCACCGGCGACACGCGGGCGACCAGCAGCAGCAGCCCGGCGATCCCGCCGGAGACGAAGGCGATCAGCGACAGCAGCACCGTCCAGCGCGCCGCCAGCAGCAGGTTGGACAGGATGTCCCACAGGGTGAAGTTAAGCACGCGACACCCCCTTGGCGAACATCCGCTGCCCCATCAGGCTGAAGACCCAGCGCAGGGCCACCGCCAGCGCCAGATACAGCGCGGTCGCCAGGAAATAGACCTCGAAGGGCCGGAAGTTGCGGGACTGGATGAAGTTGGCGGCGAAGCTCAGCTCCTCCGCCGCGATCTGCGAGCAGACCGACGAGCCCAGCATGACGATGACGATCTGGCTGGTCAGCGCCGGCCAGATCTTCGCCATCGCCGGGCCGAGCACGACATAGCGGAAGATCTGCGGCCCGGTCATGCCCAGGCTGGCCCCGGCCTCGATCTGGCCCCTGGGCGTCGCCTCGATGCCGGCGCGGATGATCTCGGTCGAATAGGCGCCGAGATTGATGACCATCGCCAGCACCGCCGCCTGCCATTCCGCCAGCCGGATGCCCAGCGACGGCAGGCCGAAGAAGATGAAGAACAGCTGGACCAGGAAGGGGGTGTTGCGGATCAGCTCGACATAGGCGCCGACGACGATCGCCAGCGGCTTCACGGTCGAGGTCCGCGCCGCCGCGCCGCCGATGCCGAGCGCCACCCCCAGCACCGTGCTGACCGCGGTCAGCCCGATGGTCGTCGCCACCCCGTCCACCAGCACGGGCGTGTAGTCCAACAGGGACGAGAAATCGAAACTGTAGGCCATGATGCGGTCCCGTGCCGGATTGATGATGCCGGAATCTTGCGAAGCGGGAAGGATCCCCTCTCCCCGGGGGGAGAGGGAGAAGAGGGCAGCCTTACCTCACAGATCCTTCGGCAGCGGCGAATGCAGCCACTTCTTGGCGATCTCGTTCAGCGAGCCGTCCTCCTTCGCCTTGGCGATGATGGCGTTGACCTTCTCCAGGAGCGGCCCCTCGTTCTTGTTCAGCCCGACGAAGCAGGGGGAGTTCTTGATCAGGAACTTCAGGATCGGCTGGCGCGGCGGGTTGCGCTCGAAGATGGCGGCGGCCACCACGTTGCCGGTGGCGACCAGCTGGACCTGCCCCGACAGGAAGGCGGAGATGGTGCCGTTGTTGTCCTCGTAGCGGCGGACGGTCACCTTGTCGGTGACGATCTTCGACAGCTCGATGTCCTCGACCGAGCCGCGGGTGACGCCGACGGTCTTGCCTTCCAGATCCTCGACCTTCTCGGCCTTGATGTCGTCGGGACCGAAGACGCCGTTGTAGAAGGGGGCGTAGGCGGTGGAGAAGTCGATGACCTTCTCGCGCTCGGCATTCTTGCCCAGGCTGGAGATCACCAGATCGACCTTGCCGGTGGTCAGGTAGGGGATGCGGTTGGTGCTGGTCACCGGCACCAGCTCCACCTTGGCACCCATTTCCTTGGCGATCAGGGTGGCGGCGTCGATGTCGTAGCCGACCGGCTTCAGGTCGGTGCCGACCGAGCCGAAGGGCGGGAAGTCCTGCGGGACGGCGACGCGCAGCACTTTTTCCTTGGCGATGCGCTCCAGCGCGTCGGCTTTTGCATGGGTCGGGGCGAGCCCCCCGGCCAGAACCGCCGTGGCAAGGCCGAGAGCACCCAGAATCTTCGCGAACCGCATGGCACCTGATCTCCGAACCGAAAGACGATGAACCTCCCTCTTCAAACCATGTGCCACTTTCGTCCTACGAATTCCGATGTGCGCCAAAGGGCTGGAATGTTACGGTTATCCCGCCATTTGACGTCTTCGTTACAATCGTAACACCACCTGCGCCGCACCTGAACCGCCCATATTTTGTGCGGTTATTGAGATAACGAGGCGATCAGCCCATGAAACAGGCAGAGAAACAGCTGAGGAAACAGGCAGGTCCGGTGATGGAGACCGCCGATCCGTCGCTGACCGCCCGCATCCGCGACCGCTACGGCGACCTCACCCCCATGGAGCGGCAGCTCGCCGATGTGATTCTCGCCTGTCCGGGCGAACTGTCGGGCTATTCGGCGACCGAGCTGGCCGGCCGGGCCGGCGTGTCGAAGATGACGGTGTCGCGTCTGGTCCGCCGCCTCGGCTATGCCGGCTTCGAGGAAGCGCGTCTGGCCGCCCGGCGCGGCGGCGACTGGGGCTCGCCGCTGTTCCTGCTGCCGCCCGGTGTTGCCGGTCCGGCCCAGGCTCCCGCCCCCGATGCAGGGCTTCCGCCGCTGGAGGCGCATTTCCGGCGCAGCGCCGAGGCGCTCGCCGCCACCGCGCGGCAGATCGACCCGGCTCTGCTGGCGCAGGCGGCCCGCGCGCTTGCCGGTGCCCGGCGGATCTGGGTCTGCGGCGCGCGCAACAGCGCCTTCCTGGCCGGTTATGCCCGCTGGCAGTTCATCCAGGTCCGCGGCGAGGTCCACCAGTTGGCGGCCTCCGGCGAGACGATGGCGGAGACGCTCGCCGATCTCGGCACCGGCGACCTGCTGTTCCTGGTCGGCATCCGCCGCCGTCCGCCGGCCATCGTCCGCCTGCTGCGCACAGCGGGGGAGCGCGGCATTCCAACCATCCTGATCGCCGACAGCCACTCGGCGCTGGAGGCGCCGCCGCCGCCGCTGACCTTCCGCTGCGAGACCCGCAGCCTGGCGGCGCTCGACAGCCATGTCGCCGCCCTGGCGGTGATCCATGCGCTCGCCGCCGAGCTGATCCCGCTGACCGGCGAGCCCGGCCGCGCCCGCATCCGCGCCATCGAGGATCTGCACGACCAGTTGGAAGAACTCTAAACCCGCAAGCCGCCTTGCTTTCCGGCAACAATCGCGACACCCTGGTATGGCACGCGAACGGTCGACGGGTCGCCCGAAGGGGTTGCCTGCACCGGTCGCTCGCGCTGCTGACCAGTCACCCCGCCGTCCTCCCAAGGTGACCGCCGCTTGTGCCGGCGCACCGGACGGCCCAGCCAACAGAGGACGGCCCCCGCGGCCGGAACCACATGCGCCGTCATCGCCGCGCCAAGATCGTCGCCACCGTCGGACCGGCCAGCAACTCGCCGGAGATGCTGAAAACCCTGTTCCTGGCCGGTGTCGACACCTTCCGGCTGAACTTCAGCCACGGCACCCACGACGACCACGCCAAGGTCCACCGCGCCATCCGCGAGTTGGAGGCCGAGGTCGGCCGCCCGATCGGCATCCTCCAGGATCTCCAGGGTCCGAAGATCCGCGTCGGCACCATCCGCGACGGCAAGATCGCGGTGGCCACCGGCGAGCAGATCCGCTTCGTGCTCCAGGGGACCGACGGCGACAAGCGCTCCATCCCGCTGCCGCACCCGGAAATCTTCGCCGCCATCATGCCGGGCCACCATCTGCTGATCGACGACGGCCGCGTCCGCGTCGAGGTGGTTGAGCTGGGCGACGACTGGATCGAGGCGAAGGTCGTCGTCGGCGGCGTCATCTCCAACCGCAAGGGCGTCAACCTGCCGGGCACCATCCTGGACCTGTCGCCGCTGACCGCCAAGGACCGCGCCGATCTCGCCTTCGGGCTGGAGCTGGGCGTCGACTGGGTCGCCATGTCCTTCGTGCAGAAGCCGGGCGACATCCTGGAAGGCCGCGGCCTGATCGGCGACCGCGCCGGCATCATGGCGAAGATCGAGAAGCCGCAGGCGCTGGAGAAGATCGACGACATCATCCGCCTGTCCGACGCGGTGATGGTGGCGCGCGGCGACCTCGGCGTCGAAATCCCGCACGAGGACGTGCCCGGCCGCCAGAAGGAGCTGGTGCGCGCCTGCCGTCTGGCGGTGAAGCCGGTGATCGTCGCCACCCAGATGCTCGATTCGATGGTGTCCGCCCCGACCCCGACGCGGGCCGAGGCGTCGGACGTGGCGACCGCCATCTATGACGGCGCCGACGCGGTGATGCTGTCGGCCGAATCGGCGTCGGGCCAGTATCCGGTCGAGGCGGTCACCATGATGGACCGCATCATCCGCTCCACCGAGCAGCACAAGCTCTACCGCTCGCTGATCCAGGCGACCCATCCGGGCGAGGAGCACACGCCGCCGCACGCGGTGGCCGCCGCCGCCGCCGATCTGGCCGACGCCCTGCATTCCTCGGCCATCGTCGCCTTCACCTCCAGCGGCACCACCGCGGCCCGCATCGCCCGCAAGCGGCCGGAGGTGCCGATCCTGGCGATCACCCCCGACACCGCGGTGTCGCGCCGGCTCTGCCTGCTGTGGGGCGCCCACAGCGTGCTGTCCGACGACATCCGCACCTACGAGGAGATGGTCGACCGCGCCATCGCCACCGGGCGGGCCGAGGAGTTCGCCGGCAAGACCGGCACCATGGTCGTCGTCGCCGGCATCCCGTTTGCCCAGGCCGGCACCACCAACAACCTGCGCGTCATCCACATGGACGGCAAGGCGTAAGGTCGAAAGAGGCCCCCCGCCCTCACCGGGCGGGGGGTATTTTTCTACCGTTCCATCTTCGTCGACAGCACGATCGACGACATCGTCCGCTCCACCCCCGGCAGGCGGCCGATGGCGTCCAGTGCCGCGTCCATCGCGTCGTGGGTCTCGGTGCCGACGGTGGCGCACAGATCATACTGGCCGCTGATGCTGTGCAGCCGGATCACCTCCGGCATCTTGCGCAGGGCATGGACGGCGCGGTCGGCCAGCTTGGCACTGACGCTGATCATCACCAGCGCCGACACGCCGCGCCGCGGCGCCGGATCCCCCAGCTTCACCGTATAGCCGGCGATCACGCCCTGCCGCTCCAGCCGGGCGATGCGGTCCTGCACGGTCGACCGCGACAGCCCCAGCGCCCGGCCCAGCGCCGCCGTGCTGGTGCGGGCGTTCACCGTCAACAGGTCGATCAGCCGGCGGTCGAGGTCGTCCATGGGGTCCGTCACGGGGGAGAGGGGGAGAGGCGCAGCCCCCTTACCCCTCGCAGCCCGCCTGATAGCGCTCCATGGCCGCCCGGATGTCCTCCGGGATCGCCACGGCGGCGAAGTCGTCGAGCGAGGTGGTGACCAGCGTCAGGCTGCCCGACAGCCGGACCTGCCCCTCATGCTCGCCGTTGATGCGCAGCTGGACGGAGCTGCGGCCCAGCCGCTCCAGCAGGACGCCCAGCGTCAGCGTGTCGCCCATCCGGCTCGGGATCACGAAATCGCATTCGGCATGCACGATCGGCAGGCCCAGGCGACGTTGCAGGATCATCGTCGCATAGTCGATGTCCAGCCCCTGGGTGAACCAGTCCTCCACCGCGCCGTTGAACATGTCGAAATAGACCGGGAAATAGACGATTCCGGCCGGGTCGCAGTGGGAAAAGCGAATGGGCCGCTGCACCCGGAAACAGCCCGGCGGCAGAGGCCGGTGGCTGGGGTGGTCGTCGGCGCGGCGCGGCCGCTCGCTGTACTCGTGCATCTCTCGGTCAATCCTTGTTCCGCTCCGGCATCGGACATATGGGGGACATATGGGGTTTCCGATGCCTCGCGGTCGCCGCGTCTCATGCCGGCGGCAAACAGTTGTAGCCATTCCAAACAATCCGGGAAAAGCACCTTTCGTTCAACGGCTTCCTTCAACAATAGGGGAAAGCCGCAATTTTCGCACGGGGCGCTGTTGCGGAAATGCTGCACTGCAATCACGACAATGCCGGAAACCGGGCCCCAGCCCGAATAGCCACAATTTGTCGCAGATTCCGCCGGTTTTAGCGTAAACATCACACAAAGATCCCGCCGCCCCTCGCCATCCTGCGTCCCGCATCCGGGTTCAGGCCCAAAACGGACATCAGGCCCCGAAAGCCGGCCGCCCCCAGGGGCGGCCGAGGCTGACGGGCACATCAGGCGAGGACACCGAACCGATGGCCACTTCCGCTACCAAGATCGTCGTGAACGCCCTGGGCAAGGCCGCAGGCGGCGTGAACGCCCATTTCACCCTGCTGGTCGACGGCCAGAAGGTGGGTGAGGGCACCGCCGGCACGACGGCGAAGGATTTCGTCTTCACGCCCGTGCTGACCAGCGACGTCGCGCACAAGGTGCAGATCCAGTACGACAACGACGCTGTCATCAACGGCCAGGACCGCAGCCTGACCGTCAACAGCATCAGCATCGGCGGCAAGACGATCGCGCCGACCGCCGGCATCGTCAGCTACGACAAGGGCGCGCTCGACGGCAAGGACGTCGTCGCCGGCCAGTCGAACCTGTGGTGGAACGGCACGCTGGTCGTCAACGCCGACAAGGGCTATTTCCCCGCCGCCGTCACCGCGACGCCGGCCTCGGGCAAGGACACCATCGTGGTGAACGCCTCCGGCACCCCGGCGGGCGGCGTCAACGCCCACTTCAAGGTGCTGGTCGACGGCAAGCAGATCGGCGAGGGCACCGCCGGCACCGCCGCCAAGGATTTCAGCTTCACCACCGACGTCGCCGACCGCGTGGCGCACAAGGTGCAGGTCCAGTACGACAACGACGCGGTGATCAACGGCCAGGACCGCAGCCTGACCGTCAACAGCATCTCGATCAACGGCCACAGCTATGCCCCGACCAGCAGCGCCGTCACCTATGACAAGGGCGCGCTCGACGGCAAGGACGTGATCGCCGGCCAGAAGGGGATGTGGTGGAACGGCACGCTGGTGGTGAACGCCCCGGCCTCCGACTTCCCGGCCGGCGCCACGACCACCACCCCGACCACGCCCACGACGCCGACCACCCCCGCCGGCCCGGCCTTCTACGTCGCCACCAACGGCAAGGACAGCTGGTCGGGCAAGCTGGCCGCCCCGAACGCCGATGGCACCGACGGGCCTTTCGCCAGCCTCGCCAAGGCGCAGGCGGCGATGCGCGCCGACTCCACCATCGACACCACCTACATCCGCGGCGGCGACTACCATCAGAACGGTCTCTGGCTGGACAGCCGGGATTCCGGCGTGACCTTCGCCGGCTACGGCAGCGAGAAGGCGGTGATCCACGGCGGCTCCAACGCCACGGTGTCCTTCGGCCTCGGCGGCGCCAAGAACGTCACCATCGAGGGGCTCAGCTTCGCCGACGGCGTCGTCGGCGGCCATTACGTCTATGCCGACAACGCCTCCGGCCTGACCTTCGCCAACAATGTGGTCAAGGGCGGCGGCTACGGCATCACGGTGCAGAACAGTGCCAACAGCAAGGTCACCGGCAACCAGTTCGACAGCACCGGCGCCGAATCCATCTTCGTCAAGGCCGGCTCCAACGCCACGCTGGTGTCCGACAACCTGATCCGCCACCCGAACGCCGCCGACCGCGGCGACGCCGGCATCTGGATCAACGGCAGCTCCGACGTGAAGGTCACCCACAACCAGATCGAAAACTCGCCGGAGAAGGCCATCGCCGTCGGCTCGGTCCAGACGGACGGCAGCGACGCGAGCTATCGCGTGACGATTTCCTACAACAAGGTCATCAACGCCAACCTGGAATCGAACGACGGCGGCGGCATCTACCTGATCAACCGCCAGCAGGATCTGGCCAACCACACCGTCGTCAACAACGACGTGTCCGGCACCACCGCGACCAACCCGTCAGGCAGCGTGGCGAGCTGGGGCATCTATCTCGACGACTGGACCAGCGGCACCACGGTGAAGGGCAACGTCGTCCACGACAACATCGGCGGCGTCTTCCTGCATGGCGGCTGGAACAACACGGTCACCGAGAATGTCATCGCCGGCAACAGCGGCGCCCAGATCGGCCTCCAGCAGGATGTCGCCTGGAGCGGCTGGAAGGGCCACACGATGACCGGCAACGACATTTCGGGCAACGTCATCGACGTGCGCGAGGGCACCGCCGTCCACATCTACGGCCCGGCCAATGTCGGCAACCTGCACAACAATTTCTACAGCAGCCTCGACACCGCCGCGAAGGAGTTCGACGCCTGGCCGCAGGTGATGTCGAGCGGCGCCTGGGGCACCCTGGCGAACTGGCAGGCCGCCGGCTACGACAAGGGCTCGGTCACGCTGAACCCGGCTTTCGTCAATCCGGGTGCCGACGATTTCAGCCTGGCGTCCAACTCGCCGGTCTACGGCCTGGGCTTCGACCACATCGCCTACAGCGACATCGGCCTGCTGCACGGCTGATTCCGCTCCCCACCGCGAGATCCCCTCTCCCCCCGCTCACGCGCAAACGAAGTTTGCGCTGACGCGACAGGCGGATCGAAGATCCGCCGAAAGCGGGGAGAGGGTTAGGGTGAGGGGGTCGCGCGGCGAGGATTTTCAAGCGTCGCGCGGTTCCCACTCTCCACCGAATCCACCTTGTGCATCCCCCTCACCCCGACCCTCTCCCTGGGGGGAGAGGGGGATCTCACCCACCCCTGGTCCTAGAACCAGCGGCCGAGGACGGCCCGCCTGGAACCTTGGGGTAGGCAATGCGTTATGGCTTTTGAAAAGTCGTCCGATCCGACACCGGGCGTATCTTGAAGTGAAGACCGACCACCCCAACCTGTCAGTCGTCATGCCGCCCCAGCCCTCCCAAAAGGAACGCGAGCGTCCTCCCGATAAAAACGCCGGATGACCCGCCCGCGACGCATCGTCTCCAGGAGCGGCATGCCGCAGGTCTGTCCGGCATTCGGCCGGCGGCCAGCCAATATAAGAGGAAACCATGGATCGCCGTGAATTCTGGATGAAGGACCCGGAGCTGAAGGCCGCCTACGAGGCTCTCGGCCCCAATTTCCGCCGCGAGGTGGAGCAGGCGCAGGCGCGCCGCAGCCAGCGCACCCTCCAGGGCGCCGCCATCGCCTCGCGCGGCAACCGTTCCGCTGCAAAGCCGGTGAGCGTCGTCCGCCGCTGACGCCTTATCTTCGCGCGTGATCCCAGATCTGCGTGACCGTGGCTGGTTCTGGGAAGCAGGACGGACCTAAACTCGGCATTCCGCCGTTCCATCGGTTCGTTTCACCCGCTTCCGGCCCGTCCAATGCCCTCCACCAACCGTCTGCCCCATCGGCTGCCCAATCGGCTGCGCATCCCCCGCCATGTCTGGATGTCGCCCAGGAACTGGCGTCGGCGCCTGCTGTTCTGGTCCGGTGCCGGCGTGGTCGGTCTGGTCGCCGTCCTGTTCGCCCGCGCCGCCGATTACGCCCAACAGCTGTTCCGGCTGGCGGAGGCGGCATCGCCCTGGCTGCCCTTCCTGCTGACGCCGCTTGGGCTGGCCTTCTCGGCCTGGGTGGCGCTGCGGCTGGTGCCGGGATCGCAGGGCAGCGGCATCCCCCAGGCCATCGCCGCGCGCCATGTCCAGGATCCGGCGGCCAAGCGCCGGTTGCTGTCGCCGCGCATCGCCGTCGGCAAGATCCTGCTGACCCTGGTCGGGCTGGCCTGCGGCGCCTCCATCGGGCGCGAGGGACCGACGGTTCAGGTCGGCGCCTCGATCATGCTGATGGCCGGTTCCATCGCCGGGCTGGGGCGGGAACCGGGACTGATCCTGGCCGGCGGTGCGGCCGGCGTCGCCGCCGCCTTCAACACGCCGCTGGCCGGCATCGTCTTCGCCATCGAGGAGATGGCCCGCAGCTTCGAGAAGCGGACCAGCGGCCTCGTTCTGGTCGCGGTGGTGGCCGCCGGTCTGGTCGCCGTCGCCCTGCTCGGCAACTACGCCTATTTCGGTCATACCGCGACGTCGGCCAGCTGGCAGGACTGGAAGGCCGTGCTGGCGACCGGCATCGTCGGCGGGCTGGCCGGCGGCGGGTTCAGCAGCCTGCTGCTGTGGCTGTCGCGCTGGATCCGCCGCGGCCTGGGCGGAGGGCTGGGGCGCCACCCGGTGCTGGTCGCGCTCGGCTGCGGCCTTGCCCTGGCGATGATCGGCGCCGCCACCGGCGGCCTGACCTTCGGCACCGGCTACGAAGAGGCGCGCGCCGTGCTCGACGGGGTGGAGACGCTGCCCTGGTACTACGCCCCGGCAAAGCTGCTGGCGACCGCCCTGTCGGGCATCTGCGGCATTCCCGGCGGCATCTTCTCCCCCTCGCTGTCGGTGGGGGCGGGCATCGGCTCGATCATCGGCGGGCTGCTGCCGGACACGTCGCTGGCGGCGGTGGTGCTGCTGGCGATGGTTTCCTATTTCGCCGGGGTGGTGCAGGCGCCGCTGACCGCCGTCGTCATCGTGACGGAGATGAGCGCCTCGCCCGACATGCTGCTGCCGCTGATGCTGAGCGCCGCCCTTGCCACCACGCTCTCCCGGCTGGTCTGCCCGCACTCGGTCTACCACGCCATGGCCGAAGCCTTCCTGGCGGTGCTGCGAAGCGACGAGGCCGGCAAGCCGGCCCCGCCCAAGGCGGCGGCGATCCCGTCGCCGTGACCCGACACCTCAGTAGGCGCCCTCAGTAAGCGCTCGCCCGGTCCAGCTGCGCGATGTCCCCGGCGTCCAGCCGCAGCCGGGCGGCGGCGATCAGGTCGCCCATCTGCTCCGGCTTCGACGCGCTGGCGATCGGCGCCGTCAGGCCGGGCCTAGCGATCAACCAGGCGATCGCCACCTGTCCCGGAGTCGCCCCATGCCGGCCGGCGACCTCGTCCAGCGCCGCCAGGATCGCCCGGCCGCGCTCGTTCAGGTATTTCGACACCACCCCGTTGCCACGCGCGCTCTTGCCCACATCCCCGGCCGAGCGGTATTTGCCGGTCAGGAAGCCGGCGGCCAGCGAATAGTAATTGATGACGCCCAGCCCATTCTCCCGGCACAGCCCCTCCAGCTCGGCCTCGTAGCCTTGGCGGCTGTAGAGGTTGTATTCCGGCTGCAGGGTCTCATAGCGGGGCAGGCCGGTGCGGGCGCTGACCTCCAGCGCCTCGCGCAGGCGGGGAGCCGTCAGGTTGGAGGCGCCGATGGCCCGGACCTTGCCCTGGTCGATCAGCTCCTTGTAGGCGCCGAGCGTCTCCTCGAACGGGGTTTCGGGATCGTCCCAGTGCGACTGGTAGAGGTCGATGCGGTCGGTCTGGAGCCGGCGCAGCGAGTCCTCCACGGCCGTCCGGATCCAGGCGGGCGACAGCCCCTTCTTCCCCGGCCCCATCTCCGACCCGACCTTGGTCGCCAGCACGATGCGGTCGCGGTTGCCGCGGCTCTTCATCCAGTTGCCGATGATGGTCTCGGACTCGCCGCCTGAATTGCCGGGGGCCCAGGCCGAATAGACGTCGGCGGTGTCGACGAAGTTGAAGCCGGCATCGACGAAGGCGTCGAGCAGCCGGAAGGAGGTGGCCTCGTCGGCGGTCCAGCCGAACACGTTGCCGCCGAAGCAGAGCGGGGACACCGACAGGCCGCTGCGGCCCAGTGTACGTCGATCCATTCCATCATCTCCTTTGAAGATCACCGGTCAGGCGGCAGGCCGCCCGCGGAATTCGGTCAGGTAGAACAGCAGGCCGATGGCGGGAAAGGCGAAGCCGATCCAGGTCACCGGCGCCCAGCCGCCGACGGCGAAGGCATAGCCGGCCAGCGCCGAGCCGGCGGCACCCCCCAGGAAGAAGATCGCCATATAGATGGCGTTCATCCGGCTGCGGGTCTCCGCCCCCAGCGAGTAGATGGCGCGCTGCCCCAGCACCATGTTCATCTGCACGCCCATGTCGAGCAGCAGCCCGGCCAGCACCAAGAGCGCGATGGAACCCTCGCCGGCGCGCGCGACGAAGAAGGACAGCGCCGCCATCGCCAGCGCGAAGCCGGTGGCCGGCCGGGTCCAGCCGCGGTCGGCGATCCGCCCGGCGATCGGCGCCACCAAGGCACCCGCCGCCCCCGACAGGGCGAACAACGCGATGCCGCGCTGGCTGAGATGGAAGGGCGCCCCCGCCAGCAGCAGCGGGACGGAGGTCCAGTAGAGGCTGAAGGCGGCGAACATCATCGTCTGGTAGACGGTCCGCCGTTGCAGCACCGGCGTCCGCACCAGCAGCCGCCCGAGCGAACCGAGCAGCGCACCATAGCTCGATTGCGCCTTCGGCCGCCGCTGCGGCAGCACCCGCCGCATCAGCACCGCGAAGCCGACCATCGCCACCGCCGACAGGGCGAAGACAGCCCGCCAGCCCAGGCTGTCGGCGATCAGGCTCGACACCGGGCGGGCCAGCAGGATGCCGAGCAGCAGCCCGCTCATCACAGTGCCGACCACCTGCCCGCGCGAGGCCTCCGGCGCCATGTGGGCGGCCAGCGGCACCAGCATCTGCACGGCGACGGAGGTGACGCCGATCAGGAAGGACGCCGCCAGGAACAGGGACGCGGTGGGGGCGACCGCCGCCACCAGCAGGGCCGCCACCGTGCTGCACAGGGTGACCACCACCAGCCGGCGGTTCTCCAGCAGGTCGCCCAGCGGCACCAGCAGCACCAGCCCGGCGCCATAGCCGACCTGGGTCAGGGTGACGACGAGGCTGGCGGTCTCCGGCGACAGCCCGACCGCCGGGCCGATCAGCCCGACCAGCGGCTGGGCATAATAGATGTTGGCGACCACCACCCCGCAGGCCAGCGCCATCAGCATGACGAGCGAACGGGACAGCGCCGGATGGGCGGCGTCTTCGGCCGAATGGGAGGCAACGGTGGGCGGCATCGCGCGGTCCTGTGGAGTCATGACTGTTCAAACCTGTGACAGAACAGCGCGCAGCCTATGTCGGCCCCCTCCAATGTTGCACCGCCGATTTGCGCACCGGAGGAATGCATGGCCGCCGGCCGGAAAATCGGACAAGATTCGATCAGGCCAGCCGCCCCCGGATACCGCCATGCCGTTTCCTGTTCCCCTCCCCGGAGTGCCGCTGGCGGTCCTGCTGGCGGCGGCCCCCCAACCGGCGCTCCAGTCCTGCCCGGTTCCGGTCATCCAGGCGCAAGAGACCGCCTCCGCCGGCGCCTGCCGCATGACCCACTGCGCCGCCCCGCTGCGCGACCTCAGCGTCTGCCGCTGCATCGGCGGCCCGGCAACTTCCTCCTCGGGCTGGACGGCGACCTACAGCGTCAGGCGCGGGCAGGGCAGCCGGCAATGGAGCAGGCCGCTCGACGACCTGATCCCGGAGCAGATGGGTCCGATGGACGTGGCGCTGGCGGATCTGTCCGGCACCGGCAATCCCGCGCTGGTCATCGCCGAGCTGGATGCGGTCAGCAACGGCGTCGGGGTTCACAGTTGGACCCTGACGCTGCTGGAGCCGCAGCCGCCCTTCCGCCAGCTCGCCCACGCGGAGACCGCCGAGTACGGCCCCGGCACGCTCGCCCGGCGCCTGGACGGCAAGCCCGGCTGCGACCTGCTGATCGCCATCCCGGAGGAGGACTGCCGCGGCGACGCCTCATCCGGCATCGTCCTGTCCGGCCGATGGATGCGCCTTCAGCCCGACGGGCTCCGCCCGTTCGCCGGCCGGCCGCCGCCGCCCCGTCGCTATGTGAGCGCCGAGGATCTGGCTGACGACCGCGGCAGGCCCGCCGCCTGGTTCTCCACCCCCGGCCCGGACCAGCTCTGCCCGGCAGGCTCGCGATGAGCCGCGCCAGTCACGCGATCTCCGCGCGCAGCCGGTAGAGCCAGTCGCGGAAGGCGCCGAAGCCGCCATCCTCGCGGCGCGAGGCGCGATAGACCAGATACCAGGAGTGGACCATCGGCACCGCCAGCTCGAAGGGCGCGGCGAGGCGCCCGGCGGCGATGTCGTCCGCACTGTAGAGCCGCGGCGCCAGCGCCACCCCGACGCCGTCGATGGCCGCCTGCAAGGTCATGGCGTAGCTGCCGAAGGACAGCCCCCTTATTCCCAAATCCGTTCCCGGCTCCGCTTTCTGATCCGCCGCCCCGGCGGCGGCGGCGAGCCAGCGCGGCCAGTCCTCCCCCCAATGGGAGACGTGCAGCAGCGTGGCGCCGGCCAGATCCGCCGGCTTGCCCAACTCCGCCGCCAGCCGCGGTGCGCAGACCGGTTGCAGGCTGGAGGAGAACAGCCGCTCCGCCTCATAGCCGGGCCACTGGCCGTCGCCGAGCAGCACGGCGCAGGTCCAGTCGTCGTTCATCGGCGCCCCCGCCCCGCCGGTGGCGATCCGCACCTCGATCTCCGGATGAGCGATGTGGAAGCTGGACAGCCGCGGGATCAGCCAGCGCACCGCCACCGTCGCCCCCATGCCGACCGTCAGCACCGGCCCGGCCCGCATCGCCGACACCTGCTCGACCCGCCGGGCGATGCCGTCGAACGCCTCGGTCAGCGCCGGCTGCAACGCCCGGCCGCGCTCGGTCAGCAGCAGCGCGTTGGCCCGCCGGTCGAACAGGGCGAAGCCCAGCCGTTCCTCCAGCAGCTTCACCATACGGCTGACCGCGGCCTGCGAGACGTGCAGCTCCGCCGCCGCCGCGGTGAAGCTGCCATGGCGGGCGGCCGCCTCGAAGGCGCGCAGACCGTTCAGCGAGGGCAGGCGGCGCATGGTCCCATCCTTACTTCACCCCAACTTTTCCTGAGTCTGAGCATCGAACAATGCCGTTTGCGGCGCAACCGCGCGCGTGCGAGTTTTCCCCTCATCCTCTCTGACATTCGGGCAATTCATGCTGACGCTTCCGCTGATGGTGGGGCTTGGGCTCACCGTTCTCGTGACCTCGTTTCTGTCGGGCCTGTTCGGCATGGCCGGCGGCATGGTGCTGATGGGCCTGCTGCTGATCCTGCTGCCGGTGCCGTCGGCGATGCTGCTGCATGGCGTGACGCAGTTCGCCTCCAACGGCTGGCGGGCGTGGCTGTGGCGCCGGCATGTCGTCTGGCCGGTCATCCTGCGATTCGCGCTGGGCGGCTCGGTCGCCGGACTGCTGTTCGCCCTGGTCGGCGCCGTGCCGGACCGGGCGGTGTCGCTGCTGATTCTGGGACTGTCGCCCTTCCTGGCGCTGGCGGTGCCCGCCCGCTGGGCGCTGAACGCGCAAAAGCCGCTGCATGGCGTGCTGGGCGGTTTCCTGTGCATGGGCGTCCAGCTGGTCGCCGGCATCTCCGGCCCCCTGCTCGACACCTTCTTCATCCGCAGCGCCATGACCCGGCAGAGCGTGGTCGCCACCAAGGCCGCCATCCAGTCGGTCGGCCATCTGGTGAAGATCGCTTACTTCGCTCCCCTGGTCGCCGGCGGTGCGGACGAGACGGTGGAAGCGACGGTCATCGTCATGTCGATCGCCATGGCGCTGCTCGGCACGAATCTCTCCCGCCGCGTCCTCGACCGCATGAGCGATGCCCAGTTCCGCCTGTGGAGCCGCTATCTGGTGATGGGAACCGCCAGCGTCTATCTCGGCCAGGGCCTGTTCCTGCTGGCTGCCCATTAAAAAACATTTTAAATCAATTACTTAAACTTACTCCCCTTCCTATCCTTACTCCCTGGGGGCCGGATCCCGCCCCGATGCAGCCGACAAGCCCGCTTTCCGATCCTTACGGCTCGGGGGCGGGCTTCCTTACATCCTGGGGGCCTGTAAGCCCTTGTGACTCCTTGCCTGCCCCTGGAATCGCGTGAGGAGATCCGCTGGATCCGCCGATCCTTACCTCCTGGGGGCCTGGATCCGGCTTCGAGTGCCCCCAAGCCGTAAGGATGGCGCTTGCCCACGGACCTCCGAACAGCAAAAATGCCGGCACGCCCCCAGGGAGTAAGGATGGAGCCTCTCCTGTGCAGGGGCTTTTGCGAATCGAGTCGCACTGATTCTGGCCGCGGAAGGGTGTCGGAGGGTACCTCCGGTCGAGATTCGCGGTTTGGAAGTCCTGCCGGATCCGTCACTTGGCAGGCGTTCGCGACTCCCTTTCCCTTTTAAGAGGATTCGTCGGCGCGAATCTCCAGGGGAGTCCGCGAGTCGCAGCGAATCTTCCTTACAGCCTGGGGGAAACAGCCTTACCGGGTGGGGGCGAGTCGCACACCCCCCGGGGCGTAAGGGTTCCGCCCCCAGGATGTAAGGATGAAAAGGATTCTGTCGCGCGACCCTTTCCTTACTTGTTTTTCCGGTAAGGATTGATTTAGCCTCCCTCGATTTCGGCGGAGGACGGTGATGGCGGGGACGGGGCGCAGGAAGGCGCGCAGCACGGTGGCGGAGGAGTCCGTCCCGTCGGACGCGGCTGCGCCCATGAAAGGCTCCGCAAAGGCGGGATCCGGCCTCGTCGTTCTCGGGCCGGAGGATCTGGCCGGCGGTGCGGTGATCGACGGTGACGGCGCGGCGGCGACCCTGCCGTCGGTCGCGGCGGAAACCACGGCCCCGGTCGCCGGCCTGACCGCCCGCGTCGCCAGCGCCACCTTCGAGCGCGACGGCTACAAGCATCTCATCAAGGCGGCGGAGGCGGTCTACAGCTATCCGGCCAACGGCACGCGCCTGTCGCTGCCGGCGCAGAAGATGCTGAACTTCATGATCCATCTGGCCGGCAGCCAGAATTTCGCCAACAAGCTCTACCGCCTGCCCAAGCGGGTGGTGCGCGGCAACCACAAGGGCAACGAGCGCATCTTCGACGCGCTGAAGGAAATCTTCGATTCCAGCCTGGTGGTCATCGGCCCCTTCCGCGGCCGCCGGTCGCGTGCCGAACTGCGCATCCTCTCCAGCTATGTCCGGCCGGAGGAGGAGGAGGACAGCGACGCCGCCGACATCCATTTCCAGTTCACCGACGCCTTCCTGGAAATCCAGCGCTCGTCCCAGCTGTGGGCCAAGCTGTCCGGCCCGGCGATGGTCAAGGTCACCAGCACCTACGCGCTGAAGCTCTACGAGATCGGCATGCAGCGCTACCAGATGGACTATCCGTCGCTGGAGCTGGACATCGACACGCTGCGCAAGCTGATGAATGTGCCGGAGGGCGCCTACAAGGATTTCGGCATCCTGCGCACCCGCACCATCGACCGCGCCATCGCCGAGGTGAACCAGCTGGCTCCCTTCCGCGTCAGCATGCCGGAAGACAAGATGAAGCGGAAAGGCCGCAAGATCGAGGCGGTGACGCTGGAATTCCTCGCCAAGGACGAGGAGGAGGCGGCCGAAACCTATCTGGAGCGCGAACGCCACAGCGCCGGCCGCCGGGCGCGCCGCATCGGCAAGGTCGACACCGTCGCCCCGGCCGATCCGGTGGAGGCCGGCCTCGCCGACCTCGGCCCGCTGCCCGACGCCGACGACGTCACCGCTCTGTGGGCCGCCGTCCTGCACGCCCTGAAGGGCAAGGTCCCCGCCCCGCTGCTGGCCGAACTGGAGCCGGAGCGGGTGGAGGAAGCCCCCCAGGGCGGCCGCCGCCTCGTGCTGAAGGCGAAGACCGCCGCCGTCGCCGACACCGCCCGCATGAACCACTGGCCGAGCCTGAAGTCGGCCCTGTCCTCGCTGACCGCCGGGATGATCGAGGACGTCGCCTTCGAGGTGGCGGCCCGCAAGGCGAAGGCGGCGAAGGCGGCCTCCCCCGGGACGTAAGGATGGGGCGCCTTTTGGGGCTGCACTGCTCAACAAGGCTGTCCCGTTTCCGAGACGATCAACACCCGGTTGCACCTTGACCGGGGAAGCATGCTTGCGTCCGCCGCCGTCAGGCAGTCGCCGCCTTGGCCGTCCGTACGGTGATGTCGTCGAGGAAGGCGGTGAGATCGTCCTGCAGGTCGGCCGGATCCTCCAGCCCGACGCTGATGCGCAGGATCAGGTCCTCGCCGGTCCAGGGGCGGGCGGTGCGGTTGCGCTTGACCGGCATCGGCGCCATCAGGCTGCGGGTTCCGCCCCAGGAGGCGCCGATGGCGAAGGTGCGCAACATGTCGAGGGCATGCTGGACATGCGGCGTCGCCGCGGGCGTGAAGACGACGCTGAAGACGCCGCTGGCCCCGAGGAAGTCGCGCTTCCACACCGCATGGCCGGGAGAGCCGGGGAGTGCTGGATACAGAACCTGCTCCACCAGCGGATGGCCGGCCAGCCGTTCGGCCATCGCCATCGCCCCGTCCGACGCCTGCCGCATCCGCACGCCCAGTGTCTCTATTCCCCGAAGCACCAGCGAGGCGTCATCGGGCGAAACACCGATCCCGTAGCGGCCGAGAGCGCTGCGGATCGGCGTGATCAGGGCCTCGTTCCGCACGGTGAGGGATCCCATGAGCAGATCGGAATGGCCGCTGATGTACTTCGTCAGCGCTTCGGTCACCAGATCGGCGCCATGGTCGAGAGGCTTGAAGTTCAGCGGGGTGGCCCAGCTGTTGTCGCAGCCGACCAGGGCACCATGGCGGTGCGCCACCGCCGCGATGGCCGGCAGGTCCTGGACCTCCATGGTGGTGGAGCCGGGGGATTCGCACCAGACCACCTTGGTGCGTCCGTCGATCCGCCGCTCCAGATCGGCGACGTCGGTCGGGTCGTAATAGTCGACCTCGATGCCGAATTTGACCAGATCGTGGTTGGCGAAGTCGCGCATCGGTGGATAGGAGGTGTCGGCGATCAACATCCTGTCGCCAGCCTGCAGGAAGGGCAGCACGGCAAAGCTGTTGGCTGCCTGCCCCGACGGTAGAAGGAAAGTCCAGGCTCCGTTCTCGAGCGCCGTCAGTTTGGCTTCCAGCGTCCGGGTCGTCGGGGTTCCGTAAAGACCGTAGCTATAGCCGGTGTGTCCGCGGTCGCCTCGTGCCGCGTAAGCTTCGGCATTGGCGAAGACGATTGTCGATCCACGATGGACGGGCACGCTGAGGCTGTCGAATCCTTCGGCGGCAACCGAAGGATTCACCACGCATTGGGTGAGATCTTTCATGAGAGGCGTCCTTTGACTGACACTTCCCCGATATGACGCCCCCAGCCCTATTTCGTCCAATATGGATTTCAAGCTAGTTTATTCCCCTGGGTTATAGTTCTACTGTGTCATAAACATGGCATTGGCGGCCGGCGATTGGTATGAAAGAGATTCATGCTCCGTTCAGGAGGCGTCATGGATCTCTGCGGACCGGACAGCACCAGCGAATCACGCTTCACAGCATATGTCGAGCGCCTCGCGGTAGCGCTCGGCCACGCCGACCGCGCGGCACCGTTTCGGGCCTATTGTACCGGCTTGATGCTGCCGGGCGAGCGCAAGAGCGTCGAACCGATGGCGGCGCGGGTAGACCCGGGCCGGGTCGGCGCCGCCCACCAATCCTTGCATCATTTCGTCGCCAAGGCCGCCTGGGACGATCGTGCCGTTCTGGACGCGGTCCGCGATCTGGTTCTTCCCGCCCTGCTTGAAGGCGGCCCGCTCCGGTTCTGGATCGTCGACGACACCGGAATGCCCAAGAAGGGCCGCCACTCGGTCGGCGTGGCGCGCCAGTACTGCGGCCAGATCGGCAAGCAGGACAACTGCCAGGTCGCCGTCTCGCTGTCGCTGGCCACCGATCATGCCAGCCTGCCCATTGCCTGCCGGCTCTATCTGCCCGAGACCTGGGCCAATGATCCGATCCGGCGCGCCAAGGCGGGCATTCCGGATGCTGTCGCCTTCCAAACCAAGCCGGCCATCGCGCTCGACCAGATCCGCGCGGCGGTGGCGGCCGGGCTGCCGCCGGGCGTGGTGCTGATGGACGCCGGCTACGGCACCGACACCGACCTGCGCGCAGGCATCGGCGCACTGGGGCTGATCTATGTTGCCGGCATCCAGTCATCGACCAGCCTCTGGCCGCCGGGCGTTATGCCGTTGCCGCCGAAACCCTGGAGTGGCACAGGGCGGCCGCCGAAGCTGCTGCGCCGGGGGCCGGGGCACGAACCGGTCGCGGCGAAGGCCCTGGCCCAGGGATTGGCGCCGGCGGCCTGGCACACCGTCACCTGGCGCGAAGGCACGAACGCGCCGCTCACCTCCCGCTTTGCCGCCGTCCGGGTCCATCCCGCCCACCGCGACAATGAACGCGCCGAACTCCGGCCGGCCGAATGGCTGCTGGTCGAGTGGCCCGAGGATGAAGACGAGCCGACCAAGTATTGGCTGTCGACCCAGCCGGACACCACGTCGCTGGATGATCTGGTCGGCACCGCCAAGGGACGCTGGCGGATCGAGCGCGATTACCTGGAACTCAAGCAGGAATTCGGGTTGGGCCATTACGAGGGCCGCGGCTGGCGGGGCTTTCACCACCATGCCACCTTGTGCATCGCTGCCTACGGCTTCCTGGTCCGGGAGCGGGCCGCGATTCCCCCCTCGGCTCCACCTCGAACCGGGCGCCGCGAAGCACCTGCGCTACCCGAAGGTTACCGACCGCGCGGTGCTACCGCTGCGCCCTGAACGGCACGTCCCGACCTCCATCGCCACCCTGCGCATCGCCATCGCGCGAACGCTGAGCCGATCGCTTGAGCGATGTCCATGCTGCCACAGAAAACACGAACTTATGACACAGTAGAAATAGGGAGGCCATCATGAACCTGCGGCAGGTTGAGGTGTTCCACGCGGTGATGACCAACGGCACCGCGTCGCGCGCGGCCAAGGTGCTGCGCATTTCGCAACCCGCCGTCAGCAAGGCAATCCAGGAGCTGGAGCGGGAAATCGGCTTTTCGCTGTTCCATCGCGCCAAAGGGCGCATGCTCCCGACGGAGGAGGCGCGGCTGTTCTTCCAGGAAGTGGCCTCGTCCTTTGCCGGCTTGATCCATCTGCGCGCCGCCGCCGCCCGCATCCGCGACTTCGGCTCAGGCGAAATCCGGGTGGCGTGCCACTCGGCAGTCAGCACCACCATCCTGCCGAAAGCATTGCGTGCCTTCCAGTTGCGGCATCCCGACGTGTCGATCACGGTGCAGGCGCGCATGTCGTCCGTGGTGAAGGATCTGATCGCCTCCGGCCAGTTCGATGTCGGACTGGCGGCCGACGAAATCGACGTGACGGGGGTGGATGCGACGCTCTTCATGCGGCAGCGCCTGGTGATTGCCGTCCCGGCCGATCACCCGCTGGCGCAGCGCGAGGTTCTCCACCCCGCCGATCTTCATGGCACGCCCTTCATCGCCCTCGCTCCCGAGGACACCGCGCGCCGCCGGCTGGACGGGGTGCTGGCCGCCCATGGCGTGATGCCGAAAATCGTGCTGGAGACGCCCTACTCGACGACCGTATGCGCGATGGTGCAGGCCGGCATCGGCTGCGGTCTGGTCAGTCCGCTGACCGCCGAACCCTTTCTCGGGCGAGGCTTGGTCGCCTGCGCGTTCGAACCGGAAATTCGATCGCGCACTCTGCTCCTTCTGCCACCGAACCGTCGTCCATCCCGCATCGTCGCCGACTGCATCGCGGAGTTGATGGCGTTTTCAACGGATTGAGGTCTTCCCTCTCGGGAGAGGCCGAACGGCCGCGAACACCCATTCTCGGCTGTCCTGTCCAACGGTTTGCGGATCGGATAGGGGGCAGCACACGAAAGTGCACAGATTGTCCGGGATGTGGGAACGGGCGTTATGACAAGCCGGCACTATGAGGTTCAGGAGCGCATGTTCTGACTGTTTTTTTACGTCGAGGGACAATCTGGGCACTGCTGTGTCGTAACCCTGCGAGGGGTGGATGATTAAGAGCGAACAGCTGGTCGGCTGTTACTCCGGTTCGCCAGCACCCCGCCGGTGATGATCGCCGCAAGACCGATCAGCGACGGCGCGGTCAGCACGTCGCCGAACAGCAAGGCGGCAAGCAGAACGCCGAAGCCGGTCCCCCAATAGCCGATCTGGCTGAACACGACGGATCCGGCGACTTTTTGCAGGCGGAAATTCAGGACGTAGGACAGCGCCGAGACCAGAACGAATCCGGCAAACCAAAGTCCGAGAACCGGATCGGTGAAGCGCCACCGGCCGACGGATCCGAACAGCGGCGACAGGATCGCCATCACCAGACTGGACGTGAACAGCGTCGCGCAAGCGAAGGCCAGCGCCGAGGCGCCCGTCGGCCAGAAGGCCGAGCGGATGATGTTGCCGGTTGCCGTGCAGGCCGGAATCAGCAGGCCGATCATCACCCAGACGGGCTGGGCGAAGTCGATGGCCGCCAGCTGCTGCTGAACGAGCGCCATCATGCCCAACAGTCCGGTCACGACGCCGGCGGACCTGCGGACGGACATCCGTTCGATGCCGAAGCCGGCGGCAAAGCTCATGGTCAGGATGGGCGACAGCGAATAGACCGTCGCCGTGTAGGCCGGACCGACCCGCTCCACGACATGGAAGGACAGGATTGTCGGAAGCGCGACCGAAACGATGCCGAGAACCAGATGGAGAAGCGGCGGGCGGCAGGCCGACGACAGCGACTCTCCCCGTGCGGCGAGCCATCCGCACAGCAGAAGGCCGGCGCCCAGATTGCCGATGATGCCGAGCTGGAACGGGTCGGCTCCGGCCGAGAGTGCCGCCTTGGAAACCATGATCTTCGACGCGAACAGCAAGCCGCACAGGCACAACAGGATCAGCGGCAGGAAGTCGGGCGCACAGGCCGCTTCGGTCCGGGAACGCTCCATGGCCTTGATCCATCCTTCCGCACAGGTATCTTGGTGGGAAGATAATCTGCGGAGTTATCTTTGTGTCAAGACAACAGTGTGAATCAGCGAACGGGCGCGACGGCGTCGACGACCGTCGTGAGCAGTGGGCGCGCGAGCTTCCGGATGTGGACACGCGGGGCATGGCGGTTCTCGGCCGCGCCCGGCGGCTGACGCTTCTGGTCCGTCCACGGATCGACGCGGTTCTTGCGTCGCATGGTTTGGATGCCGGCGAGGCGGATGTCCTGTTCACCCTGCTTCGCGCCGGGCCGCCTTATCGGCTCCGCCCTACGGAACTGTTCAAATCGATGATGGTCTCCTCCGGCGGCATGACCCACCGTCTCAGCAAGCTGTCGAAGGCGGGACTGATTGAACGCCGGCCGGCCGAGGAGGATGGCCGGAGCCTTCTGGTAGAACTGAGCGAAGCGGGCAGGCGGAAAGCCGAAGCGGCCTTCCGGGAGGATATGGCTTTGGAGGCGAGGCTTCTCGCCGGCCTGTCGGATGCCGAGCAGGAGCAGCTTGCCGCCCTGCTGCGCCGTCTGGAGGGATCGCTGACCACCGACAGGCAGTGATCGTGGGAGGATGATTAGGAGCGGACAGCCGTCCGCCCCCCGGGGCTTTCCATAAAACCCGTCGCGATCTCGATATCAGTGGAGTACTGATCTGACTTTTATTAAGTCATCAGAAGTTTCTTTGTCAGTATTGGCGCGTGGCCATACGTACATCCAAATAGCATCGTTGGTTGCGTATGTTAAAGAGTCCGCCATTGAATTAAACGCCACGTATCCGGTGGCCAGGGCGGGATTCCCTGTTACGATCCACCCTGTGGCAAAAATCCTCATCATATTGGCAGATGTATATGTTGCGGTCTTTGCAGCAACGGTATTCACCCCTTCATCTTCAGAACGGGGTTGGTAGGCATCCCATATATTTTCATGAATATAGTAGAATATAGGTTCAGTCACAGTCGAAGCCACAGCCAACACGCCGCCCGCCACAACCCCTCCTGCGAACACCAGCCCGAAAGCAAAGTCATTCAGTGATGACAAGGTTTGGTATGTGATCGTCTTGCCGAGATTTCGATCAAAAGTGATCGGCGCATCGTCCCTGGGGGCGTCGGCAGCCGACATCGCTTCGCTGGAGCACAGCGTGGTGGCGACGATCACCACTTTGAGACGGTCGGCAATACGGCAAGGCTTCATGGCTCCCCCCTCGCCGAAGTATATGCATATTTTCGAATCTATGGAACCTGTCAATCATCGTAAGGAAAAACGAATGTCGGTGCACATGTGATATAGACAAAGCCGGACAAAGACTTTTTCTCTCTTCGATAGGTAATGAAGCGTCTCTTACGCATACTGATTGATGTTATGACAATTTGGCGCCACGGATGGTAGGGGCACACATTATGACCGTGCTTTACATCCAGGACAATCTGATCACTTCCGTGCCGTCATTCCATATCCAGGCAAGGCAACGGTCTCAACCCCTTGATCGCTCTGGGTTTTGCACAAAAATCCCCGTGAAGGGACAAAATTCCTATACCCTCTCCGCACCCTGTCCCACCCCCTTGCGGAGCCACGCCATGCCCCTCGACAACCGTACCCTTGCCGACGACCAGTTCCCCCTCTGGGCCGAAGAGCCGCCGGCGCCCGCCGAAGGCTCGCTGGTCCCCGGTTCGCAATTCCACGAGGAACAATGGATCATGGCCGCCGGCATGCTGGCGCGCGGCAGCAGCTTCCTCTATGTCGCCCGCGCCATGGGATGCAGCCGCACCACCCTGTGGCGGGCCTATTACGGCTCCAAGGATTTTCGTCACAGGGTCTGGTGGGAGCGGCAGGCTTTGAACCGCGAGGCCGACCTGCGCCTCTCCTCGCTGCGCAGTCTGGTCGTCGAGCAGATCGAACGGCTGGTCTCCTCCGGCGATCCGTCCACCGTGCGCTGGCTTGCCGACCGGCTCGGCATCCTCGACGGGCTGGCAGCCCAGCCGGCGCCACAGCCGGTTCAACAGCCGCAACCCTCGCAGCCGTCGGAAGACCCGTCCGCCGCCTCCTCCGCCGACATCGTCCCCGAAATTGACGACGACAGCATCCCCGGCGCCTTCCGCGAACGCACCCCGCCCGATCCGCGCGCCGTCGCCGCCATCCTCGCCCGACCGGAATCGGCGGGGCCGAAGGGCGTCTATCCCTGGACCGTCAACCCGGACGATCCCTATCCCTCCCTCGGCTCGGCGCTGGAACGCCAGGGCGGCAAGGCCGCCTTCGGCCGTCTGTGAGGCGGACGGGCTAGAGGGTGCGCCGGTGGGCATGGAACAGCTGCCGGAAACCGTTCCACGCTGTTCCATCCCCCCAAAGGCCCCCAGGAGGTAAGGATCGGCTGAGTCCTCCCCCGCCGATCCCCCGAACACTCAGTCGAACCCTCAGCCCTGCTTGGCCTTCAGCGCCGCCAGACGGTCGGACAGGCTGGTCGGCGCCGTCTTGCCCGACGCGGCGGCCAGGGCGGCTGCGATGTTGGGGTCTTCCTTTTCCGGGGCAGACGGGCGCAGCAGCTTGGCCTTGGCGTTGGCGGCCTCCGCCGC
Source organism: Azospirillum sp. TSH100 (assembly GCF_004923295.1). Taxonomy (NCBI): domain Bacteria; kingdom Pseudomonadati; phylum Pseudomonadota; class Alphaproteobacteria; order Rhodospirillales; family Azospirillaceae; genus Azospirillum; species Azospirillum sp. TSH100. Next base: position 83,129 of record NZ_CP039638.1, read on the forward strand.
GGCCAGATCCTTGGCGGCCGTGTCCTGCATCGCCTTCAGGGCCACGGTCAGGCCGCTGGTGGCGCCGGCAAGGCCGGCGGCCTGACGGGCGGCTTCGGCCTGACGCTCGGCCATGGCGCGCTGCTGGTCGGCGCGGCCCATGTCGCGCTGGGCGCGGGTCAGCTCGGCGCGGGCGGACTTCAGCTTGGCGCCGGCGTCGGCGTAGCTCTTTTCCAGCATTTCCAGGAACTCGCGCGCCTCGACCGCGTCGCGGACCTCGCGCTCGATGTCGGGGGCCATCTCCTCCAGCATGGCGACGATGGTCTCCAGGCTCTTTTCCAGGCCGGCCTTGCGCGCCGGGTCGGTCTCGCCGTCGATCTGCTGCTGCAGATGCTCGGCGGCGGCCATGCGCTGGCTCGACAGCGCCTTGATCTCGTCGGCCTCGCGCTGCTCGCGGTCATGGATGGCGCGGGCTTCCGCCACCTGCCGGCCAAGCTGGTCGAGATGCTGTTCCATGGTCCGCAGCTCCGCCTCGGTCGCGGACTTCGGATCCCAGCGCACCAGCGTCTCCATGGCGCCCTGAACGGCCTGGTCGGTCTTGACACCCAGAAGGTTGCGGATGAAGGCAAGCATGGCTGATTCCTGTCGAAGGAGGGTTGTTGGAGGCGCCCGGGCCGAAAGACCGCGGACGCTTCGCCTGCACAGATGGGGTGGGGGCGATCCGGGAACCAGACCCCTCTATCCTTACCTCTTGGGGGCGACTTGTCCGGCGCCCTTATCCCGCCATGGCGGCGGCGTTGATCACCGCCACCCCCAGCTGGACGCCGACCAAGGTCGCCGCCGACGCGACGTTGCCCGATTCGATCTGGCCGCGCAGGTCGCGGATCAGCAGGGTCGCCACGGCGAAGGCGACCAGCTGGAGGATCAGCGCCACCACGCCCCACAGCACGATGTCCAGCACGACGCTGCTGGTCGCCAGCGTCGCCGCCAGCGGAATGGCGAGCGCCACGATGGAGCCGCCCAGCGTCAGGCCGCCGGCGGCATTGCCTTCCGCCACCAGCCGGCGCTCGTCGAAGGGGGTGATGCGGGTGTAGACGGCGACGCCCGCCACCAGCAGCGCCAGCGTGACGGCGAGCTGGACCAGCAGCACCGGAAGGCCGGTGCCGAGCGCGGTCAGGATGGAACCGAAGGTGCTTTCCATGGGGCCGGCACTCTTATCGTGTGGAGGTTAGGACAGGGAGAGGGAGGCGGGATTCACATCGATGCCGGCGGCGATCTCGACCGAGGCACGGCCGGACCGCTCCACCGCCTCCACCAGGATGTACTCGGTGGTGGGCGCCGGAGCCCCGGCACCGGTGGACGCGCCGTACAGCATCGACTGGCTGGTCACTGTCTCGGTCCCGCGCAGGGTCTGGCGCGCCTCGCTGAGGGTGAAGGGCTGGATGCGGCTGGCGCCCGGCTGCCAGATGCGGGGATAGAGCTTGCCGTCCTTGGTCTGGAACTCCGGCCAGCCGATCATCCCCTCGGCATCGTCCAGCCAGAACCCCCACTCGCCCTCGTCGGCCGGGGTGACGCTGTCGATCGGGGTGAAATAGCGGCACTCGTCCGGCTGCCCGTCCGGGCCGAGATGGATCTGGAAGAAGCCGCCGCCGGGAAGGTGCAGGCGGTAGACGGTGGCCGGGCCGGAGGTGACGGTGCCGACCGCCTCGATCGACACCAGCCGGTCGGTGCCGGTGTCCGGCGCCTTCACCTTGGTGGCGCTTTCGGCCAGCAGGAAGGGGGTGGGGTCGATGGTGACGGTCATGCCCAGCCGGAACAGCGACGGGCTGTAGGCCTTGCCGCTGAGCTTCTGGTTCACGTAATTGCCGAGCGTTCCGAACAGGGGCACGTCCGATCCTCCCTTGGAGCCGGAACCCGTGGAAACGGGGCTGCCGGCGACTGGATTTGGTTTGGAGGGCGCATCCATCCGGCGCCGCGCCCGCCACAGCAGGAACAGCACCGCGACGCCGAGCAGCAGCAGGCCCCACCACCAGAAGCCGTGCCCGGACCCGCGCGATGCCTGGACGGCGCTGGCGCTGTCCATCGAACTGGCCGAATCGGCGCGGGCCAGCTCCGCCGGCACGTCGGGCGGCAACTGTCCGGCCTGGCGCGGGGTGCCGGCCTGGGCCGTCATCGACTGGTCGAGCTGGTCCAGCTTGCCGCGCAGCTCCGCATTGTCGCGGGCCAGCCGGTCGGCCTCCTGCCGCCATTCGCGATAGCCGGGGTCGTCGGCATTGTTGTGGAAGAAGGCGGCATGGCCCGGCCGGGTCAGCGTGTCGAGCATGAACCACAGGAACAGCCCGTCCCAGATGCCGAAGCGGCGCGGGGCGCTGACGGTGTAGGGCGGCGGGCTCCAGCCATAGCCGCCATAGGGGTTGGCCGGCGCCGGGCGCGTCGACGGCGTGCGGTAGGACGAGCCGCCCCATCCCCAGCTCCAGTTGGAACTGCTGGACCCGCCGGTGCCGCCCTGGGTCGAAGCGGTGGGCGGCGGCGCGCCGGGCTGGGCCGGCGGGGTGCGGTCGGCCTCCTGCTTGCTGCGGTAACGGTTCAGCGCGTCGGCCGAGCCCTGCTGGCTGAAGGCCTTGTCGCCGGCCGAGGTCGGTGGTGCCGCGACCGACGGGGCGCTGCTGCCCGGCCGGGCATAGCCGCCGCTCGAACTCGAAGAACCGCCGGAGAACCAGCCGCCACTTCCGGTCGATGACGATCCCGTGGACGGCGTGCGCGAGGTGGAGGGGCGGGAATATCCGCCGCTGCTGCCGCCACTGCTGCTGCCGACGGATGGGGTGCGCGACGGCCGCGAATAGCCGCCCGACGACCGGCTGCTGGACCCGGCACGGGCCTCGGCCTCCTGCGGCGTCAGGGTGATGGCCGCCGCCGTGGCGGCGATGGCGAGCGGGGTGGATGCCGTGGGAGCGGTCAGGACGGCGCCGACGGGTGCCGCCAGCGGCTGCACCAGCATCAGAAGGGCGACGGCGGCGGCGCGCCATCGCTCCGTCCGGCGATTCCGACACCGGGTAGGCCTTCGGGGCTTCACGGTCTGCGTCATCTTCCTCTCGCACGTCATCCGGAGCCGGTTCAACCGGCCCTCCCGACGATTCATTGCGCGAAGGTAGGCAGATAAGCGACGGTGCTCAAGGGATTAACCGTTGCGGCCGACCCTTACGCCAACTGTCAGGAGACGACGGTCGCCGTCCGCTTGTCAGGTGCCGGTTCCGGCTGCGACGGGCGCAGGGTGGGCGGACCGCCGGCGGCGGTGACGAGGCGGTCGCTGGCGGCCTCCAGCCGCTCCTCCAGGTCGCGCATCGCTTCGGCGCGCGGCTGTCCGGGCAGGATCGGCGGCAGGAACTCCACCACCACCGTGCCGGGACGCTTCAGGAAGCTGTGGCGCGGCCAGTAGAGGCCGGCATTCAGCGCCATCGGCACGATAGGGATGCCGAGGCTCTCATAGAGCACGCCGACGCCGATCCGGTAGGGCCGGTAGGCACCCGGCGCCACGCGGGTGCCCTGGGGGAAGATCACGATGGGGCGGCCCTCGTCCCGCACCGGGCGGGAGTTGCGGATCAGCGACTTGATCGCCGCCCCGCCGGCGCCGCGGTCGACCGGGATCATCTTCGCCTTGGCGGCGTACCAGCCCCAGATCGGGATCCACATCAGCTCGCGCTTCAGGATGATCGCCGGGTCCTTCACCAGCAGGTGGAGCTTCATCGTCTCCCACGCCGACTGGTGCTTGGCCGCCAGCAGGAAGGGACCGTCGGGCAGGTTCTCCCGTCCGCGCACCTCGTAGCGGATGCCGACGAGCGTGCGCTCCAGCCATCCGACGGTGCCGAGATACCATTTCACCACCGCGACCATCTGCGGACGCGGCAGCAGCAGCATCCACAGCAGGGCGAAGCACATCAGCGCGGTCCAGAGGTGGAACGCGATGTTGAAGGCAAGGGACCGGATCCAGATCATGGCCGGCAACTTGTCAGGTCTTCGCCGACTTCTCAAGTATTCCGCGCGGGCGGAGAGAGGGGACGGGAGATGGTGGGCGTTTGCCGGGCAGGGTGGACTCCGCCCCCGGCCGGGTGCATTGTCCCCGGCGTGGAGGGGTGGGGTGCTAAGGGTTGTCCAGCCGTGGTGGAACCGTGATTCGTTTCGAGAATGTCGGCCTGCGTTACGGCACCGAGGCGGAGGTGCTGCGGGACATCAGCTTTACCCTGCAGCCGGGATCCTTCCATTTCCTGACCGGTGCCAGCGGGGCGGGCAAATCGTCGCTGCTGAAGCTGATGTATCTGGCCCACCGGCCCTCGCGCGGTCTGGTCACCCTGTTCGGCCGCGACATGGCGCTGGTCACCCGCCGCGAATTGCCGGAGCTGCGCCGCCAGATCGGCGTGGTGTTCCAGGACTTCGCGCTGCTCGACCATCTGTCGGCGCTGGACAATGTGGCGTTGCCGCTGCGCATGGCCGGCACGCCGGAGGCCGACGTGGTCGCCCATTGCAGCGAGATCCTCCGGTGGGTCGGGCTGGGCAACCACCTGCATGCCAAGCCCTCGACCCTGTCGGGCGGGCAGAAGCAGCGGGTCGCCATCGCGCGGTCGGTGATCAACCGGCCGCGGCTGCTGCTGGCCGACGAGCCGACCGGCAACGTCGACGACGGCATCGGCATGCGGCTGCTCTACCTGTTCGAGGAACTCTACAAGCTGGGGACCACCGTGGTGATCGCCACCCACAATGAGGCGCTGATCCGCCGTTTCGACCATCCGCGCCTGCATCTCGACAATGGGCGGATGATGGTGCTGCCGGCGCGCGGCCGTGTCGAGGCCCGCGCGAAGGACTCGCGGGCCAACGACTCTGCGTGGGAGTAACGGCATGGCGCTTCGTCCCATGCGGCCCCGCTCCGACCTGCCGCTGGCGGTCGATCCCTCCTCGCGCTTTCTCGGCTGGATCACCGCGCTGATGGCGTTCCTGGCGGCGCTGGCGCTGGCCGGCGCCATGCTGGTGTCGGACATGGCGCAGCGCTGGGACAGCGGGCTGGCCGGCGGGCTGACCGTCCAGGTGGCGCCGATGCCGGGCGCCCCGGTGGCTCCGCTCGACGAGCGGGCGGAGGCGGCGCTGACCGTTCTGCGCTCCTTCCCCGGAGTTCGGACGGCCACTCTGCTGGGTGGGGGAGAAATCGCCCGGCTGCTGGAGCCTTGGCTCGGGGCTGGAGCGACCGACCCGCTGCTGCCGATGCCGCGGCTGATCGACGTCGTCGCCGACGGGCCGGTCGATGTCTCCGCCTTGCGCCTGCGTCTGACCTCGGCCGCACCGGGGGCGACCCTGGACGATCATGCGGTGTGGCTGGCCGATCTGCGCTCCTTCGCCGGGGCGATCAGGCTGGCCGCGCTGGGCGTGGTTCTGCTGATCGGGGCGGCGGCGGTGATGACCGTGGTCTTTGCCGTGCGCACCGGTCTTGCCATCCATCGGCCGGTGGTGGAACTGCTGCATCTGATGGGCGCCACCGACCGCTATGTCTCCCGCCAGTTCGAGCGGCATGTGGTGGGTCGGAGCCTGCGCGGTGGCGGGATCGGGCTGCTGCTGGCCGGCGGCACGCTGTACGGACTGCACCGTGCTTCTCAGGGGTTGCGGGCCAGCCTGCTGCCCGACCTGGCATTGCAGCCCTGGCAATGGGTGGCCCTGCTGCTGGTGCCGGGAGCGCTGGCCCTGCTGGCGCTCGTCACCGCGCGCTGGACCGTGCTGCGCACGCTGGAATCCATGCCATGAGGTCACCTGCGAGATGAGCCGGCGGCGAGGCAGCGGAGTGATGACGCGGGCGATCACGCATGTGCTGGCCGGCGTGCTGGTGCTGGCCGCGGTCTGGCTGGCCGGGCTGTTCTGGTATGCGGCCGACGTTCCGCGCTCCTCCCCCAGCGGCGCCGATGCCGACCGACCGACCGACGCCATCGTCGTGCTGACCGGCGGCAGCCACCGGCTGGGCACCGGGCTGGAACTGCTGGCCGCCGGACGGGCGAAAAAACTGTTCGTTTCCGGCGTCTATGACGGCGTGGATGTGCAGGAGCTGCTGAAGCTGTCACGCCGCTCCCCGACCGAAATGGAATGCTGCATCACGCTGGGCTATTCCGCCGACAGCACCATCGGCAACGCTTATGAAACGGCGGACTGGATGCATGACCAGGGGTTCCGCTCGCTGCGGCTGGTGACGGCCAACTACCACATGCGCCGCAGTCTGCTGGAGCTGTCGATGGCGATGCCGGACATGGAACTGGTTCCCCATCCCGTCGTCGCTCCCACTGTCCATCTTGACGACTGGTGGATGTGGCCCGGCACCGCCAACCTGCTGATCAACGAGTACAACAAGCTTCTGGTGGTGGGCCTGCGTTGGGCGGTCCGCCGCGTGATCCGGGATTGATCCGGCAGGCGCGGGATCGCCTCGCAAAAGCGAATGAGAATGACTTGCAATTAGCGGCAAGCGAGGGTAGGGTCCTATCCAGGGTTCACGCCCGGACATCGCCGACCGCAACGTCCGTTCAGCAAGAAAGACACGCCATGCACGACAGCGCCGTCTCCGCTCCCGCCTCCTTCGCCGCATCCCTGCCGGTGATCGAATCCGGCCCCCTGATGTCGGGCAGCCGCGAGATCGTGATCCAGCACGCCGGGCAGAGCTATCGCCTGCGTGTGACCCGCGCCAACAAGCTGATTTTGACCAAATAACGACCTTCAAAGAACCTTCCGGGAAAAACGCCACCGAGAATGGGCGCCGGCCACTCTGGTCCGGCGCCCATTTTCTTTTTTTGGTAATGACGCTTCACGCCCGGCCCTGTACCTCATAGCCGGCATCCTCGATGACTTGGCGGATGACGGATTCGTCAGCGCTGCCTTCGATCATGACCTGACCGGCCTTCAGGTCGACCAGGGCGTGTTCCACGGCGGGAAGGGCCTCCACGGCCTTGGTCACGGTCTGGGCACAGTGGCCGCAGGTCATCCCGGAAACCTTCAATGTCAGCATGATCTTCTCCTTTGACGGTGCAGTCGTGAAAGTGATTGCTGAAGGCTGCGCCTTCCAGCGGCTGGAAGGTCAAGCGGGTTTCCGATGGCCCCCTTAATCTCCCATCTGCGGGAGCATTTCAGATCATCCAGACTGTCTATAGATCGAGATAAAATCTCATAATTGAGACCACTGTTTTGTCATTTGTCTCCTTAAAAAGACAATTCTTCAGTCCGCAGTTCTGTGTGCAGTGCAAAAAGTCAGTTGCATCAAAGGTTTCGCCTGCGACGATCAGGCTGCGTTTCTCGTGGCATAGCCTTTGCTGATACCCGCGCATGCACCCGTAGCGGGTTCGTCACGATAGGCCATAGCCGGCTGACTCAGCCGTCCGGCCCGGAACCGATCTCCGTCAGGTCGGTCTTCCGACAAGAATAACCGAGGGAGCACCGTCCAAATGAGTTTCCTGATCTGCCTGGGAGCGCTCGCGTTCCTCATGCTGGTCGCCTATCGGGGGTTCAGTGTCATCCTCTTCGCGCCGGTGGCGGCGCTGGGGGCTGTGCTGCTGACCGATCCATCCGCTGTGCCGCCGATCTTCACCGGCCTGTTCATGGATAAGATGGTCGGCTTCGTGAAGCTGTACTTCCCGGTCTTCCTGCTGGGCGCTGTGTTTGGCAAGGTGATCGAGCTGTCCGGCTTCTCCAAGTCGATCGTCTCGGCCGTGATCAGGCTGGTCGGACGCGAGCGTGCGGTGACCTCCATCGTCCTGGTCTGCCTGCTGCTGACCTATGGCGGCGTGTCGCTGTTCGTCGTTGTCTTCGCCGTCTATCCCTTTGCGGCCGAGATGTTCCGGCAGGGCGACATCCCCAAGCGCCTGATCCCCGGCGTGATCGCGCTCGGCGCCTTCACCGTCACCATGGACGCGCTTCCGGGCACGCCGCAGATCCAGAACATCATCCCCACCACCTTCTTCAAGACCGATGCCTATGCCGCCCCCTGGCTGGGCCTGATCGGCTCGGTCTTCATCCTGACGCTGGGCCTGCTGTATCTGGAATGGCGCGTCCGTTCCGCCATCGCACGCGGCGAGGGCTATGGCAGCGGCCATACCAACGAGCCGGAAACCGTGGCGTCGGAGGCGTTGCCGAACCCTATCCTGGCGCTGTCGCCCCTGGTCGCCGTCGGCGTGCTGAACAAGCTGTTCACGATGGCGATCCCCAGCGTGTACGGTGCCACCAACGAGCTGGCGCTGACCCCCGGAGCCAAGCCGCTGGTGACGCAGGTCTCCTCGGTCGCCGGCATCTGGGCGGTGGAAGGGGCTCTGCTCTGCGGCATCCTGATGGTGCTGGCCTTCGCCTGGAAGCCGGTGTCCCAGCGTTTCGCCGAAGGCACCAAGGCCGCCATCGGCGGATCGCTGCTGGCCTCGATGAACACGGCGTCGGAATACGGCTTCGGCGCGGTGATCGCGGCGCTGCCTGGCTTCCTGGTGATCCGTGATGCGCTGTCCGCCATCCCGAACCCGCTGGTGAACGAGGCGGTGACCGTCACCGCTCTGGCCGGCATCACCGGCTCGGCGTCCGGTGGCATGAGCATCGCCCTGGCGGCGATGGCCGACCAGTTCATCACCGCCGCCAACGCCGCCGGCATCCCGATGGAGGTGCTGCACCGCGTCGCCTCCATGGCCAGTGGCGGCATGGACACCTTGCCGCACAACGGCGCCGTCATCACCCTGCTGGGCGTCACCGGGTTGACGCACCGCCAGTCCTACGGCGACATCTTCGCCGTCACCTGCATCAAGACGCTGGCGGTCTTCTTCGTGATCGCCGTCTATTACATGACCGGGATCGTCTGACCATGAAGAACAAGCTTATTTCCCTGGAGGACGCCGTCGCGCGCATACCCGACGGTGCCTCCCTGCTGATCGGCGGCTTCATGGCCGTCGGCGGTCCTAACCGGCTGGTGGACGAACTGATCCGCCAGGGTAAGCGCGACCTGACCATCATCGCCAACGACACTGCCCGGCCCAACAACGGTCTGGGCAAGCTGGTGGTGGAAAAGCTGGTGCGCCGCGTCGTCACCAGCCACATCGGGCTGAACCCCGAAACGCAGAAGCAGATGATCGCCGGCGACATCGAGGTGGAGTTGGTGCCGCAAGGCACGCTGGCCGAGCGCATCCGCGCCGGCGGCGTCGGTATGGGCGGCGTCCTGACCCCCACCGGTGTCGGCACCACGGTGGAAGAGGGCAAACGCAAGGTCGAGATCGACGGCGCCACCTATCTGCTGGAAATGCCGATCAAGGCCGATTTCGCCCTGGTCGCTGCCAAGCAGGCCGACCTGTACGGCAATCTGACCTACGCGCTGACCGCCCGCAACTTCAACCCGCTGATGGCGATGGCCGGCGCCACCGTGATCGCCGAGGCCACGGACATCCTGCCCGTCGGCTGCATTCCGCCCGACGCGGTGATGACGCCGTCGGTGCTGGTCGATTATATCGTCGCCGCGACGGCGCGCTGATCGGGGGAGTAGAGAGCCATGGATGAAAAGACCCTGATCGCCAAGCGCGTTGCGCTGGAGCTGATGGACGGCGACCTCGTCAATCTGGGCATCGGCCTGCCGACCCTGGTCGCCCGCTATGTCCCCGCCGGCCGTCATGTGTTCTTCCAGTCGGAGAACGGTATCGTCGGCATGTCCGGACCGATTACCGGGGCGGAGAATCATGACCTGACCGATGCCGGCGGCTCGCCCATTTCGGCCCTTCCGGGGGCGGCGTCCTTCGACAGTGCCTTCTCCTTCGGGCTGATCCGCGGCGGCCATCTGGACGTAACCGTGCTGGGCGGCCTGCAGGTGGACCGCGAAGGCCGGCTCGCCAATTGGATGGTGCCGGGCAAGATGGTGCCGGGCATGGGTGGGGCTATGGATCTTGTCACCGGCGCCCGCCGGGTGATCGTCGCCATGCAGCACAGCGCCAAGGGCGAGGCAAAAATCGTCGAGTGCTGCGCCCTGCCGCTGACCTCGGTCCGCCGGGTCGATCTGGTGGTGACCGACCTCGCCGTCATCGAGCCGACCGACGTCGGCCTCGTCTTGAAGGAAACCGCCCCCGGTGTCACGGTGGAGCAGGTGATCGCCAACACCGGGTGCGAACTGATCATCGCCCCGGACCTCCGTTCCATGCCGATCGAAGGATAAAGAAGAATGACGAATCTGAAGGGGAAGGCAGCGCTTGTCACTGGGTCCACCAGCGGCATCGGCCTTGGGATCGCACGGCAGTTGGCGGGCCAGGGTGCCGATCTGATGCTGAACGGTTTCGGCGATTCCAGCTACATTGCCGAGCTGTGTCAGTCGATCTCCAAGGAGTTCGGTGTACGCGTTGCCCACAATGGCGCCGACATGTCGAAACCCGAGGAGATCGAGGCCATGGTCGCCGCGACCGAGGCGGCCTACGGCCGGCTGGACGTGCTGGTCAACAATGCCGGCATCCAACATGTGGCGCCGGTCGATGCCTTCCCGGTCGAGCGTTGGGACGCGGTGATCGCCATCAACCTGTCGGCCGTCTTCCACGGCACCCGCGCCGCCCTGCCGGGCATGAAGTCCCGCGGCTGGGGCCGAGTTATCAACATTGCCTCGGTCCACGGGCTGGTGGCGTCGGTCAACAAGTCAGCCTATGTCGCAGCCAAGCATGGTGTGATCGGCCTGACCAAGGTGACGGCGCTCGAACTGGCGGAGACCAATATCACATGCAACGCTATCTGTCCGGGCTGGGTGCTGACGCCCCTGGTGCAGAAGCAGATTGACGCGCTCGCCGCCGCGCGCAACCTTTCGGTGGAAGAAGCCGGACGTGAACTGCTGAGCGAGAAGCAGCCGTCCAAATCCTTCGTCACGCCGGAACAGTTGGGCGAACTGGCGGTGTTCCTGTGCTCTGATGCCGCCGGCAACATGCGCGGCGCGGCTTTGACAATGGATGGTGGCTGGACCGCTCAGTAAGGCGGCCTCGATAAGACTGGTGCTGAAACGTCACGGGGGCGGATCGAAAGGTCGGTCCCCGGGGTGTTTCCTGCTGTGCTTCCCGCGTCTCAGTTGTCGCTGATTGCCGAAAGCGTGTCGAACGGGGTGGCGATGAAGGGACGGCCCTGGCCATGGCCGGCGCGGGCATGGCCGCGTTCGGTCGCAGCCTGCCGGAAATAACCAACCACGAAAACCCTCAAGGCGTTCGCCAGCGAAACGCCCGACCGGGGCAATCGGCGCGCCTGTTGTTCCATGCGTTCACGGACATCTTCGCACAGCTCGTCTACAGTCAGGTCTTCACGCCGGCAGATCTCATCCAGCCCTTCCCAATAGGATGGCTCCAGCCTGATCGAAACATCGCGTCCAGACAATTTCAGCGTGCGGGAAGCCAGGGAGGCAACGCCTGTGGATTGATCAACGCCTGTTTTGCTGTTCCCATCGCTCGACATGCTTTTCAGTCCTCGTGCTACCCGTGCGATTGCCACCAACGCATGCACATTATAACGCGACCAAAACCGGTTTTGGGAACAAAACTTTAGGCAGGTAAGGATTCCCCCTAGGGAGCACGCTCGGGATCCCCGGCCATGTCCTTGAGCAAAGCCAAGTCGTTGATCACGATGAAACCTTTGGCATATGTCACTGTGCCAGTCCGGCGCAGTGCACCGAGGCATTTGTTGACCATTTCGCGGGTGACGCCAAGCATGTTCGCCAGTGCCTCCTGCGACAGGGGCAAGGTCAGCCGCAAGCCGGCCGGGGTCGGTTGCCCGTAGCTGTCCGACAGCAGCAGCAACCGGCGGGCGAGCCGGCGCGGAACATCGTGGAACACGGCATCCTCAATGTTCTCCGATACCCAGCGCAGCCGGTCGCATAGGACGATCATCATGCGGGTGCACAAGCGTGGGTGGCGTTCGAGGAAGGGGATGAAGTCGGCGCGGTCAATCCGGAACAGTTCGACCGGCCGCAGGGCGACAGCTGCGGCTGTCCGTTCCCGGCCATCGATCAGCCCGATCTCGCCCAGGACATCGCCTGCTTCCAGGATGTTCAGCAGCATGGTCTTGCCGTCCGCCGATGAGGTGCGGATGGCGATTTGGCCCTTCAAAACTGCGAACAGGCTATCGCCCGGGTCACCCTTGTCGAAAATAATCTGCTCGGTATCGAAACGAGCCATACGGCCCAGCGTTACCATCTCCGCCATCTGGTCGGCGTCAAGTTCCCCGAGCAGTCGGTTGCGCCTCAGCACAGCCGCGACATCCACAGGCGCGTTCATCCGTCCGTCCAGACACAGTTTCGCGCCGGCTCGGCGGTGATCGCCACTCCGGCGCGATCAGTCTAGCCAAAACGCGCTTACATCGCGAGTGGTGCCGCATCGCGCATGGCCCGTTCCCACAAGATGGTGCGTTCAAAATGAAAACGCGCTTCGCTCGGCACGTCTTCACCGGTCGAGCGGCCCAGCCACCGTGCCATGGTGCGCAGCATCGCCTTGGCGTCCTGCCGCTTCTGGTCGAAACGCCCCTGCGGCAGCCAGCTACGGAAAGCGGTCAATTCGGCGGCCTGCAGACCGATATCGCCACCCAGCCGCAGCATCCGCCCATAACCGCGCTCTCGGTAGGGCAGTTCTTTGGCGATTGACTCCAATCGAAGGGCGGTTTCCGCGCTCAGCACCCGCTCGGCCACCGCATCGGACAGGGTGCGGCGGATGTTCACCATCGCCTCCGATAGGGAGGTGTATCCCAGTTCGGCCGGACCGTGGATCACCGCCACCTCGTCGTCATCCTCAAGCCGGCCGTCGCGGAACGCCTCGAAGATGGCGCCGACACCGATCATGCCGAAGGGATACAGCTCGGCCGCGCGCAGCGCTCCCATGCTGGAGGCACCGAACACCGGAATGCCTGCATGAATGGCGTAGAGTATTTCCTTGTGCCAGACCGACGGCACACTTTCGAAGAAGCCGTCGATGATGCCGATGGCCGCTGGTTTTTCCGCGCACAGCCGCAGAACGTCGCCCTGGGCGACCGGCGGCAGATAAGTGGCGTCCAGTTCCAGTGCCGCGTCCTCGCACGGTAGGGTGGGGCCGAGAAAGATATAGACGCCGCTCATGCCGCCTTCTCCATGGCTTGGCTGCAGAGCACGCGCTGTCCGCGTTCGCCCAGCAGGTAATCGGGGGATTCGTCGCTACCTTCCAGTCCCGGAACGACGACACGGACGACGGGGATACCGAACTCGGGTTTGGTCAGGTCGACCGCCACCGCCTCTTCGATGCCGACGGCGCGCAGCCGGTCGAGCTGATGGGCGAGGTCGGCCTCAATGGTGGGGGCGGCGCTGGTCGGGCAGTAACGGAAGCAACGCTTGCCTGAACCCTCGACGATCATAGCCTTCCAGCGGGCGTGGTGGGCGGGGTCGAGGTGGCGCTCATACTCGGCACGGGGCATGTCGTCGCGGGCGCCAGCGATGAAGGTCAGACGGCTCTGCGCCGCTTCGGTCAGCGCGCGGGACAGGGCGATCTCGCGAGCCACATGGCAGCCCATGCCGCTGGCCGGGCGGATAGAGTGCTGGGGCAGGTCCTCACGATCGACGATGCGGCAGAGGAAGGCGGGCAGGCCGACGTCGCTGGTGGTCTCCCACACCCCGACGGCGACGCCAGCGGCCTCGAAGCGGTCGATCAGCGAGCGGCAGACCGGATCGTCTATGCTGTCGAGGTCGATGCGGGTAGCCGCCTGGACTGCGGAATCCTGCAGGTGCCACAGGGTGGTCGCGTCACGCTCCACCAGTTCGGTGATCGCGTGACTGATCGCTTCGACCTTGTGGTTACCCGACGCCAATCCGTTGGAACCGGCCAGGAAAGCGCCGTGGCCGGGAGCCATCGGCACGGTGAAATTCAGGTGGACCATCTCGAAAGGGACCCATTTGGGGCCGCCGTTCAGCAGATCCTGGCCCTCGATCCACAGGATGGGGCTGTGAGGGTTGAAGCTTCCGGTCGACAACCGGGGCAGGCGGTCGACGTCCACCACCGGGTGGGTCCAGCGCAGCTCCTCGAAGCTGGCGAACTTCAACGGCAGGGTAATGCGTTCGGCGTGGTAGCTCTCGATCGACTCCATGACCCCCGACGCCTTGGCGGCGACGAGTGTCACCCCCTTGCCCTGCGACACCGAGACGGAACGCGAGTTCGGCCGCGTCACCATCACCACCGGAACGCCGACGGCATCCAGTCCGGTGACGTTTGCAACCCGGGTGATCCCCATGATCGGCAGGAACGGGGCAACCCGAGCCAGGGTCTGTTCGGGAGCCATGACCCGGTGGGTGCCGACCGTGTGGGCCTTCACCGCATCCGAAACGGAGGCTTTGACATCGAGCAGATCGAAGGGCATCGCGATGTGTCCAGGCGAAAGGAGAGCCGGGAAGAGGAAAATCGAAGGTGCCTCCCGTTCCCGGGTCCGTGGCCGGTCAGCGCCTCATTGATGCTGGTGGCCACGGTCCGAAGAACCGGAACCGGGATCCCGATCAGGCGCCCGGGGTGATGCTGTAACGGCCGGCCTCGTGATCGGCGGCGTCGAAGGTGCTGCGGTCGCCGGAGCGGACGAGATTGCGCGTCGTCGAGGCCTGAACCTCAGCGATCTCGGTCACTCCCTGAGCGGAAACATTATACAGACGGCCATCGGCGCCACGGACCATCGACGACTGGGACAGATTGAGCGACATCGTTCGTCTCCTTGGTATGAGGTGATGTGCTCATTTCTTCGAATTCTAACTAACTTGCGCTGTGAAGTTTTTCACTTTGCGAACATTGGTGTTGGGATAACACGGCACATCAAGCCGGTTGTGTCTGTGACGGCGGCGGTCAAGGAGATCTATGCAATGCTGAACACTGCCAGCACGCGGCGTGAAGATCGGTCCAGCCATTTATCCGTGCTGATCGACTGGCCCGTCATGTCGGTTCGTGTCGTTCCGGTCGGAAGTGGCCAAAGACGCGTGCGGCTTGAAAATGCAGTGTGGGACGGTCTGGATGCAATCGCCCAGTCTGAGGGGCTGTTGACCAAGCAACTCTGCGCAAAGCTGGATGCTCGTCGTTCCGAAAGCGTGGCGCTGAGTAGTGAAATCCGCAGTTTTGTGTTGGATTATTTCCGAGGAAGAGACAAAATATGAAATTTCCCCAAAATCAATTATTATTGGGCAGATATTCTTGATCTTTTCGTGTGCATGATACCTTCGCTCTGAGTGCTGAAAGACGTCAGCAGTTTTCCGGCATTCGCCACCAATGACGTCTGAGAGGTATTGCGGGCAATCTCCAGCCCGTTTCGGGCGGCCTGAATGGCTTCTTCCAGCTTTCCAGTGTTAGCAAGCGCCTGAGCATACCAGATCATAACCTGGGGAACGCGCCCAAGTGGGTGAAGCCGCCCATGGCCACCGCCTTGCTGGTGGAAAAGCGCAAAGCTGCGATCGAACATCGCGAAGCCGGACTCCCGATTTCCTGTCAGGACCGAAGCATATCCGATGCCACCCATGACCAGCGGCAGCAGAAGCGGCGCATGTATGGCGTGTCCAATGGACAGTGCCGCCTCGAATGCGGGAATGCTGTCTTTTAAATGTCCGCAGATGATATGCGTCCATCCCAGATGCGTTAGGGCAAACAATCTTGAGAAGAGGTGATTGCTGTCCTCGGCGATCCCGACCGATCGGCGACCAGCCTCCACTGCCTCTTCTGCCCGTCCCAATTGGGCAAGGCAGCGTGCTGCGATGCTGCCCATATGCACCTGCGCGACTGTTGCCAATCCGTAGCGGTCGTATGGGCGGGACGTGGTGAGCATGCCGGAGCCATTCTCGAATGTTTCCAGAGCGTCGACGAAGAGCCCCTTGTCCGTTTGCAGACCGCCCAACCGGAACAGAAGCTGGACCCGGGTGCGGCGGTCGTCCTGGTCGTCCAGTGCGGACAGGCCGTCCTGGCAGAGTGCCAGCCCCTGATTGAGATCGCCGAAAGTCCACAGGAACGACGCCAGCATTGAGCAGGCACGGGCGTAACGGATGCGGTCACCGGATTCCCGGGCCATGGCGATGGCCCGCTGCAGATGGTCGTCCACACCCATCGACCCGCGCGGCAGCAGGGATCGCGGAAGTGCGATCAGCAGATCGATCTGACGCGCTGTATTCCTCGGATGGTCGGGCAGATGCCGCACCGCGGCGAGAGCGTTGGCGTAATGCCGGCTGGAATCCTCCAATTTAGAGCGACTTTCTGCCCTTTCACCGGCACGCCGGCCAAACAGATGTGCGGCCGGCCAGTTCTCAGCCATGAAGGCATGATGTGCCAGCAGGTCCAAGCGGTTGGGCAGATCGTGATCGCGGCGGTGGCGCAGCGCCTCCAGCACGCGGGCATGCAGCGCCCGGCGATCGGATTTGGTCAGGGTGGCGTAGGCAACCTCCTGGATCAGCGCGTGCTTGAAGGAGTATTCCAGGTTGGGCAGCAGACGGGTGCGCAGCACGAAGCCGGCGCGTTCCAGATAAGCCAGGGAGTCGGACAGGATCGGCGTGACCAGCCCGGTCAGTGCATGGAGCAGCCCGACGTCGAAGGTGGTGCCGATCACGGCGGCATTCATCAGCAGTCGGCGCCGTTCAAGCGTCATCATGTCCATGCGTTCGGCGAGCAGGGCGTGCAGCGTGCGCGGCAGCTTATGGACCACCAGCGGGTCGACAAGCCGGTAAGCGCCCGGCGTGCCTTCAATGGCGTTCGACGCCTCCAGCGTGCGCAGCACCTCTTCCAGATAGAGTGGAACGCCTTGGCACCGGCTGGCGACCTGGGTCTTCAATTCCACGAGCGACCAGTCCGGGCCGAGCCAATGGGCCAAAAAGCGCTGGACCTGATCCGGCGACAGCATTCCCAGATCGATGTGTCGCCCGCCTGGACGGCCTTTCCAACCCCGTTCCTCCGACTCCGGCCCCAGTGGGGGCGGACGCCGGGTGGCGAGCAGCAGCAGGCGGGCTTCCGAACCCGGCAATGCCTCCGCCAGCCGGTCCAGCAACCGCACCATGACCGGGCGGGCCCAATGGGCATCCTCGACCAAGACCAGCAGCGGCCGGCCTACCGCACCGCTTGCCTCTTCGATCGTCGTCTCGCATCTCGTGGCGTTTCCGCTGCCGGCTTCGGACGGGGTCGCCAATTCGAGCGTCGCCCCCACCAAGCCCTCAATGCCCAACGACAGACGTTGCGCCGCGTCCAGACCGCTCCACAGCGGGTCTATTCCAGGCCGGCCGAACAGCGCACGTACGGCATCGCCTGCCAGTGAACCAGACCGGCGGCGCGCTGCCTCACAGACCCAGCTGATGCCTTCCTCGCAGGCGCAACCGGCCACCTGTTCGGCCAAGCTCAACGCCACCGCCTCGAGGTCGTCGGGATCAGCCAGCCGGCGGATCGGCATCTGCGGCCATTGCAGCAACGTCCAGCGTCGGCTGCGCGGGTCGCGCAGAAATTCGCCGACGAGGCGGGACTTGCCGATCCCGGCGTCACCCTGCAGCAGAAGCTGGGCGGGTGCTCCGGCTTCCACTGAGTCGGCGATGGCGAAGAGGGTCGCCACCTCCTGCTCCCGGCCGACATAATGGGCATCGGTGGCGGATAGCAGATCGGTGGCGGTTCGGCGGACCGCACGGGCCCCGTCGAGCAGGAAGGCCGGCATTGGCTCCACCTCGTCGGACAGCCGCAGGCTTCCCATCGGGCGCACCGCCACGCCGACCGGGATGAGGTCCAGCGTGTCCCGGCTGAGCTGCGCGGTGTCGGAAGCCGCACGCTGTTGCAGCTTGGCGGCCATATGGACGCATTCACCGACCGCGCGATAATCGGTCCACAGGCCGTTGCTCACCACATGGGCGACGACATCGCCCGAACTGATGCCGATGCGGATTTGGAAGAGCGGCCGCCCCTGTTCGTCGCGGGTGGCGCTGAGGATGTCCTGTGCGGCGAGACAGGCACGCAGCGCATGGTCCTCCTTGGCGCCCGGGGCGCCGAAGGTTGCCAGGAAACCGTCGCCCAGCATTTGGGTGACAGTGCCTTCGAAGCGCGGCACCGCCTCCGTCACACGATTCAGGATCGAGAGGAGCAGGTCGTCCGCGTCCTCCGGATCACGGCCTGCCACCATGGCGGAGGAGCGGACGATGTCGACGAACATCGCCGTGACCACCTTGCGTTCGCGCGGCTTATCGCCCGGCAGGCGAGATGCCTCCTGCCAGGGACGGCCTTCGTCCGTCGCTGCGCCCAACATGGTGTCCGCCACGTCCGCCCCCCTCGCGGAATTCGCGTTGGCATATTAGAGCATGCATTTCGAATTTTGCGAACATCCGAGCGATACGACACCCGAAGATTTTCGCGCAGGCGGAAACCGACATATCTGTGTATGTAATTTCTGGCAAAAAGAAAGCGCCGCGACTTGCGCGGCGCCTTGATTGTTACTTGTGATGAATGTCGGTTGTGCCTGACTCGAGTGTTGCCGGCGCTCTTCGATCAACCGCATTCAGCGGCTGACGGCGATGTTCTCAACTTGGGTCACGTCGCGCACGGCCCCACGGTCGGCGCTGGTGGTCAGGGCGGCATAGGCGCGGAGCGCCGGGGAAACCACACGCTCGCGGCTGGCCGGCTTCCAGGCATCGACGCCCTTGGCGTTCATCGCGTCACGACGGCGCCGCATCTCCTGATCATCGACGGCGAGACGGATGATGCGGTTGGGGATGTCGATCTCGATGCGGTCGCCGTTCTCCACCAGACCAATGGCGCCGCCCTGCGCCGCTTCCGGCGAGACGTGGCCGATCGACAGCCCGGAGGTGCCGCCGGAGAAGCGGCCGTCGGTGACCAGGGCGCAGGCCTTGCCCAGCCCCTTCGACTTCAGGTAGCTGGTCGGGTACAGCATCTCCTGCATGCCGGGACCGCCACGCGGACCCTCATAACGGATCACGACCACCTCGCCCGCCTTGACAACGTCGCCGAGGATACCGGCGACGGCCTCGTCCTGGCTTTCAAAAACCCGAGCCGGGCCGGCGAAGACGAGGTTGGAGGCGTCGACGCCCGCCGTCTTCACGATGCAGCCGTTCTCCGCGATGTTGCCGTAGAGCACGGCGAGGCCACCGTCCTGGCTGAAGGCCTTCTCGGCCTTGCGGATCACGCCCTTCTCGCGGTCGAGGTCCAGTTCCGGCCAGCGGCGTTCCTGGCTGAAGGGCACGACGGTTGGGATGCCGCCAGGGGCAGCGCGATAGAGGGTGTGGACGGACTGGTCCTGGGTGCGCATCACGTCCCAGCGGTCCAGCGCCTCGCCCAGCGACGGGGCATGCACGGTCGGGGTATCACGGTTCAGCAGGCCGGCGCGGTCCAATTCGCCCAGGATGCCGAAGATGCCGCCGGCCCGGTGCACGTCCTCGATATGCACGTCCGAGACGGCGGGAGCGACCTTGCAGACGTTGGGGACGCGGCGCGACAGCCGGTCGATGTCGGCCATGGTGAAGTCGATGCCGCCTTCCTGCGCAGCCGCCAGGATGTGCAGCACGGTGTTGGTCGAGCCGCCCATGGCGATGTCCAGCGTCATCGCGTTCTCGAACGCTTCCTTGGTAGCGATGCCGCGTGGCAGTGCGGTGGCGTCCTCCTCCTGATACCAGCGGCGGCAGAGGTCGACTGCGAGGCGACCGGCGGCGAGGAACAGTTCCTTGCGGTCGGCGTGGGTCGCCAGGATTGTGCCGTTGCCGGGCAGCGACAGCCCGAGCGCCTCGGTCAGGCAGTTCATCGAGTTGGCGGTGAACATGCCGGAGCAGGAGCCGCAGGTCGGGCAGGACCCGCGTTCCATTTCGGCAGCCTCCTCGTCGGAGACGGTCGGGTCGGCGGCGGCGACCATGGCGTCGATCAGGTCGACCGACTTCACCTTGCCGCGCCAGTTGACCTTGCCGGCCTCCATCGGGCCGCCGGACACGAAGACCGCCGGGATGTTCAGCCGCATCGCGGCCATCAGCATGCCGGGGGTGATCTTGTCGCAGTTGGAGATGCAGACCAGCGCGTCGGCGCAGTGGGCGTTCGCCATGTACTCGACGGCGTCGGCGATCAGCTCACGCGAAGGTAGGCTGTACAGCATGCCGCCATGGCCCATGGCGATGCCGTCGTCCACCGCGATGGTGTTGAACTCCTTCGCCACGCCACCGGCCTTCTCGATCTCGCGGGCCACCAGCTGGCCCAGATCCTTCAGGTGGACGTGGCCTGGGACGAACTGGGTGAAGGAGTTGGCGATGGCGATGATCGGTTTGCCGAAATCGCCGTCCTTCATGCCGGTCGCCCGCCACAGGCCGCGCGCGCCCGCCATGTTGCGGCCGTGGGTGGAGGTGCGGGAACGGTAGTGCGGCATGGATCGGTCCTCAGCTGGTCGATTTGGGCGAATTGGCGAAAGGAATGGAACGAAACGGGTGGGCACCTTAGCAATCTCCTGTCGCGCACGCCAGAGGCGCGATCCTGTCTCAGGCGCCGGAGGCGCGACATCGGCGTGGCCCTGCCATGCACGCCGTGAGGATTGCCGAAGATAAGCAGACTTATTATTTTTGGTAAACTGATAAGTAAGCTTATGATCTGCCGATGCCCTCTTCTATGGACCCTCGATCCGTAAATCCCTATTCGATGAGCCTGGGGGCTGTTCTGACCGATACGGCGCGCATGATGCGCGTCCGCTTCGACCAGCGCGCCCGCCATCTTGGTCTGACCCGCGCACAATGGTCGGTAATCGCCACGCTGGCCCGCAACGAGGGGATCAAGCAGGCGACGTTGGCCGATTTGCTGGAGATCGAACCGATCACGCTGTGCCGACAGATCGACCGCATGGAAGAAGGCGGATGGCTCGAACGTCGCACTGATCCGACCGATCGACGGGCCCGGTTGCCACACTTGACACCGAAGGCGCATGCGGTGCTTGAGCAGGGTCGGGCGCTTGCCTCCGACATCTATGCGGAGGCACTGGCCGGCCTTCCGCCGGATGCCGAAGCCAAGCTGGTCGAGATGTTGTCCCACATGCGCGCCAACCTGTCCGACCGTCGCGCCGATCCGTCCGGGACGATCACTGCCGAGAAGATCGCCGCCAAAGCCTGACGCACCCGTCTTTTCCTTCGGGATCCGACCGCAATGACCGCCGTGACCGACCGCGATACCGATACCCGCCCGGATGCTCAGAATCCGGCTGCCAAGCTTGTCCGAAGGACACGCTGGCGTCGTTGGCTGCTGATGGCCGCCCTGCCGCTGCTGGTGGCGGTCGGTGGTGGGTATGAGTATGTCATGGGCGGACGCTATGTCTCGACCGACAATGCCTACGTCCAGCAGGACAAGGTGACGATCAGCCCGGATGTCTCCGGCCGGATTGTCGAGGTGGCGGTACATGAGAACCAGCCGGTCCATCGCGGCGACCTCCTGTTCCGAATCGACGAGGAGCCCTACCGGTTGGCTTTGCAGCAGGCGGACGCGGCGTTGGCCTCAGCCCGCCTGAAGGTGGAGCAACTGCGCGCCGACCTGGGAGAGGCACAGGCCAAGCAGGCCGCCGCGGAAGAAAAGTCTCTTTCGAACAGCGCGAGTTCCAGCGCCAGCAGGACCTGCTGAAGACCGGCGTCGCCGCGCGTGCAACCTACGATTCGGTGCGGCACGACCTGATGGCGGCGCAGCAGGATCTGAACACGGAAAAGCAGGCGGTGATCAGCGCCCGCGCTGCCCTTGGTGGCGATCCCGACATTCCCACCGACCGACATCCGACGGTGCTGGAGGCACTGGCGAAGAAGGCGACCGCGCAGCGCGATCTCGACCACACCGTGGTGACGGCACCGGCCGACGGCGTGGTCAGCCAGACCGGCCGGCTTCAGGTCGGGCAATATGCCTCGGTCGGGCTGTCGGCGGTCAGTCTGGTGATGAGCGGGTCGAGCTGGGTCGAAGCCAACTTCAAGGAGACCGACCTGACCCATATGGCGGTCGGCCAGACCGCGACCGTGGTGCTGGATGCCTATTCCGGCCGCATCCTGACCGCCCATGTCGAGAGCATCGGCGCCGGCACCGGATCGGAATTCTCGATCCTGCCTGCGCAGAACGCCACCGGCAACTGGGTGAAGGTGGTGCAGCGCGTGCCGGTCCGCCTGCGCATCGACGGGACTGGTGGCGACGCCGTGCCGCTGCGCACCGGCCTGAGCGCCGAGGTGGAGGTCGACACCCATTACCGCCGCCCATTGCCGGGTGCCATCGGCAATGCGGTCGCGGCGATCCGGTAAGCCATCCCAATGGCCGCTCCCCAATCCCCCGGAGCCCCGCATGAGGTGAAGCATCGCAGCATGATCACCGTGTCGATCATGCTCGCCACCATCATGCAGGTGCTGGACACCACCATTGCCAACGTCGCCCTGCCCAGCATGCAGGGCAGCCTGGGGGCGGCGCAGGACACCATCACCTGGGTGCTGACCTCCTATATCGTTGCTGCCGCCATCGCGACGCCGGCCACCGGCTGGATGGCCGACCGGTTCGGGCGCAAGCGGCTGTTCCTGATCGCGGTGGCCGGCTTCGCCGCCGCCTCGGTGGTGTGCGGACTGGCGGGCAGCCTGCCTCAGATGGTGGCTTTCCGGCTGGTGCAGGGCATCTTCGGCGCGGCGCTGGTGCCCTTGTCTCAATCGGTGCTTCTGGACATCAACCCGAAGGAGCGGCACGGGCAGGCGATGGCGCTGTGGGGCGCCGGCATCATGGTCGGCCCCATCGCCGGGCCGACGCTGGGCGGCTGGCTGACCGACAGCTTCAGCTGGCGCTGGGTCTTCTACATCAACCTGCCGGTCGGGCTGCTGGCCTTCGCCGGCATGGCGGTCTTCCTGCACGAGACCAAGGGTCGCCTCCGCAGCTTCGACTTCTTCGGCTTCGCCATGCTGGGTTTGGCGGTCGGCGCCTTCCAGATGCTGCTGGACAGGGGCGAGCAGCTGGACTGGTTCGGCGCGACCGAGATCTGGATCGAGACGGCCCTGGCCGCCTGCGCCTTCTGGGTCTTCGCCATCCACATCGCCACCGCCCATGGCAATACAAAGACCGAACCCTTTCTCGACCCGGCCCTGCTGCGCGACCGCAACTTCGTCACCGGGCTGATCCTGATCTTCGTAATCGGCGTGATCCTGCTGGCGACCATGGCGCTGCTGCCGCCGATGCTGCAGA
Organism: Azospirillum sp. TSH100; assembly: GCF_004923295.1. Taxonomy (NCBI): domain Bacteria; kingdom Pseudomonadati; phylum Pseudomonadota; class Alphaproteobacteria; order Rhodospirillales; family Azospirillaceae; genus Azospirillum; species Azospirillum sp. TSH100. Next base: position 106,273 of record NZ_CP039638.1, read on the forward strand.
CCCTGCTGGGCTATCCCACGGTCACCACCGGGCTGGTGCTGGCGCCGCGGGGCGTCGGCACGATGATCTCGATGCTGGCGGTCGGCCGGCTGGTGCGCCGGGTGGACGCCCGGCTGCTGATCCTGGCGGGCGTGCTGCTGACCAGCTGGTCCTTGTGGTACATGACCGGCTTCACCATCGTGATGGACCGCGAGCCGATCATCGTCAGCGGCGTGGTGCAGGGGCTGGGCTTGGGGCTGGTGTTCGTGCCGCTCAGCACCATCGCCTTCGCCACGCTGGAGCCGCGGCTGCGCACCGATGCCGCCAGCCTGTTCAGCTTGGTCCGCAACCTGGGCAGCGGCGTCGGCATCTCGGTGGTGATGACCCTGCTGTCGCAGAACACCCAGGTCAATCACGCCAGCCTCGCCGCACATCTGACGCCCTTCTCGCCGATGATGACGGAGCAGGTGACCGGCGCGCCCGAGGCCTTGGCAATGCTGAACGCCCTGGTCACCCAGCAGGCGGCGATGATCGCCTACATCGACGACTTCAAGCTGATGATGTATGTGGCGCTTCTGGTCATTCCGATGCTGCTGCTGCTCCGGCGGCCGAAGGCGGGAGCCCCGGCACCGGAGGAAGCGGCGGTGATGGAGTAGGCGCTGCCTGGATCAGGCGGCCCGGTCAGGCGGCCCGGTCAGGCGGCCATGTGCGACATTGCCCGGCAGCTTTCGGCGCAGCGGCGGCACATCTCGGCGCATCGCTTCATCATCGCGTCGTCGGCCATGCGGTCGCACTGATACGCGCAGGCCGCACAGATCTCGGCGCAGGCACCGCAGGTGAGGTGATGGAAGCGGGAGCCGCGGATCATGAAATCCGCGCTGGTGCGGCAGATATCGACGCAGTCCAGCAGCAGGCGGACATGCCCGGCCTCCGCATGCGCACCGCCCTTGGTGAGGCAGTGGGCGACGGTTTCCAGGCAGATCGTGTGGCAGTCGGTGCAGTTGCGGATGCAGTCGTCCATCGACGGCATGCTGGCCATGACGGTTCCTCAGGAGAAAATTGCAGGGATGGCCTGACAACCGGCTCCGGGGCCGCAGGGTTCCGGTAGGGAAGGCCGGGGATCAGCTGGCCGTGGCGCTTTTGCCGCCGTCCTTCTTCGAGGCGCGCGGAGGCTTGGCGGCCGGGGATTTGGCAGCAGCCTTCCCAGCTGCGGGCTTGGGGACGTCGTCCGCCTTTGCCTTGGAGGAAGCGGGCTTGGCCTTAGCAGGTTTTGCGGCTTCCGATTTGGCGCTCTCCGCCGGGGCGCTCGCGACCTCCGACAGGGATTCGGCGGCGGCGCGTGTGCTCTTGCCGGCCGCCTTGACAGTGGCCTTGGAGACCGGGGGCTTCTTGCGCGAGCCGGCGACCTTGCCGGTCGGCTCCAGCGCACTGGCGCCGCGGACTTCCGCTTCGGCCTGGGTCCAATGGTCGGAATCGCGGCCGTGCGGACGGCCCTCGCTCTCCCACAACTCGTGGGCGCGGCGTCGGATACGCTCCTGGATATCGTCGGTATCGGCCATCGAGTTCCCCATGTGTCTGTCCGGCAATTGTCTGCCCAACGGGTCTGCCATACCGTATTTTGTGGCAGCGACCCGCCAACGTTGCAAAGCCACTCGTGCGAGGCACCACGAAAGAGGCGGAGACTCCCGACTCCGCCGTTCCATGAGGGCAACACCGGAGCAAGCGTCTGGTTCCCAGGTGGAACGGGAGATGGTTCCCAACCGACCTGTTCCATGCCACAAGGCGGCCGACCTGAACCGTGAGCCGTGCCAATCATGATGTCTGCACCCTCCGCCTCCCGTCCCTCTCTGCTCGACCGCGTCGCGGCGGCACCCTGGTGGCTGCTCTGCGCCGGGCTGGCGGCGGCGATGGCCCTGTCGGTCCTGCTGGTCGGGTTCCGGCTGCCTTACTGGGTGCATTCCGACCAGGACCTGGTGCTGGCCTATCATGGGCTGCTGTTCGGCGACGGGCTGCCGCAGGAGTATTTCGACCATCCCGGCTACGGCTATTTCCTGGTGATCGACCTCTGGTACCGGCTGCTGCATGCGGTCGGGCTGCTGCCGGTCGCCAGCCTGTCGGCCCTGCCGCCGGGCAGCGATATCGCGGGGACCGAAGCCGTGTGGCAGTCGCTGGTCCAGGCCGGGCGGGCGCTGTCGATCCTGCTGACCGCCGCCTTCGCCGTCAGCTACGCCACGCTGCTGCGCGGGCTGGTGGAGGACCGGCGGGTGGCGTTGCTGGCCGGCATCCTGCTGGCCTTCGGCGTCGGGCTGACGGCGCAGGGGCGGCAGATGCGCACCGACCTGCTGTCGGCCGGTTTCGTCGTGCTGGGGCTGCTGCTGGTCCTGCGAGCGGTGCGGCCGGCGGACGGGCGGAACTGCGGCGGCGCGTCGCTCCTTCAATTGGCACTGGGCGGCCTGCTGGTCGGGCTGGCCATGGTGACCAAGGTGCAGGCGGTGTTCCTGGCGATGGGGTTGCCGGTGGCGGCGATCCTGTTCGGGCGGCGGTCGGAACCGGAGCCTGCGTCTGGAGCCGGCTGGGGCGTTGCCGTGCTGGCCGGGCTGCTGGCGGCCGTGGCGGCAGAGCCGGCCTTCGGGCTGATCCGGGCCGGGCTGGCCGGCTGGGGGCGGGCGGTCTATCCCTATACTCCCGTCGGCGGCGGGTTGTCGGGCGGCGGGTATCAGAGCATCGTCGCCGGCTGGGTGCTGGTCGGCATCCTGGTCCATGCGGCGGTCCACCGGGTGCCGGCGGCCCGCGCGATGGCCGGGGCGGCGGCGGTGCTGCTGGGGCTGGCGGTCGGGCTGCTGGCGCTCGACATCCGCTGGAACGAGCAGAACGCCATCGCCGTCGCGAACTTCGTCGAGCACATGTTCGTCTTCTCCTCCTGGCGGCATGGGGCGGAGTTGCAGGGCCAGGGGAACGTGGTCGGGCAGGGGACGCTGGGCCTGCTGCTGGCCGGCATCGGCAGGACGCTGGCGATCCGCACCATCGTGCTGCATCCCGACAACATCCCGCAGACCATCATCGTGGAGTGGTTCGCCCTGGCCGGGGCGGTGGTGCTGTGGCGGCGGGGGGAAAGGCTGGCGGCGGCGCAGGCCCTGTTCCTGCTGCTGGTCGCCTGGGGGCTGGAGTCGCTGTTCTCGCTGCGCGGCTTCCAGCGCGCCTATGCCGCCTATACCGACCCGCTGGCGATCCTGTCGGCGGCCTGGGTGCTGGCGCGGATGCCGGGGCTGCTGGACCGGACCAAGTCGCGGCGCTGGATCCTGGGCGGCGTGGCGCTGGTGGTGGTCGCCGCCCATGCCTGGCCGATCATTGAGACCCGCAAGCTGCCCAACCCGGTGACCCATTGCGAGTGGATCCCGATCTACATGCCCAAGGTGGCGCCGTTTCCCTTCTGCCGTTAGGAGCCTCCCAACTCCCGCGCGCGGTCCAGCGCCTCGACGACGCCGGCGCTGTCGATGTCGTTGAAATCGGGGCGGTGGTGGATCAGCACGCGCGGGCCGGTGCTGTGGATCGGGTTGGAGGCGTCGGAGAACACCACCACGGTGGGACAGCCGACCGCGGCGATCAGGTGGGTCGGGCCGGTGTCGTTGCCGACCGCGCCCCAGGCCCGGCGCGCCAGCCCGCCCAGTTCCGGCACGCTGGTGCGGTCGGTGAGGTCGACCGCCTGTGGGCAGGTGTCGGCGATGCCACGGGCGAGGTCGCGCTCGATGCCGGTGCCGATCACCGCCGGAACGATGCCGCGCTCGGCCAGCGCCGCCGCCACCTCGGCATAGCGGCGGACCGGCCAGCGCTTGTCGGGCCGTCCGGGCGAGGAGCCGGGAACCAGCAGGGCGAAGCGCTCCGGAAGGCCGAATTCGGAGATGTCGGCGTCGAGCCAGGACAGGTCCGGCGTCTCGTCCGGCACGATGCCGAACGGGGCGAGCTGGCGGACATAACGGTCGCGCACCGGCACCTTGCGCCGGCCTTCGTAGCGGTCGGGATGCGAGGCGCCATGGGCGGTGCCCGACCATTCCGGCCAGGGGCCGGGGAACAGCAGCCGGTGATAGAGGTCGGTGCGGGTCTGCGCCTGGAGGTCGTAAACGCGGTCGAACCGGTGGGCGCGCAGCATCCTGCGGATCGCCAGATAGGCGGACAGCGACCGCTCGCGCGGGTCCTCCAGCACCTCGTCGAACAGGCCGCTCATCCGGGCGAGCGGGGCCAGCGAGGGCAAAGTCAGCAGCGTCAGCCGGTCGCCGGCATGGTGGCGGCGGATGGCGGCGAAGGCTGTCTGGGCCAGGAAGAAGTCGCCGAAGGCGCCCAGCTTGATGACCAGGATACGGAGCTGGCGCTTGCTCATCGTGTCTTTTCCCCGGTACCGGCCCCGATGCGGCCCCCGATATGCGTCGCCAGCCGCAGCATCAGCGCGGCCGACAGGAAGCCTGCCATCCACCAGGGCTGCCAGATGCCGTAGGCGGTGCTGCCCATCGCCATCGCCGTGGCGAACAGGGCAAGCGCAAAGGGGTGGTCGCGGCGCTCCAGCCGGGTGGTGGCGGCCAGCAGCATCAGCAGGACAGCCAGCGCCAGCGCGGCACCCACCGCTCCGGTTTCCAGCCAGACCTGCAGGAAGGCGTTGTGGGGATGCAGCGGCAGCAGGCTGTCGCCGATCGGCGAGAACTCCGACACCGCCCCTTCCGGCGGCAGCGAGCGCGAGGCGTCGATGCCCTGGCCGAATACCGGCGTGCGCAGGGCGCGGTCCGCCGCATGACCCCAGATCTCCACCCGGTGCTGGGCGGAGCGGAAAAGCAGGCTGGAATGGTCGAGGTCGAGCGGGCCGGAGAACAGCAGGGCGGCCGGCAGCACCAGCAGGAAGGCGGCGGTCACCACGGCGGCGAACAGCCTGCGGGTCCAACGGGCCGATACGCGGGCGGCGGCCAGTGTGGCGAGCCCGGCGGCGATACCCAGCATGGCCGACCGGCTGGTCAGCGGCAGGCAGGCCAGCGCATAGCCGACCGGCACCAGCGGGGCCAGAGCCCTGCGCCCGAAGCGGTCCACCGCCAGGGCGGCTGGCCAGACCAGCAGGCAGAGCAGCGCCGCCGTCCGTTTCGGCACATTGCCGTTCAGCAGGTTGGGCAGCTGGTCGTCGGGGACGGCGTTCCACCAGCGGTTCAGCGGGAAGTCCATCGCCGCCTCCACAGCGAACAGCAATCCACCGGCCAGCCCGCCGGCCAGGAAGAGCCCGGCCAGCCGCCGCGCGTCGGCCGTCGGCAGCCCGGCGATCCAGGCGCCGCCGGTCAGCGCGCCGAGCGCGATGTAGCCGATCTCCAGCACCGTCGCGAGCGAGCGGTCCGACGGGCTCCACAGGGTGGAGGCCAGGGCCAGCAGAAGGAAGGCGCCGACGGCGGCGACCGCCGGGGTCAGCCGCAGGATGCGCCCGAGGGCGCCGCGCCGGGCCAGGCCCGCCAGCGACAGAATGAGAATGAGGATGGCCCAGACGGGCAGCCCGCGCGGCGCCAGGGCTGCCAGCGGCCCCAGTGCCAGGGCAGCGATCCCGGCCAGTCCGCGCAACACGGCATCGACACCGCCGGCGGGGGCGGAGGGTGGGGGGGCGGGGCGCGACGCGGGGGCGTCCAGGGAGTCGACGGGCATGAACTCGACGCGGATCAGCGGAAACCGGCGGGGACTTAACCGCACTCCCGCTGTGAAAGCAACGACGCGCGGTTGGCGGGAGCTGAGGGCTCCGCTGAACATTTGAAACGCCGTGGAACAGGTCCTGGGGGGCTGTTCCATCGTTTCATCCGAGGGCGGGGCGGCGGCGGGATGGGACCGGACTGGACGTTTGAAACAGCGTGAAACAGGATTCCGGAGGTGTTCCACTGTTTCATCAGGGGTGAAGCCACTGGTGGGGAACGCAGATCCGGTGAATGGCATCCGGCGGGGCATGAGGTTCCTTCCTGTTGGCTGGCAGGATGGTATTCCTATCATGGTTGTGCAGGCGTGGGGAAAGGGTGGGTGAAAATCGCGGGAGGAACGGGTCGCATGGGCTCCCTCTCCCAGTGCTCTCAGCGGATCTTCGCCCCGCCTGACGCCGTCAGCACAAACAAAGTTTGTGCGGGGGGCGGGAGAGGGCGACGGTTGCCGTCGATTGCGTTGAGGCGACGCTGACGGTTACGCTTCCTGCCGGGACTCGTCGAAGGGGGGCGAAGATGGAGCGCAGCGAGGCGCAGGGGACCGACGGCTACCGGGTTCGCGTGATGAGCCGGGCCGAGCTTGATCTGGCGGCGGACTGGGCGCGGTTGGAGGGGTGGAACCCCGGACTGCATGATGCCGGCGCCTTCCATGCCGTCGATCCGGCGGGCTTTCTGGTCGGGCTGCTGGACGGGCAGCCGGTGGCCTCGTTATCCGTCGTCCGCTATCCCGGAAATTTCGGTTTCCTCGGCTTCTACATCGTGCGGCCGGAGGCTCGCGGGCGGGGCTATGGCTGGCGGCTGTGGCAGGAGGGGCTGAGGCATCTTGAGGGCTGCACCGTCGGTCTCGACGGCGTGGTCGCCCAGCAGGACAACTACCGCAAATCCGGTTTCGTCCTGTCCCATCGCAACATCCGTTTCGGCGGCAGCGTTCCGGATGAGGAGATGAGTGGAACCGCTCTGGTGGATGCGCGGACAGTACCGTTCGACCGGCTGACCACGCTGGATGCCGAGCTGTTCCCGGCACCGCGCCCAGGGTTTCTCGCCAACTGGATCGCTCTGCCGGGCGCCACGGCGCTGGCAGCGGTAAAGGATGGCGCGGTGGCCGGCTTCGGGGTGATCCGGCCGTGCCACAGCGGCTTCAAGATCGGTCCGCTCTATGCGGCCAATGGGGGCATCGCGCGGGATCTGGTGCTGGCGCTGGGGCGGGCGGCCGGCACCGGGCCGGTGTTCCTCGACGTGCCGGAACCGAACGCGGCGGGGGTGCGGCTGGCGGAGGGTTTGGGGCTGACGCCGCAGTTCGAGACGGCACGGATGTATCTCGGGCCGGCGCCGGCGACCGATCTGGGGCGGCTATTCGGGGTGACGAGCTTCGAGTTGGGGTGAGGGCCGATCAACGCATGAACTTCACCATCAGAAGCTCGTCGATGTAGACACCGTCCACCTTCAGCGCCCGCGGCTCCGTTCCGTACGGCTCGAAGCCCAGGCGTTCGTAAAAGCCGATGGCCCGTTCGTTGGTCGCTGCGACGGAGAGATGGATCTGTTCGACATGCTCCGCCGCATGGGCGAGCAGGGCGGTCATGACCGCATCGGCCAGACCGCTGCCCCGCCGGTTCTCGCGGGCATAGACGCCCCAAAGCATGCCCTTGTGCCGTGACTTGGCCTGTGTGGGAATCAGCAACCCGGCCATGGCGTCCAACTGCCCGTCGGCGAAGCCGCCGGCGATGTATCCCCCTGCGATCCTGTCCGCAAAGCTGGAGAGGGGGCGGAAGCACTCCTCGGCATGGCCCGATCCGAACGCCTCCGGATGCCGGTGCAGGGCTTCGAGGCGAAGCGCGCGGCACGCCTCTGCATCATTCGGGAGGAGCCGCCTGACAATCATCATGCGAATACCCTCGTCCTGGGTCTTCAGGGATTTCAAGTAGCGCCTGCTGTCCTACCTCACGCCAGCAAATCGTCGTGCCGGTTGCGCCGGATCCACAGCGCGGCGTAGCTGCACAGGGGGATGATCTTCAGGCCCTCGGTGCGGGCGGTTTCCACCACGCCTTCCATCAGGCGGCCGGCGGCGCCGGTGCCGCGCAGCGACGGTGGGGCCTCGACATAGGAAATCACCAGGGTCTGGCCGTCGCGGCGGTAGTTGGCGAACGCCGTCTGGCTGCCGACCGCCAGTTCGAACCGGTTCATCGCGCGGTTGTCGGTGACCGCCTGTGCCATGCTGGGCGCTCCGTCTGTGGTGGACACTCACCCTTCAACAAGTGGGATGCGGCGGACGCTACGGCAGTTCCCCCTTTTTCGCGGAAACCGTGTTCACTCCCCCTGCCAGCCGCAGGCGGACAGCGCGTCCCGCATATGCTCCGGCGCCGGGGCGATGGTGCTGACCGGGGCATGCTCGAAGGCCATGCGGAAGGCGACGGAGCGGGCCAGCAGATGCAGGGTACCGGGCGGGCGGCGCTCGGGGCCGTAGAAGGGCTCCCCCACCAGCGGGCAGCCGATGGCGGCGCAATGGACGCGGATCTGGTGGGTACGGCCGGTGCGCGGGCGAAGCTCCAGCCAGGAGCGGCCGTTTCCGCTGCCGAGAACCCGGTACTCGGTGACCGCCGGCTGGCCGGACGGATCGGGCAGGATGGTCCAGGAGGAACGCGCCGCTCCCGGTTCGATCTTTTTCAGCAGGGGCAGGTCGATGACGCCGGTTTCCCTCTCCGGGATGCCCTCGGCCACCGCCCAATAGGTCTTCTCGACATGGCCGGCGGCGAACATCTGGCCGAAGCGCTTCAGCGCCCAGGGGGTACGGCCCAGGATCAGGCAGCCGGCGGTGTCGCGGTCCAGCCGGTGGGCAAGCTTAGGTGGCTCTCCGCCGGGCTCCGACAGGTGTGGCAGGTACAGTTCCAAATGGTCGGTGATGCGGCCGGCCTTGTGGACGGCCAGACCGGCCGGCTTGTCGATGACGAAGCATTGCTCGTCCCGGTGCAGGATACGGGCGCGCAGCTGGTCCGCGGTGAGGGTTTCCGGAACGGGCCCGTTGGGGGTAAGCGAGTCGGGGAGGGGCGAGTCGGGGATCATGCGCGGCACCATGGCCGTCGCCGGGCTGTTTGCGCAAGTATTCGCAATAAAACGTCATACGGAAAGTCAGGAAAGTCAGCAATGACGGCGGACAGGCAGCGGCACGGTGTCGCGCCGGCGGTTTCTGCCGCTTTTTCAAGCGTTCCCGCCTATGAGAAAGGTCCGGTCCCCATTCGGACCTAACGGATAAAGATCGGCTTGATTGAGGAGTTTCGGCCGGTTTTCATTTGATTTCGGCCTCAGGGACTAGCCTTTTGCCCGGTCTCGGAAGGTTTGTTGCGCAGTGACGGAAGGCGTGGCAGAAAGCCGGAACCACGGTCGTGCTTCCGCAGGCTTCGCTTGCGGTCGGGTGCCGCCGTGGAACCATGGATTTGACTTCGCCTCAACCACAAGAGACGTCCAATGCGGAAACCCGTGCGCAAGGTGGTGTTCCCGGTCGCCGGTCTCGGCACGCGCTTCCTGCCGGCCACCAAGGCCATCCCGAAAGAGATGCTGCCCCTGGTCGACCGCCCCCTGCTGCAGCACGCCGTCGAAGAGGCGCGCGCCGCCGGCATCGAGGATTTCGTTTTCGTCACCGGCCGTTCCAAGCGCGCCATCGAAGACCATTTCGACGCCGACACCGAACTGAACCGCACGCTTGAAGAGCGCGGCAAGATGGACGCGCTGGAGGAGGTCCGCCACAGCGAGATCGCCCCCGGCCGCTGCTTCTACACCCGCCAGCAGGTTCCGCTGGGCCTCGGCCACGCCGTGTGGTGCGCCCGTGCCCTGATCGGCAACGACCCGTTCGCCATCGTGCTGCCCGACGACTTCGTCCAGGGCAAGACCCCCTGCCTGAAGCAGATGGTCGAGGCCTACGAGGAGGTCGGCGGCAACATCGTCGCCGTCGTCGACGTGCCGCGCGAAAAGACCAGCAGCTACGGCATCCTGGACGTCGAGAAGGATGACGGCCGTCTGGCCACCGTCCGCGGCCTCGTCGAGAAGCCGAAGCCGGAAGAGGCGCCGTCGACCCTGTCGATCATCGGCCGCTACATCCTGCAGCCGGAAATCTTCGACCATCTGGAAAAGCAGCAGCGCGGCGCCGGCAACGAGATCCAGCTGACCGACGCCATGGCCAAGCTGATCGGCAACCAGCCCTTCCACGGCCTGCGCTTCGAAGGCACCCGCTACGACTGCGGCGACAAGGTCGGCTTCATCGAGGCGACGCTCGCCCACGCGCTGAACCGGCCGGACATGGCCGACAAGGTGCGTGCCATGCTGCGCAAATATTGCTGACCGACGGGCAGCACGCATGACGCGGTGCCCGCCCCCGTCCCCTGATCCGGACGGTGGCGGGCGCATGCGTTTGGACTGCAGTTCGACAAGAGCCGGCCGGAATCAACAAGGCCGGCCGTGAGGAACGCCTCGCGGCGAAGGCCCGCAAGGGCATCCCAGAAACATACAGGTTTTCCTGTCTTCAAGGACATGAGGGGGACGCGATGCGCATTGCGATGATCGGCACGGGCTATGTCGGCCTGGTCTCCGGCGCCTGCTTTTCCGAATTCGGCGTGCACGTCACCTGCGTCGACAAGGACGCCGGCAAGATCGAACGGTTGAAGAACGGCGAGATTCCGATCTACGAGCCCGGCCTGGACGACCTCGTCGCCCGCAACGTCGCCGCCGGCCGCCTGTCCTTCACCCTGGATTTGAAGGAGGCGATGCAGGGCGTCGACGCCGTGTTCATCGCGGTGGGCACCCCGTCGCGCCGCGGCGACGGCCATGCCGACCTGTCCTACGTCTATGGCGCCGCCGAGGAGATCGCCCAGAACCTCGACCACTACACGGTGGTGGTGACCAAATCGACCGTTCCGGTCGGGACGGGACGCGAGGTCGAGGCGATCATCCGCCGCGTGCGGCCGGACGCCGAGTTCGACGTCGCCTCCAACCCGGAATTCCTGCGCGAAGGCTCGGCCATCGGCGACTTCATGCGGCCAGACCGCGTCGTCATCGGCGCCACGTCCGACCGCGCGGGCGAGGTGATGCGCCGGCTCTACCGGCCGCTCTACCTGATCGAGACGCCGATCGTGGTGACCTCGCTGGAGACGGCGGAGCTGACCAAATACGCCGCCAACACCTTCCTGGCCGCCAAGATCACCTTCATCAACGAGATCGCCGATCTCTGCGAGAAGGTCGGCGCCAACGTCCATGACGTCGCCCGCGGCATCGGCCTGGACGGCCGCATCGGCAAGAAGTTCCTGCATCCCGGTCCGGGTTACGGCGGATCCTGCTTCCCGAAGGACACGCTGGCGCTGGTCCGCACCGCCCAGCAGGTCGGCAGCCCGCTGCGCATCATCGAGACGGTCGTCGACATCAACGACAAGCGCAAGAAGCAGATGGCCGAGCGTATCATCGCCGCCTGCGGCGGGTCGGTGGACGGCAAGACCGTCGCGGTGCTGGGCGTCGCCTTCAAGCCGAACACCGACGACATGCGCGACAGCCCGTCGCTGGACATCGTCCCGGCGTTGCAGGCGGCGGGGGCCAAGGTGCGCGCCTTCGATCCGGCGGCGATGCATGAGGCCGAAAAGCTGCTTCCCGGCGTGGAATGGGCGAAGGACGCCTACGGCACCTTGGAAGGGGCCGATTGCGTCGCTATTCTCACGGAGTGGAACGAATTCCGCGCGCTCGACCTGCGTCGGGTGAAGTCGATGCTGAAGCGGCCGGTGATGATCGATCTGCGCAACATCTACAACCCCGACGACATGGCGAAGGCCGGCTTCACCTATACCTCCATCGGCCGGCCGTCGCCGGCCGGCGGGATGGACCGCGGCTAAGGTCCAAAGACGGCGTCCAACAGAGGACTAACGAGACGATGAGCGAAGCCCATACCTTCCACCCCACGGTGCTGCGCGAGTACGACATCCGCGGCATCGTCGGCAAGACGCTGACCCCGGCGGACGCCCGCGCGGTCGGCCGCTCCTTCGGCACCGTGGTGGTGCGCAAGGGCGGCAAGACGGTCTGCGTCGGCTACGACGGCCGTCTGTCCTCGCCGGAGCTGGAGGAGGCGCTGGTCGAGGGGCTGGTTTCCACCGGCCTGCATGTCCTGCGCATCGGGCTCGGCCCCACGCCGATGCTGTATTTCGCCACCCGCGACCGCGAGGCGGCGGCCGGCATCATGATCACCGGCTCGCACAACCCGCCGGACTACAACGGCATCAAGATGATGCTGGGCAAGGGTCCGGTCTATGGCCAGCAGATCCTGGAACTCGGCACCATGGCGGCGAAGGCCGACTGGGAGCAGGGCCAGGGCTCGTCGGAGAAGATCGACGTCCAGGACGAGTATGTCACCCGTCTGCTGAAGGACTATGACGGCACCCGCGACCTGAAGATCGCCTGGGACGCCGGCAACGGCGCGTCGGGCGAGATCCTGCGCCGCCTGACCGCCAAGCTGCCGGGCAAGCATGTCCTGCTGTTCGACGAGATCGACGGCAACTTCCCCAACCATCACCCGGATCCGACGGTCGAGGCCAATCTGGTCGACCTGAAGAAGGCGGTGGCGGAGCATGGCTGCGACATCGGCATCGGCTTCGATGGCGACGGCGACCGCATCGGCGCCATCGACCACAAGGGCCGCGTGGTGTGGGGCGACCAGCTGGTCGCGCTCTATGCCGCCGACGTGCTGAAGAGCCATCCGGGCGCCACCATCATCGCTGACGTCAAGGCCAGCCAGGCCCTGTTCGACGAGATCGCCAAGCATGGCGGCAACCCGCTGATGTGGAAGACCGGCCATTCGCTGCTGAAGGCCAAGATGGCGGAGACCGGCTCGCCGCTGGCCGGCGAGATGTCGGGCCACATCTTCTTCGCCGACAAGTGGTACGGCTTCGACGATGCGCTCTATTGCGGCGTGCGGCTGGTCGGGCTGGTCAGCAAGCTGGACACCACGCTGGCAGCATTGCGCGACGGCCTGCCGGACATGGTCAACACGCCGGAGACCCGCTTCCAGATCGACGAGGAACGCAAGTTCGCCGTGGTCGAGGAGGTCAAGGGCCGCGTCAAGGCGTCGGGCGCCAAGGTCAACGACATCGACGGCGTCCGCGTGACGACCAACGACGGCTGGTGGCTGCTGCGCGCGTCCAACACCCAGGACGTGCTGGTGGCCCGCGCCGAGTCCTACAGCCATGACGGGCTGGAGCGGCTGAAGGGCGCGCTGATCGAGCAACTGGTGGCTTCGGGGCTGTCGGCGCCGTCCTTCGAGGGCGGCGGGTCGGCGCACTGAGGTAAAGTGACGGTGGGGGCGCCGGCTGACGGCGTCCCCCTTTTTTATCTGAAACTCGCCAGATGCCGCCGGAACCGGGCCAGGCTCCAAGCGAAGAACAAGGCACCGATTCCGGCCGTCGCGGCAAAGCGCGGCCACACGACGTCGAACCCTGCCCCCCGGAACAGGATCGCCTGGGCGAAGGCGACGTAATGGGTCGAGGGTGACAGCTGCATCGCTGTTTGCAGCCACTCCGGCTCGCTTTCCAGCGGGGTGAAGCCGCCGGACAGCATGTTCATCGGCAGCACGATCAGGATGAACAGCAGGCCCAGCTGCGGCATCGAGCGCGCCACCGTGCCGAGGAAGATGCCGAGGGCGGTCGCGAAGAACAGGTAGAGCGCCGTCCCGGCCAGGAACAGCGGGACCGATCCGGCCAGCGGCACCGACAGCAGGCCGCGCAGCACGGCATAGAGCGCCACCAGCGTCAGACCCAGGATCACCGCGCCGTTCGCCAGCACCTTGGCGGCCATGATCTCGGCCGGGCGGACCGGCATCACCAGCAGATGCTCCAGCGTGCCGTGTTCGCGCTCGCGGATCAGGGCGGCGCCGGCCAGCAGAACCGCCAGCATGGTGACGTTGCTGACCACCGACATGGTGCCGGTGAACCATTTCGTGTCCAGCGCCTCGTTGTAGGCGACGCGGACCTGCAGACTGACCGGGGCGGCGCTGCCGTCGGCCTCGCGGCGGACGAAGCGGCCGACCTCGTCGTCGACGATGCCCTGGATGGTGCCGGCGCCGATGCCGGCCTGCATCATCGCGGTGGCGTCGATCAGCAGCTGGATCGCCGGGCCGCGGCCGGCCAGCACGTCGGCCTGGAAGTTGGGCGGGATGTCGAGGACGAAGGTGTAGCGGGCGGAATCCATCGCCGGATCGACCTCGGCATGGCCGATCGTCGCCGGGGTCTGGAACTCGGGGCCGTGGAAGCTGGAGGCCAGCCGCTGCGACAGGGTCGAGCGGTCTTCGTCGACGATGGCGATGGCGGCGTTGCGCAGCTCGTGCGAGATGCCGGTGGCCTGGGAGTAGACGGAGAAAGTGAAGGAATAGACGACGAAGCCCAGCATGAAGACGTCGCGCAGAAGGCTGATCCACTCCTTGCGCGCCAGTGTCAGGCTGTTGCGGAGGAAGCGCATCATGGCTCAGCGCTCCTGTTTCGGCAGGAAGGCGACGCCGAGCGCCAGGAAGACGGGGATGAAGGCGGCGGTCGCCAGGATGAAGGGGATGAGTTCCGGAAAGGCGAGGCCCTTGGTGAAGGCGCCGACCGAGAGTTTCAGGAAGTGGGTGGTGGGAAACAGCGTGCCGAACAGCCACGCCCCGCCTTCCAGGGTGGAAACCGGTTGCAGCATGCCGGAGAACTGCGTGGCCGGCAGCATGGTGAGGATGGCGGTGCCGAACACCGCCGCCGTCTGCGTCGCGGTGAAGACGGAGATCAGCAGGCCGAGCGCCGTGGTCGCCACCACATAGACCAGCCCGCCGAGCAGAAGCCCCAACAGGCTGCCCTTCACCGGCACGCCGAACAGGGTGACGGCCATGACCACCATCAGCAGCAGGTTGAAGGCGGCCAGCCCGATATAGGGCAACTGCTTGCCCAGCAGGAATTCCAGCCGCGTCACCGGGGTGACGTAGAGGTTGGTGATGGAGCCCAGTTCCTTCTCCCGCACCACGCCGAGGGCGGCGAGGATGGCGGGGATGAAGACCAGCAGCAGGCCGATGGTGGCGGGGACCATGGCGTCCAGGCTGCGGAAGGCCTGGTTGTACCGGTAACGCATCTCCAGCGTCGCGGCTGAGGCGGGCAGGGTGACACCGGAGGCGGTGGCGGCATCCTGGATGAAGCGCTGGTGCAGGCCGGAGACGTAGCCCTGGATGGTCTCGGCGCGGAACGGCATGGCGCCGTCGATGCGCACCGCCACCTCCGGGATGCGGCCACGGCGGAGATCGCGGCCGAAGCCTTCGGGGATCTCGATGGTCAGCGATGCCTCGCCGCGTTGCAGGCGGAGCGCGAGGTCATGCGCGTCGATGGCCGGCGGGGTGGCGCGGAAGCTGCGGGAGCCGTCGAACTGCTCGACATAGGCGCGGCTTTCGGGCGAACGGTCGTGGTCGAGGACGGCGAAGGTCAGATTCTCGACATCCATGGTGATGCCGAAGCCGAAGACCAGCATCAGCAGGACGGTGCCGAGGAGGGCGACGGTCAGGCGGACCGGGTCGCGGCGCAGTTCGAGCGTCTCGCGCCAGGCGTAGGCGAGCAGGCGGCGGCGGGAGAGGGGGGAGGAGTGAGGTCTCCTCTCCCCCCCGCTCACGCGCAAACGAAGTTTGCGCTGACGCGACAGGCGGACCTCCGGTCCGCCGAAAGCGGGGAGAGGGTTAGGGTGAGGGGGATGCGCTGCGGCACTTTCCCTAGAATCCTCGCTGTGCGTCCCCCTCACCCCGACCCTCTCCCCGGGGGGGAGAGGGAGGTTCTTCGGGGTGTCGAGTCGAGCATTCTCCGCCTGCTCCATGAACCCGATGAAGGCATCGTCCAGCGTTTCGGCCCGCTGCTGGTGGCGCAGGTCGTCAGGGGGGCCGGCGGCGATGACGCGGCCGGCGTTCATGAAGGCCACGCGGTCGCAGCGCGCCGCCTCGTTCATGAAGTGGGTGGAGACGAAGATCGTCACGCCCTGGTCGCGCGACAGCGCGATCAGGTCGCGCCAGAACTGGTCGCGCGCCACCGGATCGACGCCGGAGGTCGGCTCGTCGAGGATCAGCAGTTCCGGCCCATGCAGGATGGCGACGGCCAGCGACAGCCGCTGCCGCACGCCCAAGGGCAGCCGGTCGGCCACCGCGTCGATGTAGGGGGACAGGCCGAAGCGCTCGACCAGCGCCGCCAGCCGGGCGTCGGCATCGGTCAGGTCGAACAGGCGGGCGTGCAGGTCGAGGTTCTGGCGCACCGTCAGCTCGCCATAGAGCGAGAAGGCCTGCGCCATGTAGCCGACGCGGCGGCGGCTCTCCAGATCGGTGGCGTCCACCGGTTTGCCGAACAGCCGCGCCTCTCCCGCCGTGGCGGGCAGCAGGCCGGTCAGCATCTTCATCGTGGTGGTCTTGCCGCAGCCGTTGGAACCGAGAAAGCCGAAGATCTCGCCGCGGCCGATGCGGAAGCTGATGTCCGACACCGCGGTGAAATCGCCGAAGCGGCGGGTCAGGCCGATCGCCTCGATGGCGGGTTCGGCGCCGGCGGGCTCGGGCGGGCGGGGCGGGACGGTCAGGCGTTGGTGGCCGCGCCGGGCATCCTCCGGCAGCAGGGCGACGAAGGCCTCCTCCAGATCGGCGGCCCCGGTCTGAGCCTTGATCGCGGCGGGGGTGTCGTGGGCGAGCAGGCGGCCGGCGTTCATCATGACGACTTGGTCGAACCGCTCCGCCTCGTCCATGTAGGAGGTGGCGACCAGCACGGTCATGCCGGGCCGGCCGGTGCGGATGCGGGCGATCAGGTCCCAGAACTGCCGGCGGGACAGCGGATCGACGCCGGTCGTCGGCTCGTCGAGGATCAGCAGGTCGGGATCGTGCAGCAGGGCGCAGCACAGGCCGAGCTTTTGCTTCATGCCGCCCGACAGCTTGCCGGCCGGGCGGTCGGGGAAGGGGGCGAGGCCGGTGGACTCCAAGAGGTCGGCGATGCGGCGCCGGCGCTCGGCGGCGTCGAGGCCGAAGAGCCGGCCGAAGAACTGGAGATTCTCGGCGACGCTGAGGTCGGCGTAGAGGTTGCGGCCCAGGCCCTGCGGCATATAGGCGATGCGCGGCTGGAGGGCGGCGCGGCCACGCCGGTCGGAAACGTCGGTGCCGAGCACGCGGACGCTGCCGTCTTGCACCTTCTTCGCGGTGGAGATCAGGCCGAGCAGGGTCGATTTGCCGACGCCGTCCGGGCCGATGATGGCGACGCTGGCGCCGGCGGCGATGTCGAGCGAGGCGTCCTCCAGCGCCACCGTCCCGCCATAGCGGTGCCGCACGCCCGACAGCGAGACGGCGGGGGCGGGCGTCATGATCTTTCGCCGGCAGGGATGTTCCCTCTCCCCCCCGGGGAGGGGGAGAGGGTGAGGGGGGAGCGTGGGGTGGATTGAGGGATGACTGAAGCCTGATCAGAGCGTGCAGCATTCTCGGCGAAGTCACGCAGTGCGTCCCCCTCACCCCGCCCCTCTCCCCGGGGGGGAGAGGGAGGATTCTGGGGGGGAGAGGTCGTTTCCCGCGTCAGTTTCGACTCCAGCCAGTCGGGCCAGACCGCCTTGTCGTCCAGCTTCACATAGGCCATGCCGGTCAGGCCGGTCTTCACCCGCTCGATATAGCGGGTCACCAGCGCTTCCGGGACGCGGGCCTTGACGCGGAACATCATGCGGTCGCGTTCGGACTTGGTCTCCACCTGCTTCGGCGTGAACTGGGCGCGCGGGGCGACGAAGGTGACGGTGGCGGGAATCGCGGTGTCGGGAACCGCGTCCAGCAGGATGCGGGCCTCGGCGCCCAAGGCGAGGTTCCCCGCCGTGTCGGTCGGCAGGAAGACGGTCATGTAGACGTTCGACAGATCGAGCAGGGTCGCCGCCTTGCCGCCGGCCGCCAGCACCTCGCCGGGTTCGGACAGGCGGTAGAGCACGCGGGCCTTGCGCGGCGCCTTCAGCACGCCGTCGGCGACCAGATCGGCCAGCCGGTCGACGTCGCCGGCCGCGGCGGCGATGGCCTCCTCGGCGCTGGCGAGGTGGCTCTTGGCGGCCTCCAGCGCCGCGTCGGCGGTGCGGCGGCTGTTGCGGGCCTGATCGACCCGCTGTTCGGCGACATGGCCCTTGCCGAACAGGATCAGCGCCCGCTCCATCTCCTTGGCGGCAAAATCGGCCTCGCTGACGCGCTGGGCGACCAGGGCGGTGGCTTCCTCCCGCGCGCGGCGGGTCTGGCGCAGCTGGGCCTCGGCGGAGCGGAGCTGGGCCTCCAGGTCGCGGGTGTCGAGCGTGGCGATGACGGCGCCGGCCTCCACCAGATCGCCTTCCTCGACCGGGATGGTCAGGACGCGGGCGGCGTATTTGGTGGCGATGTCGATCTCGTTCGCCTCGATCCGGCCGTTGCCGGAGGCGAAGCCGGCCGGCAGGCGGTTGCCCTGCATCGCCCGCCAGCCATAGGCGGCCCCGGTGCCGAGGATCGCCAGCAGGGCGACGGCAATGAGGAGTCGTTTCAGAGTCATGGCTGGGTTCCTTTCCCGGCTTTCTCGTTATGGTCGAGAGCGCCCATCACGCCGGCGAGGATGCGGGTGCGCGCGGCATCGTCGGGGGCGGCGTCCAGCGTGCGGCGCAGCGCCAGCAGCGCCTCGGCATAGTGATTGTGCCAGTCGAGGCCGGCGGCAAGGTCGGCCGGGGCGAGGCGCGGATGGCGGTCGGCCGGGGCCAGCGGGCAGGGGGTGGCGAGGTCGACGCGGTCGTCCAGCGCCGGCTGGGCGATGCGCTCCGCCGCCCAGCCCTTGTCGAGCAGGGTCTGGCGGATGGCGGCGCGGGCGGGTTCCTCGCCATGGACCAGGAACAGGCCGTGGCCGACGCCGTGGCGGGCCGCCACCCAGTCCAGCAGGGCGCTGCGGTCGGCATGGCCGGAATAGACGTCGATGGAGCGGACCTTCGCCTTGATGGCGATCTCCTCGCCGTGGATGCGGACGCGGGGCGTACCCTCCTGCAACAGGCGGCCGAGTGTGCCGGGAGCCTGGTAGCCGACCAGCAGCACGGTGTCCTGCGGGCGCCACAGGCGGTTCTTCAGGTGGTGGCGGATGCGGCCGGCGTCGCACATGCCGCTGGCCGCCATGATGATGGCGCCGCCGGAAATGCTGTTCAGGCGCTGGCTTTCGGGCACGCTGCGGACATGGTGGAAATTGGCGCGGGTGAAGGGGTCGCCGTCGGTCTCCAGATCGGCGAGATGGCGGCGGAAGACGCCGGTCACCGCGTCGGCCAGCGGCGAATCGAGGAAGACGTCCACCGCCGGCAGCTGGCCGCTGTCGAACAGGCGGTCGAGGTCGTAGAGCAGTTCCTGCGTGCGCTCCACCGCGAAGACCGGGATCAGCAGGACGCCGCCGGCCGCCAGAGCCGCGGACACCTCGGCGCGCAGCACCGCCTGCCGGCCGGCCTCGTCGAGGTCGGTGCGCTCGCGGTCGCCGTAGGTGGTCTCCAGCACCATCCAGTCCGGCCGCTCCGGCCCGTCGGCATCGGCGTGGAAGCTCTTGCCGCCGGGGCCGAGGTCGCCGGAGAACAGCAGGCGGGTGGGGGCGCCGGTGCCATTTGCGGCCTCGACCTCGATGGAGGCGGAGCCCAGGATGTGGCCGGCCTGCCAGAAGCGGGCGCGCAGGCCGGGCAGGATCTCGGTCCAGCGGTCGTACTCGACGCGGCGCAGCCGGCGCAGGCTGCGGATGGCGTCGTCCTGGGTGTAGATCGCCTGCACCGGCGGACGGCCGCGCTGGCGGTTGCGGCGGTTGAGGCGCTCGACCTCGCCTTCCTGGATGTAGCCGCTGTCGGGCAGCATGTATTCCAGCAGGTCGACCGTGCCGCCGGTGGCGTAGATGCGGCCGCGAAAGCCCAGCCGCGTCAGCTTGGGCAGCAGACCGGAATGGTCGATGTGGGCGTGGGTCAGCAGGACGGCTTTTATGGCGGCCGGATCGAAGGGGAAGGGGCGGTAGTTCAGTTCCCGGATCGTCTTGGTGCCCTGGAACATCCCGCAATCGATCAGCACGTCGCCTTCGGGCGTGGACAGGCGGAAGCAGGAACCGGTCACCGTTCCGGCGGCGCCATGGAAGGTCAGCGACAGGGACATTGGTCGGCTCCTTGTTGAGTTCTCCCTCTCCCGCCCCGGAAGAGGGCATTTTTTGTCACCCCACCGTCACCCCACCGCCACCCCGCTGTTCTCCGCCGCAAAGGCCTGGGCGAAGGTGAAGTCGGCGTTGGTGCTGGCGTGGATGCGGTACAGCGGTTCGCCCCGGCGCACGCGCTCGCCGACCTTGCGGAGAAGATCGATGCCGGCGCCCTTGTCGGTCGGCGCGCCGGCAAGTCGGGCGATGCGGGCGAGGCGGTAGCAGTCGAGCGACGACACGATCCCCTCGGCTGGCGATGCGACCTCCGCCACCAGCGAGCCGAGGGTCGCCACCGCGGGCGGCGGCCCCTGCATCGCGATGATGCGTTCCATTGCGGCCAGCGCGGCTCCCGACTCCAGCAGCTCGCGCGCCCGGCGGTTGCCGCTGCCGCCGCGGACGGCGGGGTCGAATTCCAGGATGCGGCCGGACAGCAGCAGGGCGCGCTCCCTCAGGTCGGCGGGCCCGGCCGGATCGTTGCGCAGCACCGCCATCACGTCGCGCGCCTCCAGCACCGGGCCGATGCCGCGCCCGACCGGCTGCGAACCGTCGGTGATCGCCACCTCCAGCGTCAGGCCCAAGCGGTCGCCGACATGCTCGAACAGCTTGCGCAGGCGCACCGCCTCGCCCGCCGTGCGGATCTTCGCGCTGGGGCCGACGGGGATGTCGATCAGCAGATGGGTGGAGCCGGCCGCCACCTTCTTCGACAGGATGGAGGCGACCAGCTGCTCGCGGGTGTCGATGGCGAGGGGGCGCTCGACCGAGATCAGGATGTCGTCGGCCGGCGACAGCCGGACATGGCCGCCCCAGACCAGACAGCCCTTGGCCTCGCGCACCAGGGCCTGCATGCGTTCCACCGGCATGTCGACGTTGGCCAGCACCTCCATGGTGTCGGCGGTGCCGGCGGGCGACGTGATGGCGCGCGACGAGGTCTTGGGAATCGGCAGGCCATGGGCGGCGACGATGGGCACCACGATCATCGAGGTGCGGTTGCCGGGGATGCCGCCGATGCAGTGCTTGTCGGCGATGGTTCCCAAATCCTGCCAGTGCAGCCGGGTGCCGGCGGCGATCATGGCGCGGGTCAGGCCCAGCACCTCCGCCGTCGTCATGAAGCTGGCGCAGGCGATCAGGAAGGCGGCGATCTCGATCTTGGAGTAACGCTGGTCGGTGACGTCGCGGATGATCGCGGCGAGCTGGTCGTCGGTCAGGGCGGCACCGCCGACCTTGGCACGAACCAGCTCGAAGCTTTCCGGCGGGGTGGGCGGGACGAGATGGACGGCGGAGCCCTCCGCCAGTCCCAGCTGGCCGAAGGCGGGATCGGACAGGCCGATCTCGTCGGGGCCGACGATTGCGGGGTCGTCGACGATGTTCAGCACCGCCAGCAGGGAGCGGCCGTCATTCCGCACCTCCACCCGGCCGAGCCCGAGGAAATCCTCGACATGGTAGCGGGTGCAGCGGCGGTTGAGGAAGGCGACGTTCTCCCGGACGGTGTCGATCGCCAGATGTCGAAGCGTCAGCATGCGTACAGTCTAACGCCGGCCCGGCGCGTCAGCGTCGCCGAGCCTGCGCGTCAGCCATGCCGGCCCTTACGCCTTGCGGTTGATCCGGATCATTGGCGGGACGGAGGGGGTGTGCTTCCTCACGTGCTCTCCCGCGCGATGAAGGTCAGCCCGAGGTCGAGGCGCCGCTGCGGCGGCTCCTTGCCGTCCATCAGGTCGAGCAGCATCGCCGCGGCGTGCCGGCCGATGGCGTAGCGCGGCGTGGCGACGGTGGTCAGGGTCGGTGTCGTCCAGGCCGAGGCCGGCAGGTCGTTGAAGCCGGCGACGGCCAGCTGCTCCGGCACGCGGATGCCGCGGCGCTGGCATTGGAACAGGGCTCCCTGCGCCAGATCGTCGTTGCAGAAGAAGACGGCGTCGCAGTCGCTGTTCTCCGCCATCAGCCGGTCGATCATCGCCGCACCGAGTTGGATCGAGGACCGGTCGGGCAGGCGCCAGACGCGCGTCTCGTCATAGAGCCCGGCCTCCTCCAGCGCGTGGCGGTAGCCGTCGAGGCGGGAGAGCGTGCGGGGATCGAGCTGTACCGCGACGAAGCCGATTCGGCGATAGCCGCGCGCCAGCAGGTGGGTGGTCATCAGCCGGCCGCCCTCCTCCTGGGAACAGCCGACGCTGTGGCTGTCGGGGTCGTCCAGCAGCTCCATCATGTGGACGGTCGGGCTGGACAGCGCCGACAGGTAGGTGCGGGCGACCGCGGTGTGGTCGGTGCCGGTCAGCAGCAGGCCGTCGGGCTGGAACTGGAGGTAGGTGCGGATCAGCCGCTCCTCCTCCTCCGGCGAGTAATGGGTGACGCCGATCAGGGCGCGGTAGCCGCGCGGCAGCAGCATGTCGTGGATGCCGGCCAGCGTCTCGACGAAGACCATGTTGGTCATCGACGGGATCAGCACCGCCACCGTCATCGACCGCGCCGAGGCCAGGGCGCTGGCGGCCTGATTCGGCACGTAGCCCATCGACTGCGCAGTGTCGAGGATGCGCTGGCGGAGATCCGGCGCCACCAGCTCCGGCCGCTTGAAGGCACGCGACACCGTGATGGCGCTGATGCCCACGCGCTCCGCCACATCCGCCATCGTCGCGCGCCCGGTGCGCGAGGAGCGCGGCTTGCGCGTCTTGATCGCCGAAGGTGCAGCCCGATCATCGCCATGCGTCGTCACAGGGGAAATGTCCTTCCGATGCCGGCCGCCGCGGCCAGGAGGCGCACGGGATGGCCGGGTGGTAGTGTGTAGCACGGCCGGCCGGAGCCGCCAGTCCCGCAGAGCCGCCGTTCGCGGAGGTCTGCTTCACGGACCCTTCGTCCTCCGGCTGCCGCTCCCGCGGGCAAGTTTGTCAGTAACTCAAACAAATCTCTTTACGCGCATCCAGGTTAGCGCTAACAGTAGCGGCATCCCGTCTCGACCTCATCCGTACAAACCGGCTCCCGTGGCTGCGGACACCGGCTGATCGTAACCGAGACGACTGATATATGACAGCGCTAACATAGATCCCTGCGGGAACACAGGCTCATGAACGGTCCCTCCATCGCGCCGCCCCCCATCCCGCCGATCATCGTGGTGATGGGGGTGGCCGGCTGCGGCAAGTCCAGTGTCGGGCAGACCCTGGCGTTGGCGCTTGGCCTTGGCTTCGTCGAGGGCGATGCGCACCATCCGCCTGCCAACATCGCCAAGATGTCCTCCGGCATTCCGCTGAACGACGCCGACCGTGACGGTTGGCTTGGCACGCTGGCCGGCTTCATCGCCGAGGCGGACCGTGACGGGCGCGGGCTGGTGGTCGCCTGTTCGGCGTTGAAGCGGCGCTACCGCGACCGGCTGCGCGGCGGGTGCGGGCGGGTGGTCTTCCTGCATCTGCATGGCGACAAGGCGCTGATTTCCTCTCGCATGGGGGCGCGGACCGCCCATTTCATGCCCACCGCCCTGCTCGACAGCCAGTTCGCCGATCTTGAGAGTCCTGCGGCCGACGAGGCGGTGTTGTCCTACGAGGTGACGCTGCCGGCCGATGCCATCGTCGCCGATGCCTGTGCCCGTCTGAGCGGCGGCGAAGCCGACAAAGCAAGTCCTGACAATGGCGGCAAAGCCGCCGCGCAAAATAATGGCGGTTTGGCCGCCGGGAGGAGCGCATGAAGAGCGTGGCGGATCTGCTGGAGCGGATCACCGAATGGATCATGGCGGCGATGCTGGCGATCATGGTCGGTCTCGTCTTCAGCAACGTCGTCCTGCGCTATATCTTCAGCAGCGGCATCGTCGCTGCGGAGGAGATCGCGCGGCTGATGTTCGTCTGGCTGGTGTTCCTGGGCGCCACCGTGGCGCTGCGCCACCAGCGCCATCTCGGGCTGGAGATCCTGCAGAGCCGGTTGCCGTTCAAGGTGCGCCGGGCCTGCGCGGTGATCTCGCACCTGATGATCCTCTACGCGCTCTATCTGTTCGTGCAGGGCAGCTGGATCCAGCTGCTGATCGGCATGGAGACCTTCTCCACCGTCCTGCGCTTCCCGATGGCGATCTACGCCGCGGCCGGCTTCTTCCCGGCCATCGCCATGGCGCTGATCGTGCTGGCGAACCTGTGGCGCATCGTCACCAACCAGCCCGGCGCCCGCATCCCCGGCAACCCCGACACGATGATGGACCATCCGGAGTCGCACGGCCCCGCCGTGGCTCCGCCGGCGCCCAGCCATGGCGCTGCCGCCGTCAAGCACTGAGCCTCGAACATTGAGTCAGGCCCGGAAGACCCTTTTGCGGACGGAGACGCCGCCATGACGCTCACCATTTTCCTGGGCTCGCTGTTCGGCTTCATGCTGCTCGGCATGCCCATCGCCTTCGCGCTGATGCTGACCGGCGTCGCGCTGATGGTCCATCTCGACTTCTTCGACGCCCAGCTCGTCGCCCAGAACATGCTGAACGGCGCCGACAATTATCCGCTGATGGCGGTGCCCTTCTTCATCCTGGCCGGCGAATTGATGAATGCCGGTGGCATCTCCCAGCGCATCATCAACCTGGCGGTCAGCCTGGTCGGCCACATCAAGGGCGGGCTGGGATACGTCACCATCGGCGCGTCGGTGATGCTGGCCAGCCTGTCCGGTTCGGCCATCGCCGACACGGCCGCACTCGCCACGCTGCTGATCCCGATGATGCGCGACCACGGCTATCCGGTGCCGCGCGCGGCGGGCCTGATCGCGTCGGGCGGCATCATCGCCCCGATCATCCCGCCCAGCATGCCCTTCATCATCTTCGGCGTGACCACCAACACCTCGATCAGCGCCCTGTTCATGGGCGGCATCGTCCCCGGCCTTCTGATGGGGCTGGGCCTGATCGGCGCCTGGGTGTTCGTCGTCCGCGACATGACGGTGAAGCTGCAACCGAAGGCGAGCGGGCGGGAGCGGGTGAAGGCGCTGACCGACGGGGTCTGGGCGCTGGCCCTGCCGGTCATCATCATCGGCGGCCTGCGCGGCGGCATCTTCACGCCGACCGAGGCCGCGGTGGTCGCCGCCGTCTATTCGCTGCTGGTGGCGCTGTTCGTCTACCGTCAGGTCACGCTGCCGCAGCTGGTGCCGCTGCTGGTCCAGGCGGCGCGCACCACTGCCACGGTGATGTTCCTGTGTGCCGCCGCCCTGGTGTCGTCCTACATGGTGACGCTGGCCGACCTGCCGCAGCAGATGACGGAGCTGCTCGCCCCGCTGATGAGCCATCCGAAGATGCTGATGCTCGCCATCGCCCTGCTTCTGCTGGCCGTCGGCACGGTGATGGACCTGACGCCGACCATCCTGGTGCTGGGCCCGGTACTGACCCCGCTGGCGATCAAGGCGGGCATCGACCCGACCTATTTCGGCGTGATGTTCGTCCTGATCGGCACGCTGGGCCTGATCCATCCGCCGGTCTGCACGGTGCTGAACGTGGTGTGCGGCGTCGCCCGCATCTCGCTGGAAAGCGCCACCAAGGGCATCTGGCCCTTCCTGCTGACCTACATCGTGCTGGTGGGGCTGCTGATCGCCGTGCCGGAGATCGTCACCGTGCCGCTGCACATCTTCCACTGACGCCTGAAAACCAAACACAACGAAACACCAGACGGTTAAGGGAGACCGACACCATGTTCCGCAAACTGCTTCTCGCCACCGGCATCGCCGCCGCCCTGCTGGCTCCGGTCGCCGGTCTCACGACTGCCGCCGCCCAGGACGTGAAGTCCCGCATCATCCGCTTCGGCTACGGCCTGTCGGAGAACAGCAACCAGGGCCGTGCCGTCAAGTTCTTCGCCGAGGAAGTCTCCAAGCGCAGCGGCGGCAAGCTGAAGGTGAAGGGCTTCGGCGACAGCAGCCTGGGCAGCGACATGCAGATGCAGAACACGCTGATCGGCGGCGCGCAGGAAATGATGGTGGGCTCCACCGCCACCCTGGTCGGCGTGGTCAAGGATTTCGGCGTCTACGACCTGCCCTTCCTGTTCAACAACGAGAAGGAGGCCGATGCCGTCCTGGACGGCCCGTTCGGCGAGAAGCTGATGAAGTCGCTGAGCGACAAGGGGCTGGTCGGGCTGGTCTATTGGGAGAACGGCTTCCGCAACCTGACCAACAGCAAGCGGCCGATCACCAAGGTCGAGGACATGGGCGGCATCAAGCTGCGCGTGATGCAGAACCCGGTCTACATCGACATGTTCAACCGCTTCGGCGCCAACGCGGTGCCGCTGGCCTTCTCCGAACTGTTCACCGCGATGGAGACCGGCACGGTCGATGGCCAGGAGAACCCGGTCACCACCATCCAGTCGTCCAAGTTCTATGAAGTTCAGAAGTATCTGACCATTTCCCGCCACGTCTACAGCCCGTGGATCATGATGGCCAGCAAGCGCTGGTGGGACGGCCTGTCGGCTGACGAGAAGAAGATCCTGCAGGACGCCGCCGTCGCCTCGCGCGAGTTCGAGCGCAAGGATAGCCGCGAGGCCTCGGCCCAGAGCGTGGCCTATCTGAAGGAAAAGGGCATGCAGATCAACGAGCTGAGCCCGGCCGAGCTGGAGCGCATGCGCGAGATGGTCAAGCCCGCCTTCGACAAGTACGCCGCCGACGGCGGCGCCGAGGTGCTGAAGGATTTGCAGGCGGCCATCGCCGCCGCCCGCAAGTAAGCGCGGCGACAAAAAAACGATGTAAGTCAAGGGGGTGGACCGGGAGACTGGTCCGCCCCCTTCGCGTTCGCGCGCGATGGGGCCGTGGAGATCCCAGATGGCGGGGGCGGGAAGACCTGTGGTCTGAAAACCGGTCACGCCTTGGTATCGGTTGAAAAGTTCAGTGTTTCAATCATAAGGATATATTGTTACATGTTTGTGGAATTTTTTGGAACTTAAGGGCGTTTTGCGTGGACCTATGCGTCAGTCCTAAGCAATAGATATATCACCTGTTGGATTATATTCGGAGTCGGTGATGTTCAAAAAGTTGCCGTTGGTCAGCAAGCTGGTGCTGGCGATCGGTCTGGTTCTGGCTGTCGGGCTTGGGGTTGGAACGGTTGTGATCTCCTCCAAGAGTGGGGCCGACACCGACGCGTTGTCCTTCAAGGTTGGAGATGAGGTGGGCAAGTACCATGCCGCGGTCGTCGAACGCCGGCTGGAAGACTCCCTGGACGTCAGCCGACAGATGAGGACCACTCTGTTAAGCCTGAAGCGAAGCGGTGTCGTCGATCGCGCCACGTTGAACGACTGGCTGAAGGCGACGCTGGAGGCCAACGAGAATCTGCTCGCCGTTTGGATCGGGATGGAGCCGAATGCGCTGGACGGCAAGGACGCCGCCTTCGTCAACAGTCCCGGCTCCGATGCCACCGGCCGCTTCATCTCCTATTGGAACCGTGGTGGCGGCCAGATCCATCTGGAGCCGATGACCGATTACGACAATCCGGGACCGGCAGGGCTTTACTACCAGCAGGCCAAGCGAACCGGCAGGGAGGTGATCGTCGAGCCCTACAGCTATATGGTTGCCGGCAAGAATGTCCTGATGGTTTCGCTGGTGGTGCCCATCGTCGAGAGCGGCAAGGTGATCGGTGTCGCCGGTGTCGACATCGCCACCGACGAGATCTGGAGCGAGTTGAAGACCGCCAGGCCCTTCGGGACGGGGTCGGTCTTCCTGATTTCCAACGGCGGGCTGTGGGCGGGCTACAGCAACGCCGACCATCTGGGCAAGCCGATCCTCCAGACCAACCAGCGCCTGCAGGCGGCGATGCCGGCAATCCGCGAGGGCAAGGCTTTCGCCCATTTCTCGATGTCGGCGAGCCTGAACACCGAGGTCAAGCAGCTGTTCCAGCCCGTCATGGTCGGAAACACCGGCACGCCCTGGTCTGTGCTGATCAATCTGCCGATGAATCAGGTGGAAGTGCCGAAGCGGGAGCTGACGCATTTCATCGCCATCGGCGCGGTGCTGCTGACCGCTGCGCTGCTGCTGGCTCTGTGGGTGACCAGCCGCGTCGTGATCGGCCAGCCTCTGCGCCGGATCATCGCCACGATCCAGGCGCTGACCGCCGGCCGGCGTGACGTGGAGGTGGCCGACCGCGACCGCGCCGACGAGATCGGCGCCATCAACCAGGCGCTCCAGCTGTTCAAGGAGAATGCCGGCCGCGTCGCCGAGATGGAGGAGCAGCGCCGCCTGGACGAGCAGCGCGCCGCCGAACAGCGCAAACAGGAGCTGGCCCGGCTGGCCGACCGCTTCGAGGGTACGGTCGGCGACGTCGTCGCCAATGTAGCCCGGCAGGCCGAGGCGATCCGCACCGATTCGGAGGGGCTGTCGGCGATCGCCGAGCAGACCAACGCCCAGGCTTCCGCCGTCGCCAGCGCCGCCGACATCGCCAGCGGCAATGTGCAGACGGTGGCCGCCGCAGCGGAGGAGCTGGCCCATTCGATCGAGGAGATCAACCAGCGCATCGCCGCCTCGTCCCGCATGGCGAACGACGCGGTGGGCGAGGTCGAGAAGACGAACGGCACGGTGGCCGGTCTGGCCGAAGCGGCGCAGAAGATCGGCGATGTGGTGAATCTGATCCAGTCGATCGCCGGCCAGACCAACCTGCTGGCGCTGAACGCCACCATCGAGGCGGCACGGGCGGGGGAGGCCGGCAAGGGCTTCGCCGTCGTGGCGTCGGAGGTGAAGAATCTCGCCAGCCAGACGGCCAAGGCGACCGAGGAGATCGCTGCCCAGATCGGTGAAATCCAGGCGGTCAGCGGCAATGCCGTCGGCGCCATCCAGGCCATCGGCCAGACCATCCTCGGCATCAGCGAGACGGTCACCGCCGTCGCCGCCGCCGCGGAGGAGCAGGGGGCGGCGACCCGCGAGATCAGCCGCAACGTCCAGCAGGCCGCCACCGGCACCCGCGAGGTGTCGACCAACATCGATGGCGTCACCCGTGCCGCCAGCGAGACCGGCAGCATGGCTGCCCAGGCCCGCGCGGCGGCCGACACGCTGTCGCACCAGTCTGCCCAGCTGCGCGGCGAGGTGCAGCGCTTCGTGGCGACGATCCGCGAGGGGTGAGGGGAGTGGGGGAGTCGCCGGTCGGCGACTCCCTCCTGCTCAGCAGTCGAAGAACACCGTCTCCCTGTCGCCCTGCAGGCGGATGTCGAAGCGGTAGACCACCCCGCCCGCCAGTTCGGTGCGCGTTGCGATCAGGGTGTCGCGGCGGTCGGCCGGGACGCTCGCCAGCACCGGGTCGGACCCGTTCGCCGCCGCCTCGTCGGAGAAATGCAGGCGGGTGAAGGCGTGGCTCAGCATGCCGCGGGCGAACACCGTCACCGCGATGTGCGGAGCATGGCCTTCGTCGCAGGCGCCGGGCTTCACCGTGTCGAAGAAGAAATAGCCCTCGTCGTTGGTGCCGCAGCGGCCGAAGCCGGCCGCACCGGGGGCATGGCGGCCGTCGGCGCCGGCCTGCCAGATCTCCACAACGCAGTCGCGGATCGGGGCGCCCTCGCCATCGGTGACCACGCCTTCGATGCGGATGTGCTCGCCGGGGGTGTCGCGGCTGGCCAGCCGGTTGGTCGCCAGCGGGCGGCGGCCGTAGAGTTCCGGCGTCCAGGCATAGGCGAAATAGGGGCCGACGGTCTGGGACGGGGTCTGTTTCAGCAACTGGCTCATGGGAATCAGCCCTCCATCGGCGTGGCTTGGCGTCCGCGCAGGACGATGTCGAATTCATAGCCGAGCGCCCACACCGGCTCGGTCACGTCGATGGAGAAGCGGGAGATCAGCAGCTCGCGCGCTCCCTCCGGCACGCCGTTGTAGATGGGGTCGAGCGGCAGCAGCGGATCGCCCGGGAAATACATCTGGGTGACCAGACGGGTCAGGAAGGACGGCCCGAACAGCGAGAAATGGATGTGCGCCGGACGCCAGGCATTGTGGTGGTTGCCCCAGGGATAGGCGCCGGGCTTGATCGTGGTGAAGCGGTAGCGCCCCTCCGCATCGGTGATGCAGCGGCCGGCGCCGAAGAAGTTGGGGTCGAGCGGCGCGTCATGCTGGTCCCAGCGGTGGACGTAGCGACCGCAGGCGTTGGCCTGCCAGATCTCCAGCAGCGTGTGCGGCACCGGTCGGCCGTCCTCGTCCAGCACGCGGCCGGTGACGATGATGCGCTCGCCGATGGGCTCGCCGTTGACGCGGCCGTTCTTGGTCAGGTCGCTGTCCAGCGGCGCCAGGCTGTCATGGCCGAACACCGGGCCGGTGCGGACCGACAGCGCCTGCTTCATCGGGATCAGCGGCTTGGACGGCGAGCGCAGCACCGTCGATTTGTAGAGCGGCGACAGGTAGGGCGGGTGTTGCGCCCAATCGCGCGGGCGGAAATCGCCCTCCGGCTGGTGAACGGCTGTGTCCATTGCGGGTGTCCTCCTTGGCGGCGGTCAGTTGTGCTGACGCTGTTGGGAATTGTGGCCAGGTGTGTTTTTGTGATCGTCCAGCACGCGGTCGATGAAATGGGCGGCGGAACCGGTGTAGCGCAGCGGGTCGAACAGGCGGTCGAGCGCCTCGGCGCCCAGCGCCTGCATCACCTCGGCATCCTCGGCCAGCACGTCGCGCAACGGGCGGGCGGCTTCGGCGGCTCGGCGGCTGGCCTCCGCCACGCGGGAATGGGCGGCCATGCGGCCCATGCGGTCGCCCAGCGCCATGGTCACCGCCTCCGCCAGGATCAGGCCGCGGGTCAGGTCGAGGTTGGCGCGCATGCGCTCCGCGTCGATGGTCAGGCCGGCGACGGTCTCGCGGGCATGGCGGGCGGCGCCGGCGACGAGGCGGCAGAGGTCGGGCAGCGCCTGCCACTCGGCATGCCAGCCGCCGAGGCCGCGCTCATGTTCCTGCACCTGGGCGGCCAGCAGCCCGCCGACCAGGGCCGGGGCGCGGATGGCGGTGGAGAGCAGCACGGCGCAGGACACCGGGTTGCGCTTGTGCGGCATGGTGGAGGAACCGCCACGGCCGGGGCCGCCGGGCTCGAAGGCTTCGCCGACCTCCATCTGCATCATCAGCGAGATGTCGCGGCCGAGCGTGCCCAGCGTGCCGGCGAGGATGCCGAGGGCCGAGGCCGGTTCGGTGACGCGGTCGCGGCTGGCATGCCAGGGCAGGGCGGGCAGGGGCAGGTCAAGATCCTTCGCCAGGGCCTCCGCCACCGCCGGGCCGGCGTCGCCGAGTGCCGCCAGCGTGCCGGCGGCGCCGCCGAATTGCAGGGCGAGGCGCTTGCGGGCGGCGGCGATGCGCTGGCGGTCGCGGCCGAGCGCGTCGAGCCAGCCGGCGGCCTTCAGCCCGAAGCTGGTCGGCAGGGCATGCTGAAGCCAGGTGCGGGCGACCATCGGCGTCGCCCGGTGACGGTCGGCGAGGTCGGCCAGCCCGTCGGCGAGTGCCGCCAGATCGGCGTCCAGCCCGTCGAGGAAGCGGCGCAGTTGCAGCATCAGGCCGCTGTCCATCGCGTCCTGGCTGGTGGCGCCCCAATGGACGTAGCGGGAAGACTCCTCGTCGGCGGCCTTCACCACGCGGGTCAGGTGCTTGACCATCGGGATGGCGGTGTTGCCGGCCAGCGCCGCCTCCGCCCCCAGCGCGCCCAGATCGTAAAGCTCCGCCTTGCAGGCCGCTTCGATGGCCGGGACGGCATGGGCGGGGATGACACCGACCGCCGCCTCCGCCCGTGCCAGCGCCGCCTCGAACTCCAGCATGGCTTGCAGCCTTGCCGTGGCCGAGAAGGCGTCGGCCGCCGCGTCGCTGGTGAAGAGCGGGTCGAGGAGAGGGTCGGCGTGGTGGGTGGCGGTCATCCCTGTTTCCCGTCCTCTTCGTCCATCTCGGCATAGACGGCGCGGGCCAGTGCTATGGCGTGGTTGGCGGCGGGGATGCCGGCGTAGACGGCGGCCTGCATCAGGATTTCCTTCACCTCGTCGCGGGTGACGCCGGTGTTGCGGGTGGCGCGGATGTGCAGCTTCAACTCGCCGTCCTTGCCCAGCGCCGCCAGCATGCCGATGGTCAGCATGCTGCGCGTCCGGATGTCCAGCCCCGGCCGGGTCCAGATCTGGCCCCAGGCGGTCTTGGTGATGAACTCCTGGAAATCGGCGTCGAAGTCGGTGGCGCGCTCCAGCGAGCGGTCGACATGGGCGTCGCCGAGGACCGAGCGGCGCACCACCATGCCGCGATCGTACAAGTCCTTGTCGTCCATTAGAGAGTCCTCAGGAAGCCGTCGATCAGGGCGGCCAGCTCGGCCGGCTTCTCGACGCCGGGGATGTGGGCGGCGCCGGGCAGCAGCTCGAACCGGGCGCCGGGGATGCCGGCGGCCAGCTCGCGCGCGACCTCGGGCGGGGTTGCCACGTCCTCCGCGCCGCAGATCACCAGGGTGGGGGCGGCGATGGCGGCGTTGGCGGCGCGCAGGTCGGCGTCGCGGATCGCCATCGAGCAGCCGACATAGCCGTCCTCGGTGGTGCGGGCGACCATGGCGGTGTAGCCGCGGATCTGCTCGGGCCGGCTGTCGCGGAAGGATTGGGTGAACCAGCGCGCCATCACCCCATCGGCGATGGCGCCCATGCCGCGGGCGCGGATGGCGGCGATGCGGTCGGCCCAGACCGAGGGGGGGCCGATGACGCCGGCGGTGTCGCACAGGATCAGCCCATGCACGCGGTCCGGCGCCTTGACGGCGAGGCGCTGGGCCATCATGCCGCCGATGGACAGGCCGCAGACATGGGCGCGTGCGATGCCGAGCGCGTCGAGCAGGCCGGCGGCATCGTCGGCGAGCAGGTCCATGCTGTAGCCGGCCTCTTCGGTGACCGGCGTCACCTGGGTCAGGCCGTGGCCGCGCATGTCGTAGCGCAGCACGCGGTAACGCTGCGACAGGTGCGGCACCACGGCATCCCAGATATGAAGGCTGGTGCCGATGGAGTTGGCGAACAGCAGAACCGGCGCATCCGCCGGGCCGGTCAGGTCATAGTGCTGGGTGATGCCGGCGGTTTCGATGAAGGGCATGGAGACTGCCTTCGCTTGTTGTGGTGCGGGCGCGGTCGGAACCCGAGGCTACACCCGCTCGATCATCACCGCGATGCCCTGGCCGACGCCGATGCACATGGTGCAGAGCGCGGTCCGGCCGCCGGACTGTTCCAGCTGGTAGAGCGCGGTGGTCGCCAGACGGGCGCCGCTGGCCCCCAGAGGGTGGCCGAGCGCGATGGCGCCGCCTTGCGGGTTCACATGGGCGGCGTCGTCCGGCAGGCCAAGCTCGCGCATCACCGCCAGACCCTGGGCGGCGAAGGCCTCGTTCAGCTCGATCAGGTCGATGTCGGCGATGCGGTGGCCGAGACGTTCCAGCAGCTTGCGGGTGGCCGGGGCCGGGCCGATGCCCATGACGCGCGGCGGCACGCCGGCGGTGGCGCCGCCGACGATGCGGGCGCGCGGGGTCAGGCCGAAGCGCTTCACCGCCGCTTCCGACGCGATCAGCAGGGCGGCGGAGCCGTCATTGACGCCGGACGCGTTGCCGGCGGTGATGGTGCCGCCGGGGCGGACGATCGGCTTCAGGGCCGACAGCGCCTCGATGGTGGTGGCGCGGGGGTGCTCGTCGGTCGTCACCACCGTCTCGCCCTTGCGGCTGCGGATGGTGACGGGGACGATCTCGCGAGCGAGGCTGCCGTCGGCGATGGCCCGGGCGGCCCGCTCCTGGCTGCGCAGGGCGAAGGCGTCCTGGTCGGCGCGGCTGATCTTCCAGTCGTCGGCGACATTCTCCGCCGTCTCCGGCATCGAATCGACGCCGTAGGCCGCCTTCATCGCCGGGTTGACGAAGCGCCAGCCGATGGTGGTGTCGAAGATCTCGGCGGACCGTGAGAAGGGAGCGTCGGCCTTGCCCATGACGAAGGGGGCGCGGCTCATGCTCTCCACCCCGCCGGCGATCATCAGCTCGGCCTCGCCCGCCTTGATGGCGCGGGCGGCGGTGGCGACGGCGTCGAGGCCGGAGCCGCAGAGACGGTTCATCGTCGTGCCCGGCACCGCGTCGGGCAATCCCGCCAGCAGCGCCGACATGCGGGCGACGTTGCGGTTGTCCTCGCCCGCCTGGTTGGCGCAGCCATAGATGACGTCGTCCACCGCGGCCCAGTCGACCGAGGGATTCCGCTGCATCAGGGCGCGGATCGGCACGGCGCCGAGATCGTCGGCGCGCACCGACGACAGGGATCCTGCATAGCGGCCGATGGGGGTGCGGATGGCGTCGCAGATATAGGCGTCACGCATGGTCTTATCCTTCCCCGCCGCCGGCTTGGCCGTGGGCGGCGGCGGTGCGGGCCTGGAGGTCGCGCAGGGCGGCGAGCGCGCCGGCGTCCGGGATTTCGGTGGTCTTCAGGTCGGGCGAGATTTTCAGATCCCAGCCGGTGGCCGCCTTGACCTGCTCCACCGTCACGCCGGGATGGATGCTGGTCAGGGTCAGTTCCTTGGTCACCGGATCGGGGGTGAGGATGCCGAGGTCGGTGATGACCGCGGTCGGCCCGGCGCCGGGGATGCCGGCCTTGGCCCGCGCGTCTCCACCGTCGAGATAGCCGGCCGAGGTGACGAAGGGCAGCTTGGCGACGAAGGCCTTCGGGCTCTGCTTCAGGACGATGAACACCTCCTTGGCCTGGGAGGCGATCTCCGGCGCGCCACCGGCACCGGGCAGCCGCACCTTGGGCGTGTCGTAGGGACCGATGACGGTGGTGTTGATGTTGGCGAAGCGGTCGACCTGGGCCGCCCCCAGGAAACCGACGTCGATCCGCCCGCCCTGCAGCCAGTAGCGGAAGATTTCCGGCGTGCTGACCACGGTGTCGGCGGTGAGCGCGAGGTCGCCGTCGCCGATCGACAGCGGCAGCACCGTCGGCTTGGCGCCGATCGGGCCGGATTCATAGATCAGCACCACCTCTGGCGCATGGGTCAGCCGGGCGAGGTTGGCGGCGGTGGAGGGCAGGCCGATGCCGACGAAGCAGACGGTGCCGTCCTTCAGCAGGCGGCTGGCCGCCACCGTCATGATCTCGGTCGCGGTGAAATCGGCGGTCGCGGTGGTGGTCTCGGTGCTGCTCATCACGCAACCTCCTTCATGCTTTCGGCCAGCACGCGGCGGAAGCCGGCGAAATCGTCGGTGTCCAGCACATGGCGCTGCATCCAGTCCTGGAAGGTCTCGCGTGAGCGGGCGATCGGATCCCACGCCTTGTAGAAGCGGTTGTCGCGCTCCGAATAGCCCTGGGCGTAGGACGGATAGGCGCCGCCGGGAACCGGGCAGACGGCGGAAACCGCCCAATAGGGCAGCACGCAGGCGTTCGGCGGCGCCTCCAGATCGTCGACGATCTCCTCGACCGTGATGATGGAGCGCTTGGCGGCCAGAACCGCCTCCTTCTGGACGCCGAGGATGCCCCAGAGCAGGACATTGCCGCGGCGGTCGGCCTTCTGGGCGTGGATCACCGTCACGTCCGGGCGGACGGACGGGATGGCGGCCAGCTTCTCGCCGGTGAAGGGGCACTCGACGAAGCGGATGTTCGGGTTGACCTTCGGCAGGTCGGAGCCGGTGTAGCCGCGCAGCAGCGCGAAGGGCAGGTTGGAGGCGCCGGCGACATAGGCGTTCGCCATGCCGGCGTGGCTGTGCTCCTCCGTCTCCAGCCGGTGCGGCCAGCCCTGCTCGACCGCGTCGCGGAAGCGGTGGAGGGAACCGACGCCGGGATTGCCGCCCCAGGAGAAGATCAGCTTCGCGGCGCAGCCCATGCCGATCATCTGGTCATAGATCAGGTCCGGCGTCATGCGCACCAGGGTCAGGTCGCGCCGGCCCTGCCGGATGATCTCATGCCCGGCGGCATGCGGAATCAGGTGGGTGAACCCTTCCAGGGCGACCGTGTCGCCATCGTGCACGAGGCTTGCCACCGCCTCGCGCAGGGGCGTGATCTTCGCCATATGACCTCCCGTATGTGCGGAAACCGCACAAATATTCAGCTTTACGCACAGAATGGCGGGAGAGACCTTCGGCTGTCAAGGGCGAAAAATGCACCTCACGGGCGTTAATCGAACATATTGCGGCGCAACATGAGAGTCGTTGGGTGCTTTCAGGGCGGATTTCGAGAAAAAATCCGTATTTGCAAGCGCTTGGCTGTGAACTATGTTTTGTGCGATTATAGAACACTCTATCAGGTATCGCACTTGACGGTTGGCCTGTCCCTCAGTACGGTTGACGGAACAGTCAATGGCCGGGATCCGGACCTGAAAGCGGGAGTCCCGGCGCCGGCACATGGTCACATATGGGAGGGACGATGACGAGGACTCTGCGCAACGCGCTGCTCGGTGCGGCGTTCGGTCTGGCGCTGGCGGCCGGTCCGGCCGGGGCCGCCACCATCAAGGTCGGCGTCATCGCCCCCTTCTCCGGACCGTTCGCGATGTTCGGCAAGACCTTCAAGGACGGCATCGCCCAGTATCAGGCGGAGCATGGCCAGACGGTCGGCGCCGACACGGTGGAGTTCGTCTATCGCGACCTGGAGCAGGCCAACCCGGCCCAGGCCAAGGCGCTGGCGCAGGAACTGATCGTGAAGGAGCGGGTGTCCTTCCTGGCCGGTTTCACCTTCACGCCCGATGCGCTGGCGGTCGCCCCGCTGATCGACGAGGCGAACATTCCGGCGGTGGTCTTCAACGCCGCCACCTCCGCCATCACCGAGAAGTCGCCGCGCTTCGTCCGCACCTCCTTCACCCTGTGGCAGAATACGGTTCCGCTGGCCGAG
Organism: Azospirillum sp. TSH100; assembly: GCF_004923295.1. Taxonomy (NCBI): domain Bacteria; kingdom Pseudomonadati; phylum Pseudomonadota; class Alphaproteobacteria; order Rhodospirillales; family Azospirillaceae; genus Azospirillum; species Azospirillum sp. TSH100. Next base: position 142,822 of record NZ_CP039638.1, read on the forward strand.
CATATGGCCAAGCAGGGGATCAGGACGGCGGTGACGGCGGTCAGCGACTATGGCCCCGGCCTGGACGGCGAGGCCGCCTTCAAGGCGACCTTCGAGAAGAATGGCGGCAAGGTGGCCGACGCCATCCGCATGCCGCTGAAATCGACCGACTTCGCCCCCTTCATGCAGCGCATCAAGGACACCGGCGCCGAGGCGGTCTATGCCTTCCTGCCCGCCGGTCCGACCACGCTGGCCTTCGCCAAGGCCTTCGCCGACAACGGGCTGAAGGACAAGGGCGTCAGGCTGTTCGGCCCCGGCGACATCACCCAGGAACCGGATCTGCCGGCGCTGGGCGACGCGGTGCTGGGCATGACCACCAGCTTCCATTACAGCCGCGCCCACGACTCGGCGGTGAACAAGGCATTCCTCGCCAAGCACAAGGAACTGTTCGGCAACGACGACACCGCCACCTTCACCACGGTTGGTGCCTATGACGGCACGCATGTCATCTATCAGATGATCAAGAATGCCGGCGGCGGCAAGATCGATGGCGCCAAGGCGGTGGAGTCGGTGAAGGGCATGAGCTGGGAAAGCCCGCGTGGGCCGGTGACCATCGATCCCGACAGCCGCCATGTCACCCAGACGATCTATCTGCGCACCGTCGAGAAGGTCGGCGGCCGGCTGGAGAATGTCGAGAAGGCGGCGTTCGAGAAGCAGCCGGACTATGGGTACAAGCTGGCGAAGTGAGGGGGGTGTCCCCCTCTCCCCCTGTTCTCGCGCAAACTTGGTTTGCGCTGACGCGACAGGCGGACCATAGGTCCGCCGAAAGCGGGGAGAGGGTTAGGAGGGGGCGCGGCAGGATTATCGGGTAAGGCACGCGGTGCTTCCCCCTCACCCCGACCCTCTTCCCGGGGGGAGAGGGAGACGGGGAGGTGGAGAGACATCATGGAAAGCATCTTCGGGATCGCCGTCGACGGCATCGCCTATGGGATGATCCTCTTCATCATCTCGGTCGGGCTGTCGGTGACGCTGGGGCTGATGCGGGTGGTCAATCTGGCGCATGGCGCCTTCGCCATGCTCGGCGGCTATGTCGCCTCCTATGCCGCGCAAAGCGTGGGTCTGCCCTATGTGGCGGCGCTGATCGTCGCGGTGGCGCTGACCGTGCTGGCCACCCTGCCGCTGGAACGGCTGCTCTACCGCCGCATCTATGGCTCAGCCAACGAGCTGTCGCAGGTGCTGCTGACCATCGGGCTGACCTTCGTCATCGTCGCCGGCATCAATTACCTGTTCGGCCCGACGCTGAAGCGCATTCCACTGCCCGACCTGCTGACCGGCACGGTGGCGCTGGGGCCGAAAGCGATCCCGACCCACCGCGCCTTCGTGATCGGCGCCGGGGCGGCGACGCTGGTTGGGCTGTGGTGGCTGCTGGAGCGCACCGATTTCGGCATCCGGCTGCGCGCCGCGGTCGATGATCCCGCCATGGCGGCGGCGCTGGGCATCCGCACCGAGCGGCTCTATCTGGCGACCTTCGCGCTCGGCACCGGGCTGGCGGCGCTCGGCGGCGTGCTGGGGGCGGAACTGCTGCCGCTGGAGCCCTATTACGCCATCCGCTACATCGTGCTGTTTTTGGCGGTGGTGGCGGTCGGCGGGGCCGGAAGCATCTTCGGATCGGCGGCGGCGGCGCTGGCGTTGGGCATCATCGACACCGCCGGCAAATACCTGATCCCGAATTTCGGCGAGTTCTTCTTCTATGCCGCGCTGATCCTGATCCTGTTCCGCTGGCCCCACGGTTTCTTCAAAGGGAGGACGGCATGACGAGCGTCGCCGAGCGTGACGGAAAGGCTGCCGCCGTGACCCGACCACTTCCCCCCGGCCGGCGCCGCGATCTCGGCTGGATCGGCATTCCGCTGGTCGCGGCGGCCGGGCTGGCCGCCTATTGGCTGCTGCCGGACGATCTGGCCCTGCTGACCCGCATCGCCGCCTCGGCCCTGTTCGTGCTGTCGCTCGACCTCGTGCTCGGCTATGGCGGGATCGCCACGCTGGGGCAGGCGGCGATGTTCGGCACCGGCGCCTATGCCGCCGGCATCGTCGCGGTGAACTGGAACAACGACCCCTTCGTCATGCTGGCGGCAGGCGGGCTGGCCGGCGGGCTGGTCGCGCTGGTCACCGGGGCGCTGATCCTGCATGCGCGCGGGCTGACCCTGCTGATGCTGACCATCGCGGTCGGACAGATCGTGCAGGAGGTCGCCAACAAGGCGCGCGACTGGACCGGCGGCAGCGACGGCCTGTCCGGCATCGACCCTGCGCCGGTGCTGGGGCTGTTCCGTTTCGACATGTTCGGCCACACCGCCTACCTGTTCGCGCTGGCGGTGCTGGTGATCGGCCTGCTGGTGGCGCGGCGGATCGTGCGCTCGCCCTTCGGGCTGGCCTGCCGCGGGGTGAAGGAGGATCCGCTGCGGATCTCCGCCATCGGCGGCTCGCCGAAATCCTATCTGGTGGCGCTCTATGCCGTGGCCGGGGTGTTTGCCGGGGTGGCGGGGGCGCTGACCGCGGTGACCAGCGGCATCGTCGGGCTGGACAGCGCCGGCTTCCCCTGGTCGGCGGAGGCGCTGGTGATGCTGGTGCTGGGCGGCACCGGGCGGCTCTATGGCGCGGTGATCGGCACGGCGGCCTTCATGGGCATCCACCATGTCCTGGCCGCCAGCGATCCCTTCCACTGGATGGGCTTCATCGGCCTGTTCCTGATCGGCATCGTCCTGTTCCTGCCCGGCGGCATCGCCTCGGGGGTGGAGCGGCTGGGCGGGCTGTTGGGCAGGAAAGAGGGCGGGGCATGACCAAGCTTCTTGAGGTCCAGAACCTCAGCAAGAATTTCGGCGGCCTTCAGGTGTCGTCGGACATCACCATGACGCTGAAGGCCGGCGACCGCTGCGCCCTGATCGGGCCGAACGGGGCGGGCAAGACGACCTTCGTCAACCTCGTCACCGGAGTGATCCCGCCCAGCGCCGGCACAATCCGGCTTGACGGCCGCGACATCACGAAACTGTCGGCGGCGGAGCGGGTTCGGCTGGGGCTGATCCGCAGCTTCCAGGTGGCGCGGCTGTTCAGGTCGATGACGGTGCGCGAGCATCTGGAACTGGCCGTCCTGCAACGTGACCGCCGCACCTTCCGCCTGTTCGCCAACGTCGCCAAGGTGGCCGGGCTGGCCGACGAGGTGGCGGGGCTGCTCGACAGCATGGGGCTGACGCCGGTGGCGCACACGGCGGTCGGCTCGCTGGCCTATGGGCAGCAACGGCTGCTGGAGATCGCGCTGGCGCTCGCCATGAAGCCGAAGGTGCTGATTCTCGACGAGCCGGCGGCCGGCGTGCCCCATTCGGAAAGCCAGCGCATCCTCGACGCCATCGACCGGCTGCCCAGGGATCTGGCGGTGCTGATGATCGAGCACGACATGGATCTGGTGTTCCGCTTCGCCAGAACCATCGTGGTGCTGGCGCAGGGGCGGCTGCTGTGCAGCGGCACCGCCAAGGAGATCGTCGCCGACCCGCGCGTGCGCGAGGTCTATCTGGGGAGCCGTGCCGATGCGCACTGAACCGCGTGGGTCTCTCGAGGTCATGGATCTGTGCGCCGGCTACGGCAGGACGCTGATCCTCGACGGCGTATCGCTGGCCGTGCCGGCTGGCGGCCGGCTGGCGCTGCTCGGCCGCAACGGGGTGGGCAAGACGACGACGCTGGCGACGCTGGTCGGCCAGACCACCCGCCATGGCGGCAGCATCCGGCTTGACGGGGTGGAACTCGGCGGGATGAGCAGCTCGGCGCGGGCGGCGGCGGGGCTCGGCTATGTGCCGCAGACGCGCGACATCTTCAAATCGCTGACGGTGGAGGAGAACCTCGTCACCGGCCTGAAGGGGCGGCCGCGCTCGGCGCTGGAGGAGGCGTACGAGCTGTTCCCGCGGCTGGGCGAGCGGCGGCGCAACGGCGGCGGCGAACTGTCGGGCGGCGAGCAGCAGATGCTGTCGGTCGCCCGCGCGCTGCTCGGCAAGCCGACGGTGCTGCTGCTGGACGAACCGCTGGAAGGGCTGGCGCCGGTGATCTGCGACATGCTGATGACGGCGCTGTCGAAGCTGGACATGACGATCCTGCTGGTGGAGCAGCAGGTCGACCGTGCGCTGGATTTCGCCGATCGCGTGGTCTTCCTCGACCGCGGCCGGGTGGTGCATGCCGGGCCGGCAGCGCAGGCGAAGGCGGATACGGCGCTGCTGGAGCGGCATCTGGGCGTGGCGCTGGCGGCGTAGGGGCGCGCGTCACCGGAACGGCGGCGCGTACAGCAGCCCGCCCTGGGTCCAAGGCCTGTTCTGGCCGCGGTCCATGCCATAGGGGGTGCCGAGGTTGCGGTCGAAGATCTCGCCGTAGTTCCCCACCTGCGCCAGCGCCTGCAAGGCCCAGTCGTCGGGCAGGCCGAGCGTGCGGGAGACGCTGCCGGCGTGGCCCAGCATGCGGTGCAGTTCGGGGTCGTCGGGAATGCGGCCGGCCTGCACGTCGGCCGAGGTGACGCCCTTGGCGTCGGCCAGCACGATGGCGTGGAGCACCCAGCGGGTGATGTCGTACCAGTTGCGGTCGCCGCGCGCGATGTAGGGGGTCAGCGGCTCGCGCGAGATCACGTCGGGATAGATATAGATGCCCATGCCGGCCTGACGGTAGCCGGCGAGCGAGGTCACCAGCACGGTGCGGTCGGTGGTCAGCAGGTCGCATTCATGGGCGAGGAAGGCCTGCAACGCCTCGTCCAGCGTCTGGAAGGTGCGCATCGTCCAGGGCAGGTCGGACTTGCGGATATGGTCCTCCAGATTGCGGACCGTGGTGGTGGCGGTCTTGACGCAGACGGTGCGGGCGCCCAGCCGGTCGAGTGGTGGCGGCGTGCCGTCCGCGTGGATGGCGAAGCCCTGGCCGTCGTGCAGCAGCGGCATCAGGAACTCGATGTCGTAGGAGAGATCGCGGCTGAAGGTCCAGGTCGTGGTGGTCAGCGCCACATCGACCTCGTGCTTCTCAACCGCCGAATATTCCTGCGGTTTTTCCGGCAGGCGCACGACGCGGATCGCCTGGGCGTTGCCGAGAGTCGCCGCCGCGAAGACCCGGCAGACGTCGACCAGGAAGCCGTCGAGATGCCCCTGCGGGTCGGAGAAGGAGATGCCGCTGACGCCGCTGCGCAGGCCGCAGATCAGGAAGCCGCGGCTGTGGATGCGCTCCAGCGTGTCGCCGTCGCCGGCCCTGGCCGACGGGGCGAGTGCCGGTGAGGCCGACACCATCGCCAGCAGCAGAAGCAACAGCAGCCGCATTCCGACACCCATCCCCTGATCCGTCCAGTCCGCCGCTCTTTCGCGGCGGGCGGGATCAGGCGGCCTGCCCGGCGCGCAGCGTGCCGAGCAGACTATGCAGCGAAGCGGCTTCCTCGGCCAGCGTGTTCGCCGTTTCGGTCAGCGAGGCGGCGATGTCGCCGGTGCGCGACGCCTGGGCGCTGACGCCGTCGATCAGCGCCGCCACCTCGCCGGTGTTGCCGGCGATCACCCCGACGCGGCTGCGGATGTCGGTGGAGGAGGCGGTCTGGCGGGCCACCGCCTCGCCGATCAGCTCCTGCACCTCGTTGATGCGCTCGACCGAGCCGGAGATGCGGGCGAAGGTGCCGACGGTGTTCTGGATGCTGCCGTTGATGGCGCCGACCGAGCTGGCGATCTGCACGGTGGCGTTGGCGGTCTCCTCCGCCAGCTTCTTCACCTCCGCCGCCACCACGGCGAAGCCGCGCCCGGCCACGCCGGCCGCCGCCGCCTCGATGGTGGCGTTCAGCGCCAGCAGCTTGGTCTGGTGGGCGATGCCGGTGATGACGTCGACGATGCGGCGGATCTGCTCGGTGTTCTCGCCCAGCTGGCCGACCACCGCGCGGGCGGCGGTCAGCTCGCCCAGCGTGGCACCGACCACCCCCGCCGCCTCGGTCGCGAGGCTGGAGACGCTGCCGATGGTGTCCATCAGCACCTCGGCGCTGTCGTTGCAGGTGGTGGCGTTGCGGTTGCTCTCGGCGACGAAGCTGCCGGCGCTGACCGTGCTGTCGATGGTGCCGGCCGATTCCCGGCGCAGCGCATCGGCCAGCTCGCGCAGCTGGCCCGACTGGGTGGCGACACCCGACGCCACCTGATGCACGTCCTCCATCAGCTGGCGGGCGAGTGCCGCCGAGCGCATCTGCTCGGTCACGTCGGTCCAGGACAGCGTCTTGCCCAGCACGTTGCCCTGGTCGTCGAACACGGTGTCGACATGGGCCTCCACCGTCGTCTCGTCCACCGTCAGGGTGCGGCGCGGGATCGGCGGGCTGGCGGGGTCGGTGCAGGCGGCGGTGAAGTCCGGCCCCTGGGCCAGCAGGTCGGGGCTGGCGGGGTCGATGCCGTGCGCCTCGCAGAAGGTCCGGGCGGCGGGGTTGACGAATCCCACCTGACCGTCGGTGCGCAGCAGGGCGGTGGGCACCGGGCTGCTGTCGACCATCCGCTTCATCAGCAGCACCTGCTCGACGCTGCCGCGCAGGCGGCGGAGCGCGGCGGCCATCACCGCCAGCTCGTCGCGGCCGGTGCGGGGGATCTCGATGGAGAGGTCGCCGGCGGCGATCTGTTCCATGGCGCGGGCGAATTTGCGCAGGTTGGCGATGACGGCGACGCGCAGCAGCAGGGCGGCGGCGATGGCGACGGCCAGGGCGAAGGCGCCGACCATCTTGAGCGCGTCGTTGCGCAATTCCTCGGTCGCGCTGACGAACTCCGACACGTCGCGCGAGATCTCCGCCGTCGCCCAGGGCAGTCCGCCGTCGCCGCCGAGCGACACGGTGGTGGTGGACAGCTGGGCATGGGCCGATTCGCCGCCCTTTGCCTCGAACAGCAGGCCGCCCTTGGCGTCGGTGATGCGGATGTCGGCGTCGAGAACGGCGCCCAGGTTGGACAGGGCGGGCAGCGGGTCGGTCACCACCTCCAGGAATCCCAGGACGCGGAAGCCGCCGATCGGGACGATCATGCTGAACAGCGGCCGGCCCTGGCCGTCGCGCCACAGCAGGCTGGACGGGCGGCGCTTGTCGGCGATGTCGCGGGATTTCAGCGCCTCGAACAGCGGGGCGACGGTGGCGACGCTGTCCTGCTCCCCGCCGGTGAGGGCGATACGGTTCATATCGGCGTCATAGACGGCCACCGAGACCAGCCGCACCTCGCGGTCGACCACCACGGGCCGCGCGTTGATGTTCTTCAGCGCCAGCATCGTCTTGGCCGGATCCTTCTGGTTGATGCTGTCGACCAGGAAGGCGTCGCGGCTCCATTCGTTGGCGTGGCCCTGGAGCCATTCCGTGTAGTTCTTGCGGATGCGGTCGTTGGCGAGCACCCGCAGGGTCGCCGCCGCGCTGCTGTTGAAGGTGGTCAGCGCGAAGTCGGTGTAGCGTTGCGACACCCAGGCCTGGCTGGCGATCAGTGCCGCCACCAGAACCCCCACCACCGAAACCATGGCGCGGCGCAGGGTCCAGAAGCGGTGGCGCGCGCCGCCGTCGTCCGTGGTGCCGCCCGCTTTTGCCCGGTCTGTTTTCGTCCAGATCGCCGTCATGCCCCAAACCCCCCACCGCCGCAGAAACGGTTTCACGGATTGCTACACGCACATCGTCGCAGGGCCCTATGAACGATTTAGCGTTCAATTGTGAACAGCTCGTGTCTTTTCGTTTGCATTTGAGACAAGCGATGATGACAGGGTCAAGGAAACAGGCGGCTTTTTCGGCGGGGAAGCGGTCGAGGACTTTCCGAGAGAGGAATTGCGCAAGACAAAAAGCAACCGGATGTGGTGGTTTGACTTCGGAACAGGCTGTCTGCCTGCGTTAACGCATAAAAAATGGGCCACGGGAACCGGCGAAAAAAATTCGCGGTTGCCGTGGCCCAGGTTGCCGAGCGCGTGGCCGCCGCGAGACTGAGGCGACGGGGGAGTTTGCTCGGGGTTCGGTGGAAGACCGGAGTGAGCTTTCAGCCGTCCTGCGTGACGTCGCCGGCGAACAGGTAGCCCGTGCCGTGGACGGTGACGATCAGCCGGGGATCGGCGGCGTCGGGTTCGATCAGGCGGCGCAGGCGGCGGACGAGGCTGTCGATGGTGCGGTCTGTGGCGTCCGTCTTGCGCCGCGTCGTCGCCGTCAGCAGATAGTCGCGGTTCATCACCCGGCCGGGGTTGCAGACGAAGGTCGACAGCAGCTCGAACTCGGCGCCGGTGAGGCGAACCGGGTTGCCCTGCGGATCGGTCAGGCGCATGCGGTCCAGCCACAGCGTCCAGCCGGAGAAGCAGCGCTTGCGGTCGTCGCGCTGGTCGCCCGGCGCCTTCAGCCGGCGCAGCAGGTTCCGCACCCGGGCCAGGATCTCGCGCGGCTCGAAGGGCTTCGCGATGTAATCGTCGGCCCCCATCTCCAGCCCGATGATGCGGTCCAGCTTCTCCGCCCGGCTGCTGACCAGGATGATGCCGATCTCCGACGCCGCGCGCAGCTCGCGGGTCAGGGTCAGCCCGTCCTGGCGCGGCAGCCGGATGTCGAGCAGCACGAGGTCCACCGCCGTCGCCGCCAGCAGATCCTTCAGCTCTTCAGCACTCCGGGCCAGCAGGACGTCGAAGCCCTCATCCGTCAGGTAGGACTTCAGCGTCTCGCGCGTCACCGCGTCGTCGTCGGTGATGGCAATGGTCGCCGGCATGGCCCTCTTGTCCGCCTCTCAGCGCGCCGTTGTGCCTCAATGCTCCAGGATCTGGCCCAGGAACTGGCGGGTGCGCTCGCTTTTCGGGTTCTCGAAGAATTCGGCCGGCGACCCGCTCTCGATGATCGAGCCTTCGGCCATGAAGACAATAGAGTCGGCGACCTGCCGGGCGAAACCCATTTCGTGGGTGACGCAGACCATGGTCATGCCCTCCTCCGCCAGCTCGGTCATGACGTCCAGCACCTCCTTGACCATTTCGGGGTCGAGCGCCGAGGTCGGCTCGTCGAACAGCATGATCTCCGGGCGCATGCACAGCGCGCGGGCGATGGCGACGCGCTGCTGCTGGCCGCCGGACAGCTGGCCGGGGAACTTGTGCGCCTGGTCGGGGATGCGCACCCGCTTCAGGTACATCATGGCGATTTCCTCGATCTCGGACTTCGCCATGCCGCGGACCCAGATCGGGGCCAGCGTCAGGTTCTGCAGCACGGTCAGGTGCGGGAACAGGTTGAAGTTCTGGAACACCATGCCGACCTTGCGGCGGATCTTCTCGACCGCCTTGACGTCGTCGGTCAGCTCGATGCCGTCGACGATGATGTGGCCGGTCTGGTGGGCTTCGAGCCGGTTGATGCAACGGATCATCGTCGACTTGCCCGAGCCCGACGGGCCGCAGACGACGACCTTCTCACCCTTGCCGATGCTGATGCTGACGTCGCGCAGCGCGTGGTAGCTGGCGTACCACTTGCCGACCTTGCGGAGTTCGATGATGGCGTTCTCGGTCATGACGTGTCTCCAGACGGCCGGTCAGCGGCGGGTGTAGCGGTTGGCAAGACGCTCCAGCCACTGGCTGTAGCGCGACATGCTGAAGCAGAAGATCCAGAACATCAGCCCGGCGAAGACATAGACCTCGGCGAAATAGGGGCGCCATTCGGGGTCGGTCGTCGCCACGGTGGCGGCGGTCAGCAGGTCGTACAGGCCGACGATGGTGACCAGCGAGGTGTCCTTGAAGGCGCTGATGAACTGGTTGACGATCGGCGGGATGACGATGCGCAACGCCTGCGGCAGGACGATCAGCATCGTCTTCTGCCAGTAGGACAGGCCGAGCGCGTCGGCGGCCTCGTACTGGCCCTTCGGGATCGCCTGCAAGCCGCCGCGCACGGCTTCGGCCAGATAGGCGGCGGTGAACAGGGTCATGCCGGCCAGCGCGCGCAGCAGCTTGTCCACCGTGACGCCTTCCGGCAGGAACAGCGGGAACATCACCGAGGCCATGAACAGCACGCTGACCAGCGGCACGCCGCGCATCAGCTCGATGAAGCCGACGCAGAAGGTGCGGATGGCGGGCAGCGAGGACTGGCGGCCCAACGCCAGCAGGATCGACAGCGGGAAGGCCAGCGCGATGGAGAAGACCGACAGCATCAGCGTGATCGGCAGCCCGCCCCAGCGGTCGTTCGGCACATAGCTGAGGCCGGCGACGCCACCCCACATCAGCACGCCCATGCCCACCAGGGTCAATGCCCAGGCTCCGGCCAGCCAGGGCCGCCAGAAGGCGCGCACGCCGCTGGCCCCCAGCATCGCCACGAACAGGGCGCAGGCCAGGAAGGGGCGCCACTGCTCGTCATAGGGATAGGTCCCGAAGAAGATCAGCCGGTGCTTGACCACGATCACCGACCAGCAGGCGCCGGCCGCCTCGCGGCAGGCCTCCGACGAGCCGGACCAGCTGGCGTTCAGCAGCAGCCAGTTCGCCATCGGCGGCACCACCAGCCACAGGAGGGCGAGGCAGGCGAGGCTCAGCGCCGTGTTCAGCGGCGTGTTGAACAGATTGTTGCGTGTCCAGCTGATGGGCGCCCAGCCGAAGGGCTTCAGCGCCGTCATGCCGTTGGCCTGCGGCGGAGTGGAGGCCTGGCTCGGCTCCTCCTCGTAGGAGGCGGCCCAATGGGCGGGGGGAACGGGACCGGTGGGAATGGGGGCCTGATCGGCCTGGGAGTGCTTGATCATCGGGTCACCAGCGCCACACGGCGGTTGTACCAGTTCATGAAGCCGGAGATCGCGAGGCTGATGATGAGGTAGACGAGCATCATCATCGCCACCGCCTCCACGACCTGACCGGTCTGGTTGGCAGACGTGTTGGAGACGCTGACCAGATCCGGATAGCCGATGGCGACGGCCAGCGAGCTGTTCTTGGTCAGGTTCAGATACTGGCTGGTCAGCGGCGGCACGATGACGCGCAGCGCCTGCGGCAGGATGATGAGGCGCAGGATCTTGCCCGGCGACAGGCCCAGCGCCAGCCCGGCCTCCGTCTGGCCGTGCGGCACGGCGAGGATGCCGGAGCGCACGATCTCGGCGATGAAGCCGGCGGTGTAGACCGACAGGCCGATCAGCAGGGCGGTGAATTCCGGAGTGACCGACCCGCCGCCCTCGAAATTGAAGCCGGCCAATGCTGGCACGTCGAAGGCCAGCGGCGCGCCGGTGGCGATGAAGGCGACGGCCGGCGGCAGCAGCACCGCGGCGATGGCGGCCGGCAGGGTGGGGAAGGGCTTGCCGGTGGCCTCGCGCCGGCGGCGGCCATGGCGGACGACGGCGAAGGCGGCAGCGATACCGGCGACCAGCGCCAGCAGGACCCAGCCATGGCCGGCATGCTCCACCAGAACCGGGAACTTCATGCCACGGTTGCTGAGGAAGATGCCCGGCAGGATCTCCAGCGCCTCGCGCGGGCTGGGGAGCCGGTTCATGATGGTGTACCAGACCACCAGCTGCAGCAGCAGCGGGACGTTGCGCACCGTCTCGACATACAGGGTGGCGAAGCGGTTCACCATCCAGTTGGACGACAGCCGCGCGATGCCGATCAGCACGCCCAGCACGCTCGCCAGCACGACACCGGCGGCCGACACCGCCAGCGTGTTCAGCAGGCCGACGGCCAGCGCCTTCAGATAGGTGTCCGACGCGGTGTAGGACAGCAGGCTCTCGCCGATCTCGAAGCCGGCCTCGCGGTGCAGGAAGCCGAAGCCGGTGGCGACGCCGCGGGTGGCGAGATTGGTCAGCGTGTTGGAGACGAGATACCAGGCGACGGCGAGGGTGCAGGCCAGGAACAGCGCCTGATACAGCCACCCCCGCACGCGCGCGGAGTTCAGCGCCTGGACCGGGTTTGTCATGGTGTTGCTCCGTGCGGGGGAAACTTTCCCCTCTCCCCGGGGCTCTCAGCGGATCTTCGATCCGCCTGACGCCGTCAGCACAAACGAAGTTTGTGCGAGAGGCGGGAGAGGGGAGGGCCTTACTTCATCGGCGGGGCGTACATCAGGCCGCCTTCGGTGTAGAGGGCGTTCTGGCCGCGCGGCATCTTCAGCTTGGAGCCGGCGCCGACATTGCGCTCATAGCTCTGGGCGTAATTGCCGACCTGCTTGATGATGTTGAAGGCCCAGTTCTCCTCGACGCCCAGCGCCTTGCCGTTGCCGGCGGTGACGCCCAGCAGGCGCTTCACGTCGGGGTCGGCGGAGGTCATGGCGCCGTCGACGGTCTCCGACGTCAGGCCCTTCTCCTCGGCCTGGACCATGGCGTAGAAGACCCAGGTGACCAGATTGGTCCATTCCTCGTCGCCCTGGCGGACGGCCGGGGACAGCGGCTCCTTGGAGATCAGCTCGGGCAGGATGACGTAGTCGTTGGGGTTCTGCACCTCGGCGGCGCGGATCGCGGCCAGCTGGGAGGCGTCGGAGGTCAGGGCGTCGCAGCGGCCGGCGAAGAAGGCCTTGTTCAGCTCCTCGTTTTTCTCGATGACGACCGGCTTGAAGGTCATCTTGTTGGCGCGGAAGTAATCCGACACGTTCTGTTCGGTGGTGGTGCCCGGCAGGACGCAGACGGTGGCGCCGTTCAGCTGCTTGGCGCTCTTCAGCCCCAGCTTGGCCGACACCATGAAGCCCTGGCCGTCATAATAGTTGGTCGGCGCGAAGTTCAGGCCGTTGGCGGTGTCGCGGGTCAGGGTGCGGGTGGTGTTGCGGGCGAGGATGTCGATCTCGCCGGACTGGAGGGCCGGCAGGCGCTGCTGCGCCGACAGCGGGGTGTACTTCACCTTTTCCGCATCGCCGAACATGGCGGCGGCGACGGCGCGGCACATGTCGACGTCCAGGCCCGACCACTTGCCCTTGTCGTCGGGCGAGGAGAAGCCGTACAGGCCCAGATTGACGCCGCACTGGACATAGCCCTTCTGCTTCACGCCGTCGAAGGTGGCGCCGGCCTGGGCCGTGCCGGACAGGGCGAGAGCGGAGACGGACAGGGTGGCCGCGATGGCGAGCGCGCTCAGATGGGACTTCACGGGGCGTGGCTCCTTCAGCCTTATTTGTTCCAGGGGCGCCGGGGCGGAAGGCTCCGGCCGCCGTGTGCCGTCACAATCGCTCCGTTGATTGAACAAAGTGCCCGCCCGGCTTGAACGGCTGTGGTGAAGTTGTGAACAGCTTTGGACAACTTCGCCGCGCAGGCGGCGAAGGCAGAGGTTCGGCTTCGCCCTTCGATGGTCACGGGGGTCGCCCGATATTTCACGTGCACGGACAACTCCCCGCCCTTACAAGCGAGGGGTGCCGGTCATATGTCTGTGCCGGAAATTGCGGGGTTCTGGGGGGGTATGGGGTCCGATCGGCCGGTCTGGCAGTGGTTTGCGCGTTTTTCCCTGCTGCGGCACGGTCCGATGCCGCGCTTCGGCATGGCCCTGCTGACGGTCGTCGTGGCGCTTCTGCTGCGTCTGGCCGCCGACGGCGCCCTGCCCACCGGCTTTCCCTATCTGACCTTCTTTCCGGCGGTGATCCTGACCACTTTCATCGCCGGCCTGTGGCCGGCGGTGGTCACGGCGGTGCTGTCCGGGCTGGCGGCCTGGTACTTCTTCATTCCGCCCTATGACACCCTGACGCTGAACTCGTCCGTCGGGGTGGCGCTGGCCTTCTATGCAGTGATCGTTACGGTGGACATCGCGCTGATCCATGGCATGCAGGTGACGATGGCCCGCCTGCAGGAGGAGCGCGGCCGCACCGCCTCTCTGCTGGAGGCGCAGACCACCATGTTCCATGAATTGCAGCACCGCGTCGCCAACAACATGCAGTTCGTCTCGGCGCTGCTGGATTTGCAGCGGCGGACGGTCGGGCACACGCCGGAAGGGGCGCTGGCGGCGCTGGAGGAGGCGGGGCGGCGGCTCGACACCATGGCGCGGGTGCACCGCCGCCTGCACGACCCACGCTCCGGCGACGATTTCGGCAGCCACCTCGACGGGCTGTGCCGGGACATGCTGGCGGCGGCCGGCATCCCCGGCGTCGACTGCCGGGTGACGGTTCGCGCCGCTCCGCAGTCGCCCGAACGGCTGCTGACGCTGGCCATGCTGATCGTGGAGGCGCTGACCAACAGCCTGAAGCACGCCTTCGCCGGTCGCGACGGCGGCACCGTCACCATCGACCTGCGCGAGGATCCGGACCAGCCCGGCCAGCTGCATCTGCTGGTGATGGACGATGGGGTCGGCCTGCCCGACGGCTTCGACGCGCAGCGGCTGCCGAGCCTGGGCTGGAAGATCATCCAAAGCCTGGCCAGCCAGCTGTCCGGTCAGCTGACCCATGGTCCGGCAGATGCCGCCGATGGCTCGGTCAATGGCACCGGCACGCGGATCGACCTGCGCTTTCCGGCCTGAGCCGGCATCCACCCCGATGGTCATCGCGGCTTTTCCGTCGCCACGGGATGAACTATCTGTGATCCTGCCGGTTGCTGCGGGGGCCGGCAGGGGACAGCAGGAGATGGATTCATGGCGACGCTGAAGGAATTCGAGGACGCGCTGAAGGCGGCGGGCAACACGGCCGCGCTGGAGATCCTGGAATCCCTGCGGGCGCGCGACCGCTCCCAGCGCAGCGTCCGGCCGGCGCGGCGCCTGACCGGGCGCAAGATGACGCCGGAACTGGCCGCCGAGATCCTGCACCTGCACGAGACCACCAACATGACCCAGCAGGAGATCGCCTTCCAGCTGGGCGTCAACCAGGGCCGGGTGAACGAGGTCATCAAGCGTCGCAAATGGCTGACCGACGACCCCGCCGCCCCGGAAGCCCAGGCCCGTGACAAGGCCAAGCAGCGCGCGTCGGCCGGCGTCGGCGTCCCGGCGCGCCGGCCGACGCGCAGGAGGAAGGCCAAGGCGGAGGTGGACGTCGAAGCCGGGGCGGCGCCGGAGATCGCTCCCGGCCTGCCGCCCGAGGTCGTGCCGCCAGTGGAGCAACCGGTGGAGCCGGAGGTGATCGCGGCCCCGGAACCGCCGGCCGAATCGCCCGCTGCCGAACCGCCCGCGCCCGCGTTGCCGATGGCGGCGCCTGAGATGCCGGTGGAGCAGCCTTCGACGGCAAAGGACAAGCCGAAGGCGAAGGGGCGCAAGCGGGACAAGGCGGCGGAGATGCCGCTGTTCAAGGATCTGCTGTAAGCAGGGGTGCGAATCCTCTCTGCCGTCCTCTCCCGGTGCGGGAGAGGGGGTTTATTCCGTTCCCATCGCTCTTCAAGCCATGCCCGCCGGTCATTTCGCATCTGCGAAATTAACGGCCTGCGGCGGATTGCCTCAGCAGGGGATTGGCAAATATCCTGGGGCTGTCCCGGCTGCGTCCAATTCCCTCGCCGCCGGCCCCTCCCATTCCCCACCCAGCGCGACAGCGGAGAAACGACCATGGCGTCTGCCGGCCATCACGGCGACTTGCGTGCGGAGACGCAGCTGACCTCGGCCCATCCCGGGCTGGTGCTGCTGGCGCTCGCCATGGGTGGATTCGCCATCGGGACGACCGAATTCGCGACGATGAGCCTGCTGCCCTATTTCGCCCGCGGCCTGGGCATCGACGAGCCGACCGCCGGCCATGTCATCAGCGCCTATGCGCTGGGCGTGGTGGTGGGGGCGCCGGTGATCGCGGTGCTGGCGGCGCGGGTGGCGCGGCGGACCCTGCTGATCGGGCTGATGGCGATCTTCGCCGCCGCCAACGTGGCGAGCGCCTTTTCGCCCTCCTATGGCTGGATGCTGGCCTTCCGCTTCATGAGCGGGCTGCCGCACGGCGCCTATTTCGGCGTGGCGGCCCTGGTCGCCGCCTCGCTGGTGCCGCCGCAGCGCCGGGCCCAGGCGGTGGCGCGGACCATGCTGGGGCTGACGGTGGCGACCATCATCGGCGTGCCGATGGCCAACTGGATCGGGCAGGCGCTGGGCTGGCGCTGGGGCTTCGGTGTCGTCGGGCTGCTGGCGCTGCTGACCGTGCTGCTGGTCTCGATCTTCGCCCCGAAGGACCGGCCGCATCCCGATGCCAGCCCGCTGCGCGAGCTGGGCGCCCTGAAGCGGCGGCAGGTCTGGCTGACGCTGGGCATCGGCGCCATCGGCTTCGGCGGCATGTTCGCGGTCTACACCTATGTCGCCTCCACCCTGATGGAGGTGACGCAGGTGTCGCCCGCGATGGTGCCGGTCGTGCTGGCGGTGTTCGGGTCGGGCATGACCGTCGGCACCCTGGTCAGCGCCTGGGCCGCCGACCGCGCCCTGATGCCGACCGTCGCCATCGTCCTGCTGTGGAGCGCCGGGTCGCTGGCGCTCTATCCCTTCGCCGCCGGAAATATCTGGCTGGTGTCGGTGGTCGTCTTCATGATCGGCTGCGGTGGCGGGCTCGGCACGCCGTTGCAGGCCCGGCTGATGGATGTGGCGGAGGATGCGCAGACGCTGGCCGCCGCCCTGAACCACAGTGCCTTCAACGCCGCCAACGCCCTCGGCCCCTGGCTGGGCGGCATGGCGATCGCCGCCGGCTGGGGCTGGACCTCCACCGGCTGGGTCGGCGCCGCGCTGGCGCTCTGCGGTCTGGTGGTGTGGGCGGTGGCGCTGCTGGACGACCGGGCGACCGCCGGCCGGACCTCCCAATCGTCCCGGCTGGCCGAGGCCGCCTGCGCCGGGGATTGACGCGCGCTGGCTCCCCGGCCGTCTGTTTTCCGGCGTTCAGCGCCCCGCCGCCACGGTCCAGGCGATGCGCGCCGGATGTTCGCCAAGGTCGAGGGAACCGATGACGATCTCCCCCCGGCCGGACAGCGGCGCCACGTCGCCCATCTTCAGCAGGCGCTGTTCGCCGTCCTGCGCCACCAGCCGGGTGCCGTTGCGGCTCAGATCCTCCACCGTGAAGGCGCCGTCGCGCAGCCGGATCAGCACATGCCGGCGCGAGGCGGAGGCATGGTCCAGCGTGATGCCGCACTCCGCCGCGCGGCCGATCACCACATCGTCGCCCGCGTCGGGCAGCGCCAGCGTCCGGCCCTGGTAGCTGAGCGTCAGGCGGGGGGCCGGCTTCGGCGGCGCCCGCATGTCGACCGTCATGTCCGTCGGCTGGGCGAGTGGCATCGAGGCAAGGCGCAGTCCGGCCACCACGCCGGTGCCCGTCATCGACATGCGCTGGTCGTCGGGAATGGTGGCGATCTTGGCGATCAGCCCATCGGCCAGCGCCCGCGGAATGCCGGCGGCGCGCAGGCGGCGGCCCAACCCTTCGCGCACCTCCTGGATCGAGGCGCCGGGGGCGGCCAGCTCCGCTGCGGTCTTCACCCGGTTGAACTCGTCGGCGACGCGCTGGATGACGACGCTGATCTTCTTGTGGCCGTAGGGGCTGGCGCCGAGGTCGAGCAGATAGCCGAGTCGCCCCGCCGCCGTGTTGAAGCGGCCGGCCAGCCGCGTCATCGTCTCCTCGAAGGACAGGTCGGTGCCGCCGGTGGCCCACACGGTCTTGCCGCGGCGGGTCAGCGATTCGGCCATCTCCGCGCCGCCCATATAGCCGTCGAAGGCGATCATGGCGTCGACGATGGATGAGAAGGCGCGGGCATCGCTGGCCGCCCCGCTGCGGGTCAGCGGCGTCAGGCCGTCCAGTCCGCCGCGGATGCGGTTCAGCAGGGCCTGACGCGTGCGGGCGAACCCGAGCCCCGTTCCGTCGGAGGCCAGGGCGTTCGACAGCGCCAGCAGGGCTTCGGTGTGGGGCAGCCGGTCGTCCAGATCGCCGCGCAGCGCCGCCAGCAGGGCCAGCAGGGCCGAGGCGAGATCGGGCGAATAGCCGATCAGGGCGCGGATCGGTTCCCGACCGTCGACGATCTCCGCGGTGAATTCGTCCACCAGCCGGGTGTTCTCGCCGTCGCCCTCCTGGTAGAGTCGCAGGACGGCGGTCAGCTTGGCGCCCCATTCCCGGTGCGGTTCCAGCAGGGTGCCGAAGGCGTGGGTGACGATGCGGTCGCGTTCCTCCACCGGGCGGTCGACGGCGGCCAGCAGCAGGCCGGAAATCCCGCCGCGCATCAGCGCCTGATCGAAGGGAGCCAGTGTGTCGGATTTCTGGGCGAGATCCTTCAGCGCCGCGAACAGGCGGCTGATCTGGTCGTAGCGTTCATGCGGCTTCAGTCCCAGTATCGGCGCCTGGAGGGTGGCGAGCCGGCTGACCGCCGGGTTGAAAAGCAGGGCCTCGCGCTCGAAGTAGCGCAACGGATAGTAGCGGTGAAGCTGTTCCGCCGGAATGACGCCCTGGTCGTCCCAATAGCCGCGCAGCAGTCGCAGCAGGGTCATCCGGCTGTCGAAGGAAAAGACCTGCAACACGTCGGTGCAGAGGTTGGCGGTTTCGATCGGCGAGATGGTGGTCAGCTTGGCGCCGCCGGACGATGTCTTCTGGAAGATGGTCTCTTCCCGTCCGGTGCCGGTCACCTTCACCACGCGCACCACCGGAAACTTGGCAAGCCGCAGCAGGAAGTTGGCACGTTCCGTTGCCGACTTCTCGTCCTCGAAGACGCCGTCGATGTTGGGCTTGCCGCCCTGTTCGACCACCACCTCGAAGCGCGCCTCGCGCCGTTTGGACATCGCCATACCCGCCCCCCTTGGCCTGCCCCTGCTGGACAGCCCTTGTCTGGCTGCCGCCGGCTACGTCCCTGTTCGCGATTCCCAGCGATTTTTCCCTAAAATACTTTATGAAACCTTCGATCAGAAGCGGAAAGACCCGAACCTTGACCGCAAAATTTCATTCCGCTAGCCCTGCCGATAACCGACTGCCGCTGGGCCGCCGGCCGTTCCTCGGTCTGCTGGGGTCGCTGGTCCTGCCGGCGGCGGGACTGGCGATGCCGGCCATGGCGGAAGCAACCAGTGGTTTAGAAAATTCCGCGATCGGCTACATTCTGTTCGATCCGGCCAGCGGCCGCGCGCTGGAAGCGCAGGCGGCGGACAGCTCCTTCATCCCGGCGTCGGTGGCGAAGCTGCCGACGGTGGCGGCGGCGCTGGCCCTGCTGGGCCCGGACCATCGCTTCACCACGCGGCTGCTGGCAACGGGGGCCATGGCGGGCGGGACCTTGCGCGGCGATCTGATCCTGCAGGGCGGCGGCGACCCGGCGCTGGCGACCGAAGGGTTGCTGGAGTTGCTGGGCCGACTGGCCGCCGCAGGCCTGCGGCGGGTCGAGGGGCGGTTCCTGTACGACACGGCGCTGCTGCCGGAGCTGGCGGAGATCGACGCCGGCCAGCCCTGGGCCGCGCCCTACAACACCGGGGTCGGGGCGTTGTCGCTGAACTACAACCGCGCCCTGCTGAGCTGGCGGCGCGGCGCCGCCGGGCCCGAGGTGCTGACGGTCGCCGATGCCGGGCGGCAGCCGCTGGACAGCGTCGAGGCACGGCCGATGGCTGGAGGCGGCGGTTTTCCGCTGCTGCCCGACGGGGTCGACCGCTGGCTGATGGCGCCTCCGGCCGCGGGGGAGGGGGGAAGCGCCTGGGTGCCGGTGGCGCGGCCGGGGCTTGCCGCCGCCACGCTGTTCCGCCGGCTGGCCGCCGATGCCGGCATCGCACTGCCGGTTCCCCAAGCCGGGAGCGCGCCGGCCGGGGTGGTGGCGCTGGCGGCGCTGGACAGCCTGCCGCTGGCCGAACTGGCGCGCGGACTGCTGCGCCACTCCAACAACCTGTCGGCGGAGGTGATCGGGCTGGCGGCCTCAAGGCGGCTGGACCCGGCGGTGGCGACGCTGGACCGCTCGGCGACGCTGGTGCAGGGCTGGCTGACCCGGCAGGGGGCGGGGCAGGGGACAGGATGGAACGGGCTTCGGCTTGCCAACCATTCGGGGTTGGGCACCGGATCGCGCGCCACGCCGCGGCAGATGGCGGCGCTGCTGCGGGCCGGCGGGCCGACTTTGTGGGATCTGCTGCCGGGGGAGGAGGACGGCAAGGCGCTGCCCCCCGGCATCCATGCCAAATCGGGCACGCTGGCCTATGTGAAGGGGCTGGCCGGACTGCTGACGACGGCGGGCGGCCGGCGGCTGGGCTTCGTCCTGTTCATCGCCGATCCGGCGCGGCGGGCGGCGCTGGACGCGGCGCTCGACCGCCGGGTGACCGCCACGCCGGCGGAAGCGCGCGCCTGGGCCGCCGCCGCCCGGAAATCGCAGGACGAGATCCTGGGACGCTGGATTGCGGGCTATTGAGTGAGATAGGTCATAGGACGGCATATCGGCCATCTGGCAAAATGCGATGCAGGTTGATCCGGGGGACAGCCGATTCGTGGAATTGTCAGCCTGCGTCGATTGATCGCGTGCCCGCATGACCCATATCCGTCCGCATTCAGCAGCGAGAGCGCCAGACCCGATGATGACAGACCGTTCCGCCACCTCCCCCGCGCGCAATGTCCTGCGCCGACGGCTGGAACGTCAGGACGTCGCCGCCAATCGCTACCACGATCGGCGGCTGGGGGCGGAGGTGGTCAACATCGTCGTCGGAGGCTGCGTCGTCACCGACGACCCGAACGTCGTCATCACCACCACGCTGGGATCCTGCGTCGCCGCCTGCCTGTATGATCCGGTGGCGGAGATCGGCGGGATGAATCACTTCCTGCTGCCCGATGCCGGAACCGACACGTTGTCGCTGTCGTCGCGTTATGGCGCCACGGCGATGGAGCAGCTGATCAACCGGCTGCTCGCCGTCACCGGCCGGCGCGACCGGCTGCGCGCCAAGCTGTTCGGCGGCGCCAACGTCAACCTGAACACCCTGCGCACCGCCAACATCGGCCAGCGCAACGTCGAATTCGTCATGGACTATCTGGCGACGGAGGGCATTCCCACCGTCAGCTGGGACGTCGGCGGCGCCAGCCCGCGCACGGTGCGCTTCTTCCCCACCACCGGCCGCAGCCAGCGCCGGCTGATCGGTGACGAGTCGCTGCACGACATCGCCCGCAACGAGTCGTCCTATATGGAGCATCTGGGCCGGACGCGGATCGAAGGCGACGTCGAGCTGTTCTGATAAGCTCGACCGGGGGCGCAGCCGTTCGTGGCGCGTTCCCACCCGCCGTCCTTCCGCGGAGCCCTTCATGGCCGACACGCTGTTCCGGATCGCCACCTTCAACCTGGAAAACCTGGACGACGATGCCGACGAGCCGCCCTTCGAGGCGCGGATCGCCACGCTGCGCCCACAGCTGGAGCGGCTGGAGGCCGACATCCTCTGCCTTCAGGAGGTCGATGCCCAGCATCCGGTGAAGAGCGAGCCGCGTGTCCTGCGCGCGCTGACCCGCCTGCTGGAGGGGACCCGCTATGCCGGCTATCACGTCACCGCCGGCGACGCCCCATCGCCGGCCGACCGCCACAACCCGGTGATCGTCAGCCGCTGGCCGATCCGGGCGGCGCGGCTGCTGCGCCACCATCTGGTGCCGCCGGCCCGCGTCCGCCTCGCCACCGCCGATCCGGCGCCCGAAGGGGAGACGGAGGTCGGCTGGGACCGGCCGGTCCTGCATGCCGAAATCGGGATGCCGGACGGCCGCACCCTGCATGTGTTCAATCTGCATCTGCGCGCGCCCATCGCCGCTCCGGTGCCGGGACAGAAGGCCGGCGCCCAGACCTGGAAGACGGCATCCGGCTGGGCGGAAGGCTTCTATCTCGCCTCGATCAAGCGGGCGGGGCAGGCGTTGGAGACCCGAATGGCGGTGGACCGGCTGTTCGACGCCGATCCCGATGCGCTGATCGTGGTGGCCGGCGACTGCAACGCCGATCTGGAGCAGACCGCCGTCCGCATCATCCGCGCCGCCCCCGACTTCACCGGCAACGCCGATCTTGCGAACCGCGTGCTGGAGCCGCTGGAACAGGCGATCCCGGAGGAGCGGCGCTACACCGTGCTGCATGGCGGCACGCCGGTGCTGCTCGACCATCTGATGGCGTCGCCCCGTCTGACCGGGCGGCTGCGCGACGTGGCGATCCACAACGAGGCGCTGACCGACGAGGTCGATCACGCCGACGAACCGTCGCCGGTCAGCTACCATGCGCCGGTGGTGGCGGGTTTCGCGCTGTAGGGCTGGATTTGCCGGGCCAACTGGTGGAAAACAGCGTCTTCGGGATTTTTGCGGCGCTTCAGCCCGGTTGAGAGGGTGGGGCGCCATTCAGCAAGTGCCATTTGGGAGACAGCATGTTCACTGCCGCCAGCTTCCGCGTCGGCGACCGCGTGACCATCCGCAGCGGCCAGTCCATTCCGCAGTCCATCGCCACGGTGGAGCGCTACACCGAGGGAGGGCGCTGCATGGTGCTGTCCGACGGCAGCGAATGGCGGGCCGACGGCCGCCGCCAGTGGGGCTTCCGCGGCAGCTACTACAAGGGTCCGGTGGTCGAGCCGTTCGAGCCGGGCGACGACGACTTCGTCGCCCGCCGCCGCGTCGTCGGCGCGCTGCGCAAGTTCGGTGACGGCCTGACGATGGACTCTGCGCTGAGCACCGAGGCGTTGCAGCGGATTCTGGATGTTGTGGACAGGGAAAAGGCGGCGGCGAAGACGTAAGTTCCTCACCGCTCGGACGAAAAAAGGCCGGCGGCCCCTTGCGGGACCGCCGGCTTTTTTCATCCCGAACCGTTCACTCCGCCGCGATGGTCGCCGGCGCGGCTTCCTCGGCCGGCACGGTGCGGATCAGGTGGTCGAAGGCAGCCAGCGCAGCCTTGGCACCCTCGCCCATGGCGATGACGATCTGCTTGAACGGCACCGTCGTCGCATCGCCGGCGGCGAACACGCCGGGCAGCGAGGTCTGGCCGCGGTTGTCCACCTCGATCTCGCCGCGCGGGGTCAGGGCCAGCGTGCCCTTCAGCCATTCGGTGTTCGGCACCAGACCGATCTGCACGAAGATGCCTTCCAGATCGACTCGCTTCAGCTCGCCGCCGACGCGGTCCTTGTAGGACAGGCCGACGACCTTGTTGCCGTCGCCATGCACCTCGGTGGTCTGGGCCGAGACGACGACGGTGACGTTGGGCAGGCTGTGCAGCTTGCGTTGCAACACCGCGTCGGCGCGCAGCTGGCTGTCGAACTCGATCAGCGTGACGTGCGAGACGATGCCGGCGAGGTCGATCGCCGCCTCGACACCGGAGTTGCCGCCGCCGATCACCGCCACGCGCTTGCCCTTGAACAGCGGACCGTCGCAGTGCGGGCAGTAGGCGACACCCTTGTTGCGGTATTCCGACTCGCCCGGGACATTCATCGAGCGCCAGCGGGCGCCGGTCGACAGCACCACTGTGCGTGACTTGAGCGAGGCGCCGTTCGCCAGCTTCACCTCGATCAGGCCGCCTTCCTGGCTGGCCGGGATCAGGGCGGTGGCGGTCTGCAGGTTCATCACGTCGACCTCATAGTCCTTGACGTGCTGTTCGAGCGCCGCGGCCAGCTTCGGCCCCTCGGTGTGGGAGACCGAGATGAAGTTCTCGATCGCCATGGTGTCGAGCACCTGACCGCCGAACCGCTCGGCCGCCACGCCGGTGCGGATGCCCTTGCGGGCGGCGTAGATGGCGGCGGCGGCGCCGGCCGGGCCGCCGCCGATCACCAGCACCTCGAACGGGGCCTTGGTCTTGATCTTCTCGGCGGCGCGGGCGACGGCGCCGGTGTCCAGCTTGGCGACGATCTGCGCCACGTCCATCCGGCCCTGGGCGAAGGGCTCGCCGTTCAGGAAGACGGTGGGGACGGCCATCACCTGGCGCTGCTCGACCTCCTGCTGGAACAGTGCGCCGTCGATGGCGACATGCTTGATCCGCGGGTTCAGCGCGCTCATCAGGTTCAGCGCCTGGACGACGTCGGGGCAGTTCTGGCAGGTCAGCGAGAAATAGGTCTCGAAGCGGAAATCGCCGTCCAGGGTGCGGATCTGCTCAAGCAGCTCCTCGGACTCCTTCGACGGATGGCCGCCGACCTGGAGCAGGGCCAGGACCAGCGAGTTGAACTCGTGCCCCATCGGCAGGCCGGCGAAGGTGACGCCGATGTCGCTGCCGTCGCGGATGATGGCGAAGGAGGGCTTGCGGCTGTCGGCGCCGTTGCGGTCGAGCGTGATTTTGTCCGACAGCGACGCGATGTCTTCCAGCAGGCCCAGCATCTCCTGCGACTTCGCCCCGCCGTCCAGCGACGCCACCAGCGTGATCGGGTTGGTGATGCGCTCCAGATAGGCCTTCAACTGCGTCTTCAGATTGGCGTCCAGCATGGCTTTCGTTCCCAACGTCTCGTGTCCGGGGCGGATCGCCTGCGCATCGTAGCGGCGGTCCGGGCGGAGAAAATGGTGGCCCGAGCAGGAAGAGCCGGTCGGGCGGGCGGTCTGGTTTTGAAACAGCGAAGAGGTCCGAACGTCATCGTCCTCCCCGCGCAGGCGGGGATCCAGGCTTTGAAAGGGCTTTGAAAAGACTGCGACAAAGAGCGCGCCTGGGTGCCCGCCTTCGCGGGGATGGGGAAACCGGTGACGGATCCTGATATGACGTAACCTGACAGCGGGGAGGCTTTGAAAGCCGACCCGCAAAACCCTGCCTTGCGGCCGGTCCGGCCGATCAAGGGTACTGTTCGCAAACCCGCCGGGGCGGGGTGGGGGCCGGCCGGAACCGGCCCCCGATCCGAGAGTTCCCTAAGGGGAAAGCTTAGATCTTGCCGACGAGGTCGAGCGACGGGGCGAGGGTCTTCTCGCCTTCCTGCCACTTGGCCGGGCAGACCTCGCCCGGGTGGGCGGCGACGTACTGGACGGCCTTGATCTTGCGCAGCAGCTCCTTGGCGTCGCGGCCGACACCGCCGGCGGTGATCTCGACGATCTGGATCTTGCCGTCCGGGTCGACGACGAAGGTGCCGCGGTCGGCCAGACCGGCTTCCTCGATCAGGACCTCGAAGTTGCGGCTGATCGCCAGCGTCGGGTCGGCCAGCATGGTGTACTGGATCTTGCCGATGGCCGGCGAGGTGTCGTGCCAGGCCTTGTGGCAGAAGTGGGTGTCGGTCGAGACGCTGTAGATCTCGACGCCCAGCTTCTGGAACTCGGCGTAGTTGTCGGCCAGGTCTTCCAGCTCCGTCGGGCAGACGAAGGTGAAGTCGGCCGGGTAGAAGAACACGACCGACCACTTGCCCTTCAGGTCGGCGTCGGTCACGTCGATGAACTTGCCATTCTTGAAGGCCTTGGCGGCGAAGGGCTTAATCTCGCTGTTGATCAAAGACATTTGTGTTCTCCGATGGAGTGCGATGGTTGGTTGTCGCCCCAATCCCTGGACGCTGGCCCCGGCTGCTGGCCGTGACATGCCCGACTTAGTGCGGCGCACCGGGTCGAACAAGGGGGCCTGTCCTGTGGCCGGGGAGCGGGGCGATGTTCCCGTGTCCCGTTGACCCGTGGAGGAATACGGGAAATCTGTTATCAAGAGAAGTAGAAAATACCAATTGAATTGATCGATAAATCCGATTACATAACCGGGCATGAAACCGCTCCCCACCCTGCGCCAGCTCCGCTATCTCGTCGCCGTCGTCGACCGCTGCCATTTCGGGCAGGCGGCGGAGGACTGCCTCGTCAGCCAGTCGACGCTGAGCGCCGGCTTGCAGGAGCTGGAAGACCTGCTGGGCGCCACGCTGGTGGAGCGCACGCGCCGTTCCGTGCTGCCGACCCCGCTCGGCCGCGACATCGCGGAGCGGGCGCGGCAATTGCTGAAGGGGGCGGAGGAACTGGTGGACATCACCCGCTCGGCCGCCGACCCGATGTCGGGTGCCCTGCATCTGGGGGTGATCCCGACCATCGGCCCCTTCCTGATCCCCCGCGTCATGCCGGCCCTGCGCGAGACCTTCCCGCGCCTGCGGCTCTACCTGCGCGAGGATCAGACGGCACGGCTGCTGGAGCAGCTGAACGCCGGCAAGCTGGACGCGGCGTTGCTGGCCCTGCCCTATCCGATGGGCGACCTGGAGACGGAGGACATCGCGGAGGACCGTTTCTCCTTCGTCTGCCCCACCGGCCATCGGCTGGGCGGCGGCGATCCGGCGCAGCCGGTGACGGTGCCGTCGGAGGATCTGCTGCTGCTGGAGGACGGGCACTGCCTGCGCGACCACGCCATGGCCGCCTGCGCCCTGGACAGCACGCCGCACAACACCGCCTTCCAGGGCACCAGCCTGCACACGCTCGTGCAGATGGTGGCGAACGGGCTGGGGGTGACGCTGCTGCCGCAGATGGCGGTCGATTCGGGCATCCTGCGCGGGCTGGATCTGGCGGTGCGCCCGTTGGCCGCCGACCGGCCGGGGCGGCGGATCGCGCTGGCCTGGAGGAAGACCTCGGGACGGAAGGAGACCTTCCAGCGGCTGGCCGAGGCGCTGAGGGCGGAGATGGCGCCGAAGGGGGACTGAGCGGGCTGTCCGGGGAGCAGGCGAGAAAGAATCGCTTGGTCCTGCGGGTGCGAGGTGGTTTAAACGGAACGGTTTTTCACCCGCCCATGCCTTTTCCGGGACACACAGCGTCATGTCCACCGCCATTGCTGATAGCGCTTTCGCCCCTGGCCCCCTGTTCGACCGCGTCGCCATCATCGGCATCGGCCTGATCGGCTCCTCCCTGGCGCGGGCGCTGGCGGAGTATGGCATCGCGCGGCAGGTGGTCTGCGCCGACCGCAGTGCCGAGGCCTGCGCCAAGGCACTGGAGCTCGGCATCGTGGCGGAGGCCTCGACCGATCCGGCACTGGTCCTGGCTGGCGCCGATCTGGTGGTGCTGGCGACTCCGGTCGGCAGCTATGCCGCGGTGGGCGAGGCGATCGGGCCGCTGCTGAAGCGGGGAACCATCGTCACCGACGTCGGCTCGGTCAAGCAGGCGGCACTGCGCGACATCGGGCCGCACCTGCCCGACGGCGTTCCTCTGATCCCCGGCCACCCGGTGGCGGGCACCGAGCATTCCGGTCCTGAAGCCGGCTTCGCCACCCTGTTCCAAGGCCGCTGGTGCATCCTGACCCCGCCGACCGGCAGCGACCGCCAGGCGCTGGAGCGGGTGACGGAACTGTGGCGCCGTGTCGGCTCCACCGTGGAGATCATGGAGGCCAGCCACCATGACCGGGTGCTGGCCATCACTTCGCACCTGCCGCACCTGATCGCCTACACCATCGTCGGCACCGCGTCGGACCTGGAGGAGGACACCAAGTCCGAGGTCATCAAGTTCTCGGCCGGCGGCTTCCGCGACTTCACCCGCATCGCCGCCAGCGATCCGGTGATGTGGCGCGACATCTTCCTGAACAACCGCGAGGCGGTTCTGGAGATTTTGCAGCGCTTCACCGAGGATCTGACGGCGCTGCAACGCTCCATCCGCTGGGGCGAGGGCGAGCAGTTGCAGGATCACTTCACCAAGACGCGCGCCGTGCGCCGCGGGATCATCGACGCCAAGCAGGCTTAAAGCCATCACTCCCCCGCCTTCGCGCAAACTTCGTTTGCGCTGACGCGACAGGCAGACCTGCGGTCCGCCGATAGCGGGGAGAGAGGGAAATCCTCTGCGGATTCGGTTCTGCCGGTTACGACGCCCGCAGCGCCCCCAGGAAGCCGTCGACCTCCTGGCGCATCCGCCCGGCATCGTCCGTCACCGTGTCGACCGAACGCACCATCACGCCGCTGGCCTGTTCGGCGGACGCGGCGGCGGCGGTGACGGCGGCGATGTTGTCGGAGACGCTGCGGGTGCCGTCGGCGGCGTCCTGGATGTTGGCGGCGATCTCGCCCACCGCGGCGGTCTGCTGTTCGACCGCGGCGGCGACCTCGGACGATATTTCGTTCAGGCGGGCGATGGTGCGGGTCACCGCCCCGATGGTGTCGACGGCGGTGCCGGACGCATTCTGGATCTCGGCGATGCGCGCCTGGATCTCGGCGGTCGCCTTGGCGGTCTGGCCGGCGAGTTGCTTCACCTCGCTCGCCACGACGGCGAAGCCCTTGCCGGCCTCGCCGGCGCGGGCGGCCTCGATGGTGGCGTTCAGCGCCAGCAGGTTGGTCTGGCCGGCGATGCCGGAAATCATGTCGACCACCTTGCCGATCTCCTCCGCCGCCTCGGCGAGGCTGCCCATCACGGCGGTGCTGCGTTCGGCGTCGCGGGTGGCGTCGGCGGCGATGCCGGCGGAATCGGCGACCAGACGGGCGATGCCGGCGAAGCTGGCCGACAGTTCGGCGGTGGCGGCGGCGACGCTGTCGACATTGGCCGAGGCCCGGCCTGCGGCCGACGACACCGCGTCGGAATGGCGCGCCGTCTCGGCGGCACCCTCCGCCATGGCGGATGATGCGGCGGCCATCTCGGCGGTGGAGGCTGACAGCGCTTCGACAAGGCGCTTCACCGTCGCCTCGAAGCCGTCGGCCAGGGTGCGCAGCTCGCGGCGGCGCTCCTCGGCGGCGGCGGTCTTCAGCCGTTCCTGTTCCTGCTGGAGGCGCTCGGTGTCGAGCATGGTGTCGCGGAAGACCCGGGCGGCGGTCGCCATGCGGCCGATCTCGTCGCGGCGGCCCTCCTCGAAACTGGCGCTGAAGTCGCGTGCTGCCAGCCGTTCCAAAGCGCTTGCCACGTCGAGGATCGGGCGGGAGATGCCGCGCACCAGCACAGCACCGAAACCGAGCGCCAGCAGGGTGCACAGCGTCACCCCGCCCAGCACCATCCCATGGGCGTTGGCGTAGACCTCCGCCCCCTGGTCGGCGACGGTGCCGGCATCGGCCATGGTGCCTTCGACCAGCGCGTCCAAAGCCTCCTGCACGCGGGCGAAGGCGACGGCGCTTGGGCGTTTGAAGACGCTGACCGCGGATTGGGCGTTGCCGTCGCGCGCCTGACTGCGCACCCGGTCGGCCGCGGCGGCATAGGCGGTCCAGGCCTCGTCGAAGGCGGTCAGCCGGGCCGCGCCCTCGCCGCCGGTGAAGCGGGCTCCCGCGGCCTGACGGCGGGCCGCGACCTCGGTCACCGCGTCGGTCCAGCCCTTTTCCGCCTGGTTCACCTGCATCTCGTTGGTGGCGAGCGCATAGGCGGCTTCGGCGATGCGGTGGCTCTGGGCGGCAGAGGTCAGCTGACCGGCCAGCTGGGTCGCCGGCAGCGAGCGGCTGCGCATGGTTTCGGCGGCATTGTTTAGGATTTCAAGCCGGCTGAGGGTGAAAAGCCCGAAGGCACCGGCCATCACCACAGTGCCGAGCACCGCGATGATGATCTTGGCGCGGATGGTCAACTGCCCGAATGCTTGAATTTTAGCCATATTGCCCGCATCCCCGCCAAACTTACGGAAAGGACCTTTTCCACCCGAAGGTATTGTCCGACCCTTAATCTTACTAATCCGAATGTTTAAAATTATCAACGCGGAAGGTGAGTGAATTGCTTGGAAATTCTGCGGATCGGCCAAAGGTCACAGCGGGGATTTCGGCAGTTGGGCCTGAAAACGAAACGGCCGCCGCACCCGGCTGGTGCGGCGGCCGTTTCGGGACCGGCTGAGGATGGAGATCAGGCGGCCTTGCGAACGGAACCCAGTTCGGTGAACAGCTTCACCACGGCTTCGACGAACTCGTTCAGCTGGTCCTGGCCCAGCGCCGAGACCGTGATGTCATCGACGACCAGAGCCTCGTCGCTGATCCGGCCGCCGGCGGCGGTCAGGTCGGCGCGGTAGGCTTCCGGGGCGGCCAGCAGGCGGCCGCGCAGCTTGCCGGGGATGGCGAGCAGCTGGATGCCCTGGTCGATGGCGGCGATCGGCTTGCCGGCATCCAGGAAGTGGCCGACGATGCGGCGGGTGTGGGCCGACTGCTGCAGCTTCGCCACGCTGCGCTCACCGCCCGGCAGCAGCAGCATGTCGAAGTCGGCGCCCAGCGCCTCGCTCAGATGCTTGTCCACCGGGAAGTAATGGCCCCAGGACTTGCCGTGCCAACCGTTGACCAGACCCGTCTCGGTGGAGATGGTACGCAGCGTGGCGCCGGTCTTGATCAGGGCGCGTTGCGGCTCGGTCATCTCCGCTTCTTCGAAGCCGTTGGAGACGAGGATGGCGATGGACTTTCCTGCGAGCGATTGATCCATACTGTCTTGTCCTTTCATCGTTTCACCAAAGAACGCCAGGGCATCTCCGATGGCATGTCTGCCTGGGGAGAACCCGCCGGGGGCAGGGGGCAGGGGGGAAACGGTCATCGCCGCGCACGGGAATGCGCGGCGGCCAGTTCCGCCCGCCGGGACCCCGAGGTCGGGTGCCGGCGTGTGGGACCTTACGTCCCGGATCGGTTTGTTTTCAGCATGCGGACTTAATTGGTCCCGATGCGTTTCCAAGTCAACAAGGGATTCCGCGCCGCACCCAAGCATGCAGCGCTGCGGAATCCGTGGGAAACGGTCGATTCGGCTGCATTTTCCAGCCCAGTTCAAGACTTTCGACC
This sequence comes from Azospirillum sp. TSH100, assembly GCF_004923295.1. NCBI lineage: Bacteria > Pseudomonadati > Pseudomonadota > Alphaproteobacteria > Rhodospirillales > Azospirillaceae > Azospirillum > Azospirillum sp. TSH100. Next base: position 173,086 of record NZ_CP039638.1, read on the forward strand.
CAACCGGACCGTACCACCGGTTGACGTCGCGCAGAGCTGCCATACCACAGGGGCGTGGCTTTACCGACGGATTGTTCCCAAAGAACTGCCACCGGATGGTCCGCACATAAAAAAGCGGCCGGGGGGAAGGCCCCCGGCCGTCGGCAAGTCAAAGCATCAGCCGTTCGATAAAGATCCAGCTCGCACACTGGATCACGGACCAATCCCAGTGATCGGAACCTGCGATCAATGGAACTGGTCAGCCTCGGTGGAGTCCTTGTACGCGGTGGTCGAGGAGGTGCCGCCGGAGATCGCCGTGGCGACCGCGTCGAAGTAGCCGGTGCCGACTTCGCGCTGGTGCTTGGTGGCGGTGTAACCGTCCTTCTCGGCCGCGAACTCGGCCTGCTGCAGTTCGGAGTAGGCGGCCATGCCGCGCTCGGCGTAACCCTTGGCGAGCGTGAAGGCCGAGTAGTTCAGGCTGTGGAAGCCGGCCAGCGTGACGAACTGGAACTTGTAGCCCATGGCGCCCAGTTCGCGCTGGTACTTGGCGATGGTGGCGTCGTCCAGGTTGGCCTTCCAGTTGAAGGACGGCGAGCAGTTGTAGGCCAGCATCTTGCCCGGGAACTGCTTGTGCACGGCCTCGGCGAAGCGGCGGGCTTCGTCCAGGTTCGGCTTGGAGGTCTCCCACCACATCAAGTCGGAGTACGGCGCGTAGGACAGGCCGCGGGCGATGCAGTGATCGACGCCCATGCCCTTCTTCAGGCGGAAGAAGCCCTCGGTGGTGCGGCCGCTGTCGAAATCGATGAAGGGATGGTCACGCTCGTCGATGTCCGAGGTGATGAGCTGCGCCGACTCCGCGTCGGTGCGGGCGATCACCAGGGTCGAGGTGCCGCAGACGTCGGCGGCCAGACGGGCGGCGTTCAGCGTGCGGATGTGCTGCTGCGTCGGGATCAGGACCTTGCCGCCGAGATGGCCGCACTTCTTTTCCGACGCCAGCTGGTCTTCCCAGTGCACGCCGGCCGCACCCGCCTTGATCATCGCCTTCATCAGCTCGAAGGCGTTCAGCGGGCCGCCGAAGCCGGCCTCGGCGTCGGCGATGATCGGCGCGAACCAGTAGGTGTCGCCCTTGCCCTCGGAGGTCTGGATCTCGTCGGCGCGCTTGAAGGTGTTGTTGATGCGCTCGACGACCGCCGGGACCGAGTTCACCGGATACAGGCTCTGGTCCGGGTACATCTGGCCGGCCGTGTTGGCGTCGCCGGCGACCTGCCAGCCCGACAGGTAGATGGCCTTCAGGCCGGCCTTGACCGCCTGCATCGCCTGGTTGCCGGTCAAAGCACCCAGGGTGTTGATGTAGGGCTCGGTGTTCAGCAGCTCCCACAGGCGGCGCGCACCCAGTTCGGCCAGCGTGTACTCGATCTTGACCGAGCCGCTCAGACGCTTGACGTCGTCCATGGTGTAGTCGCGGCGGATGCCCTCGTAACGGGCGGCGTGGATGGCGGTCTTGGTCTTTTCATCGAGCGACATGGGTCAGGTTCCTTTTGTCCGGTGCGCCCGGTCGATCGGGGCGGAACTGGGGTCTCGGGGCGGGCCTTATGTCGGTCCCGGAACCGGTTGCGGGCAGTGGCGTTTCCTCCCGCCCTTGCTCTGCCGTCCGGTGTCTTCGGGGCCGCTTGCGCTTTACAGCGCGGCCGTGGATCAAGACTTAAACCCGGCCCGAGTGCGTTGCAATAAGCCCTTGTTTGTAAAAAGGTCCGTTTGTAAACTGCCGTCTTCACAAAGCTGTAAATCGGTAAATCTTGTAAAGCGGAGAGGCGCGGTGGCGAGCATGGACAAGAAGGCGATGCTGGGGCCGAAGGTCCGCCGCCTGCGCCGCGACCAGGGGCTGACCCAGGCGCAGATGGCCGACCAGCTCGGCATCTCCCCCAGCTATCTGAACCTGATCGAGCACAACCAGCGCCCGGTCACGGTGCCGCTGCTGCTGAAGCTGGGCCAGCAGTTCGGCGTCGATCTCCAGGCCTTCGCCGAGGATGAGGAAAGCCGGCTGGTGGCGGGGTTGCGCGAGGTGTTCGCCGACCCGCTGTTCGACGGTTCCGACATCAAGAACCAGGATTTCCGCGAACTGGCGGCGGTGGCACCGACGCTGGGGCAGGCGGTGGTGGCGCTCTATCGCGGCTTCCGCGGCGCGCGCGACGATCTGCAGGCGCTGGCGGAGCGGGTGGCCGACCGCGAGAAGCTGCATCTGGTGCAGGCCACCGGCTTCCCGCAGGACGAGGTGCGCGACCTGTTCCAGACCCACTCCAACCATTTCCCGGAACTGGAGGCGGCGGCGGAAAGCCTGTGGCAGGACGGCAAGCTGGAGCGCGGCGACCTCTATCGCGGGCTGGTCGACTGGCTGAACACCCAGCACAGCGTGCGCGTCCGCCTGCTGCCGTCGGAGGTGATGGGCTATGCGGTGCGCCGCTTCGACCGTCACAGCCGGCGCATCCTGCTGTCGGAGATGCTGGCGCCGTCCGGCCGCACCTTCCAGCTGGCCTGCCAGATCGCGCTGCTGCGTCACCGCGACCTGCTGAACGGCATCGTCGATGCCGCCAACCTGTCCGACGACGAGGCGCGCCGGCTGACCCGCATCGGGCTGGCCAATTACTTCGCCGCGGCGGTGCTGATGCCCTACGCCCGCTTCCACGAGGCGGCGACCCAGCTGCGCTACGACATCGAGATCCTGCGGCGGCGCTTCGACGCCTCCTTCGAGCAGGTCTGCCACCGGCTGACCACGCTGCACCGCTCGGGGTCCAAGGGCGTGCCCTTCTTCTTCATGCGGGTGGACAGCGCCGGCAACGTGTCGAAGCGCTTTTCCGGTGCCGGCTTCCATTTCGCCCGCTTCGGCGGCGGCTGTCCGCGCTGGATCGTCTATGAGGCCTTCCGCACGCCGGGCAAGATCCACAGCCAGATGGCGGAGATGCCGGACGGCACCGCCTATTTCTCCATCGCCCGCACGGTGGTGAAGGCCGGCGGCGGCCACCGCAGCCCGCCGCAGCAATTCGCTGTGGCTTTGGGCTGCGACGTCCAGCATGCCGCTCAGGTCACCTATGCGGACGGGTTCGACCTGACCAACACCGATGCCGCCACGCCGATCGGGGTGAATTGCCGGCTCTGTCCGCGGCTGGACTGCTCGCAGCGGGCATTCCCGCCGCTGAATCATCGGCTTATCGTCGATGAGAATCTGCGCGGCCTGTCGCCCTACCTGTTCGCGCCGCCCAGCGCCGAGTAAGTCGGGAATTGACCGGGATCAATGTTATACGAAAATATTAGTGTTGTTTTCCGGAAAGCCCGTCATTTGACTGGTATAAATCCGTGGCCTTCGGTCGGGATTGTTGATAGGTTTCGGCCGTTGCGTCGCGGCAGCTCCGCATGCGTGTTTGCGCACCGGCCACCTGAACGCAGCGTCCCGGACTTCTGTATTGAACATTGCCAACAGAGCTTGGCCTCGACAGGTTTTGGAACGCCCCATGAGCAACTTGATCAAAGAGCGCGTGCTGACCGTTCACCACTGGACCGACACGCTGTTCAGCTTCACCACCACGCGCGATCCGTCCTTCCGCTTCCTGCCGGGGCAGTTCACCATGATCGGGCTGGAGGTCGAAGGCCGGCCCCTGCTGCGCGCCTACAGCCTGGTCAGCGCGCATTACGAGGAGACGCTGGAGTTCTTCAGCATCAAGGTGCAGGACGGCCCGCTGACCTCGCGGCTGCAGCACCTGAAGGAAGGCGACACGCTGCTGGTGAACCGCAAGGCGACCGGCACGCTGATCACCGACAACCTGCTTCCCGGGCGGAATCTGTATCTGCTGAGCACCGGCACCGGCCTGGCGCCGTTCCTCAGCATCATCAAGGACCCGGAGATGTACGAGAAGTTCGACCGGGTGATCCTGACCCACGGCACCCGCACCGTGGCGGAGCTGGCCTATGACGACCTGATCCACCACAGCCTGCCGGAGAACGAGTTCTTCGGCGAGCAGGTGAAAGAAAAGCTGCTCTATTACCCGACGGTGACGCGCGAGCCCTTCCGCAACCAGGGCCGCCTGACCACCCTGATGGAGACCGGCAAGCTCTACAGCGACCTCGGCCTGCCGGAACTGGACGCCGAGAAGGACCGCGTGATGATCTGCGGCAGCCCGGCGATGCTGGCCGAGACCACCGCGATGATGGAAAAGCGCGGCTTCGTCATGGGCACCAACGGCGAGCCGGGCGGCTTTGTCATCGAGAAGGCTTTCGTCGAACGGTAAGGCGAGCGGCAAGGGGAGGGCGGATCCGATTTCCCACGGAATAAACTCCCCCTCCCGCCGGTTTACCGATCCGTGACGAAGGCACGTCACTCAATCCTTGACCGACTGGGCGCGCCTCCTTTGGGGGCGCGCCCATTTTCTGTCCGCATCCGTGAATAAAATCGGCGTCCGGCCTGTTGGTGCGACGGTCGCCGTTCAAACCGTCAAGCCTTTGGTGTAGACATCCCGCCCATGCGCCTGATCCTCATCCTTGCCGCGCTTCTCGTCGCCGGCCTCGCCAATCTCGCCGTCTGGTCCCTGCCGAACCTGCCGGTGCCGCTCGACCCGCCGCCGGGCGGCAAGCTGCGCAGCGTGTCCTTCGCGCCCTTCCGCGACGGGCAGAGCCCGCTGACCGGCGTGCTGCCCTCCACCGCCCAGATCGAGGAGGATTTGGCGGCACTGGCGCCGCAGGTGGCCGGCATCCGCACCTACACCTCGCTGGAGGGCTTGCAGGTGGTGCCGGAACTGGCGCGCAAGCATGGCATGCAGGTCACAATGGGGGCGTGGCTGTCGTCGCGTACCGACAAGAACGAGGCGGAGATCGCCTCGCTGATCGACCTCGCCAACCGCTATCCCGATGTCATCACCCGCGTCATCGTCGGCAACGAGGTGCTGCTGCGCCGCGAGCTGACGCCGGAGCAGGTCGCCGGCTACATCGACCGCGTCAAGGCGGCGGTGAAGCAGCCGGTGTCCTATGCCGACGTCTGGGAATGGTGGCTGAAATACCCGCAGATATCCTCCCACGTCGATTACCTGACCATCCACCTGTTGCCCTATTGGGAGGACGTGCCGGCCGGCGTCGAGGGCGCCACCGAGCGCATCCGTCAGAGCTACCGCACCATCGCCCACCGCTTCCCCGGCAAGCCGATCCTGGTCGGCGAGACCGGCTGGCCGACGCAGGGCCGCTCGCGCGGGGCCGCCGTGCCGGGGCTGGTCAACAAGGCGAAGTTCGTCAACGCCTTCGTCCGCATGGCCGAGCAGGAGGGCTTCGACTACAACGTGATCGAGGCCTTCGATCAGGAATGGAAGGCCAAGCTGGAGGGCACCGTCGGCGGCCATTGGGGCCTGTACAACGCCGACCGCACGCCGAAATTCTCGCTGGCCGGGCCGGTCGTCGGCAATGTGGCGTGGCCCTGGCTGTTCGCGGCGTCGAGCGGGCTGGCGCTGGTGCTGGTGGGCGGGCTGTCGCTGCTGCGCCGCCGGGTGCCGGGCACCGGCTGGGTCGTGCTGATCCTGCTGGCGCAGGCGCTGTCCACCCTCTATGTCCGCGCCGCCTTCCTGGCGGAGCATGGCAAGCATTACTGGCAGGACACCACGCTGGCGGTGGTCATGCTGGCGCTGACCGCGGCGCTGGCGCTGACGGTGCTGCTGACCGCCCACCGCACGCTGGCGAGCGGCGGTCTGGCGAGCGAGCCGCTGGTCGGTCTGCGCCACGCCCGCCCGGCTTTGACCCGCACCGAGCGGGTGGGGCGGTGGAGCGCCGTCGCGCTGGGTGTCGCGGCGCTGGCCTGGTCACTGCTGATCGTCTTCGACGGCCGCTATCGCGACTTCCCCAACCCGTATCTGCTGATCCCGGCGGTGGCGCTGCCGGCGCTGGGGCTGATCCGCAATGCCCGCCGGCCGGTGGGGACGGAAAGGCGCGGCGCGCTCGGCATCGCCAGCCTGTTCCGTCCGGCGGTCCCCGTCGCCGGCGGCGAGCCGCGCGGCCTGTGCGGTGCCGTCCGCCGCCTGCCGGTCGAGTCGGTGCTCGGCTTCGGGCTGCTGCTGGCGGCGCTGCTGACCGTGGTGGCCGAGGGCTTCGTGCCGCTCGAATCGCTGATCTACGGCCAGCTGCCCTTCCTGGAGGCGCTGCACGAGGTCGAGTGGACCCGGCCGAACTGGGAGGCGCTGGGCTGGGCAGCCTTGCAGGTCCTGCTGGCGCTGCCCTTCCTGGCCGGGGTGTGGAGCGCCCGGCGTCCGCTTCGGCGGATCTGATCCAGATCAGGTCTTGATCAGCCCGTCCTGCTTCGTCGGTTCCGGCGTCGCCTTGGGCGCCGGGGCCGGCGCGGCTGGCGGCGTCAGCTGCCAGTTGTCCAGTGCCCGCTTCAGCGCGTCCAGCCCGGCGCCGGCCGAGTTCTTCGCCTCGTCCGCCGCGCGGGTGATGGCGGCGCACAGCGCGGCACGGCGCTTGGGATCGTTGCGGCTTTCCTCCAGAGCGCGGCCGACGTCGTCGGTCGTGCCGCCGCCCTTGGCGTCGGGTGGCACCGTCTTCGGGTCGATGCCCAGCAGCGGCAGCAGATACTCCCGCCCTTTTTCACGCGCCACCGCCGCGGCCTTGTCGCCGAAGCGCTCCGCCGCCGCGACACCGGTGTCCCAGGCGCCGAGCGCGGCTGAAACGGTTGGGCTGCACCGGTTCGCCGGGTCATCGGGCGGAGTCGTCTGGGCATGCAGCGGGGCGGCGCTCAGCAGCAGGGCGGCAAGCGCCGGCGTAGCCAAGCGGCGGAAAGCGGCGGGTGGGCACGTCATGGAGGAACCCTGTTGTCGGGGAGGGGCTTTCCGGAGATTTGGGAAGGCTGGCGGCCGCTTTCCATGGTGTGGGCTCAATTGGTTTCCCAAACAGGTTTGCCGGGGAAAAGCGGCATTGTGCCGCGACCTGTGGCGATTTTGCTACCAAATGACTGTTTCATGACCTTTACATGACATGCCGCCGCTGCACCGCACCGCGAAGCGTGCTAAGAGCAGCGCCAAACCATTCCCGTTTACGCGAGTCACCGTCCCATGCTGCTGCGCGCATTCCGTTCGCTGATGCCGAAGGAGGAACGCTTCGTCGACCAGTTCGTCGAGCAGGCCCGCCACATCGTGGCAGCATCCATCGCGCTGGAAGCGGTGATGGACGCCGGACCGGACGAGCGTGCGCAGAAGATCGCGGCGCTGAAGCGGGTGGAGAAGGACGCCGACCGCATCGCCAAGGATGCCGGACGCGACCTGCACCGCGCCTTCATCACGCCGTTCGACCGCTCGGACATCCTGTCGCTGATCAACGCGCTGGACGACGCCATCGACCTGATGGACGAGGTGCCGCGCCATGCCGGCCTTTACGGTGTCGAGGTGTTCGACGAGCCGATGCGCCGTTTCGTAGTCCTGATCCGCCAGCAGGCCGACCTGCTGGTCGAGCTGATGCCGCTCCTGGGCGCCATCGCCCGCAATGCCGAGCGGATCGAGCATCTCTGCGGCCGGCTGTCCGACCTGGAGGACGAGGCCGACGACATCCTGCGCGGCGCCCTGCAATCGCTGATCGCCGAGAAGCCGGACATGATCGCCTTCCTCGGCCGGCGCGAGCTGTACGAGATGCTGGAGGCGGTGACCGACCGCTGCGACGACGTCGGCGACCTCGTCGCGGGCATCACGCTCGATCAGGTCTGAGGCGGTTCCGGTCATGGAGGCCCTGCAACTCGGCCTGCCGGCGATCGCCGTCATCATTCTGGTGGCGCTCGCCTTCGACTTCATCAACGGCCTGCACGACGCGGCGAACTCCATCGCCACCGTGGTGTCGACCCGCGTGCTGTCGCCCAAGCTGGCCGTCCTGTGGGCGGCCTTCTTCAACTTCATCGCCTTCCTGTTCTTCGGTCTGCATGTCGCCACCACCATCGGCACCGGGCTGGTCGATCCGCTGGTGATGGACCCGGCGGTGATCCTGGCGGCGCTGATCGGCGCCATCGGCTGGAACCTGATCACCTGGTATCTCGGGCTGCCGTCGTCGTCGTCGCACGCGCTGGTCGGCGGCATCGCCGGGGCGGGCATCGCCAAGGCCGGCTTCGGCGCCATCATCGCCAGCGGCTTCACCAAGACCGCGGTCGCCATCGTGCTGTCGCCCGGCATCGGCCTGCTGCTGGCCCTGTTCCTGATGCTGGTGCTGTCCTGGGCGCTGCGGCGGGCGGCCCCCTTCACCGTCGACCGCCAGTTCCGGCACTGGCAGCTGGTCTCGGCGGCCCTCTACAGCCTGGGCCATGGCGGCAACGACGCGCAGAAGACGATGGGCATCATCGCCGTCCTGCTGTTCAGCCAGGGCATGCTGGGCGATACATTCCACGTCCCCTTCTGGGTCATCATCGCCTGCCAGCTGGCGATGGGGCTGGGCACGATGATGGGCGGCTGGCGCATCGTCCGCACCATGGGCTCGCGCATCACCGACCTGAAGCCCTACCAGGGCTTCTGCGCCGAGACGGCGGGCGCCATCACGCTGTTCGGCGCGACGTGGCTGGGCATCCCGGTTTCGACCACCCACACCATCACCGGCGCCATCGTCGGCGTCGGCTCCGCCCGCCGAACCTCGGCGGTGCGCTGGGGGCTGGCGGGCCGAATCGTCTGGGCCTGGGTGCTGACGATTCCCGCCTCCGGCATCGTCGCGTGGCTGTCCTACCTGCTGGTGGCGGGCGTCCTGCGCCCGTAAGGGGGTTCCGGACCGCGCGCCGGGGCCGCCGGGGAGGGGAAAGGCCGCAAAGAGAACACGCGGCGAACGGATAACCCCTTCGTGACGCAGCGCGGCCTTGACCCGCAAGGGCGGGAACGGCAGGATCGGTCCGGTGGAGACAGGATACCGGTCATGCCGCATATCGAACGCACCGACCAAGGTGAGCAGTATGTGCTTCCCGGCGCCGAGCGCCGGACGGCCCCCGGCTTGCCCTATGCGGCGGAAGCCGACGGCCAGCTGACCCTGCATTTCTACGCCCCGCCCGACAAGTCCGAACGACGCTCCCGCCCAACCTCGGCGCGCGCGCTCTCGTCGACACCGCTGCCCGTGGCGCCGCTGCCGGCCAATCAGGCGGCACCGGCAGTCGCGGAGGCGCCGCCGCAAAGCCTGTTCGGCCGGCGTCTCGCCCATTTCCCGCGGGTGTTCGAGCAGCCCTGATCGGGCTTGCCGGCGCCTAAGCCACGCCGGTCCGGCTGCGCCCGGCGGCCAGCGTGCGGGCGACCTGACGCAGCAGGACCTCGCGATCATAGGGCTTGCCGATATGACCGGTCATTCCGGCATCGCGGCACTCGCGCCGCTCATCCTCGGACGAGCCGGCGGTCAGCGCCAGGATCGGCAGATCGCCGCGCGGAGGCGGCATGGCGCGGATGGCGCGGCTTGCCTCCAGCCCGTCCATCCCCGGCATGTGCACATCCATCAGCACGAGGTCGTAGTCGCCGGCCGCCACCGCCTCCACCGCCGCCGCGCCGTCGGCCACCAGATCGATGCGGTAGCCGCTGTCCTTGAACAGCGCCGCCAGCAGTTCGCGGTTGATCGACAGATCCTCGGCGATCAGCAGGCGCGGCGGTCCGGAAGGACGAGGGGCCTGTGCGGGGACAGGGTGCGCGGGGACGGCGTGAGTGGCTGCCGGCGGTGCCGGGACAGCCGGTGCGGCCGTTTCCGCCCGCCGGCCGGCGATGCGGGCGAGCTGCCGGCGCAGGTCGTCGATGGAGAAGGGCTTGGCGATCATCGCCACGTCGGGGCCGAAACCGGCCGGCGTGCCGACGGCATGGGCGGCGAAGCCCGATGCCAGCAGAACCGGCAGGCCGGGGCGCATGCGGGCGGCGTGGCGCGCCAGCTCCGTCCCGTCCATGCCCGGCGGCATGACGACATCGCTGAGCAGCAGATCCAGCTTTTCCGGACCGTCCATCACCACAAGCGCCTCGTTGGCGTTGGCGGCGGCGATCACCCGATGTCCCCAGCCGCGCAGCAGCCCGGCCACCATGTCGCGCACGGTCGGATCGTCGTCGACCAGCAGGATCGACAATGGCCCGGAAGGCGCCGCCGCAGATGCGGCCGGTGCGGGCTGTGCCTGAATGGACGGAGGGACGGCATTGGAGGCGGCCGGCCGGACCGGCAGCACCTCCTGCCTCGCGGGGGACTCCGCCGGCAGCAGGCGGCTGGCGGGCAGCCGCACCGTCACCGTGGTACCGACGTCCAGCGTGCTGCGCAGCGCCAGCGTGCCGCCATGCAGCTCGACCAGCCGCTTGGTCAGCGGCAGACCAAGCCCGGCGCCCTCCACCCCGCGGTGCTCGGCACGCTCCACCCGGGCGAAAGGCTCCAGCACGCGGTCCAGATCCTCGGCGGGGATGCCCAGCCCGGTGTCGGTGACGCGGATCACCGGCATGCCGTCCTCCAGCAGGGCGGACAGGGTCACCGATCCGCCCGACGGCGTGTATTTCACTCCGTTGGCAATCAGATTCAGCAGGATCTGGCGGATGCGGCGGTCGTCGCCCCGGATGCCCCGCACCGCGGGCGCCACCACCGCCGACAGCAGCACGCCGGCGCGCTCCGCCCGCGGGGTCAGCATGCGCACGGCGAAATCCGCGGCGGCTTCCAGGTCGCAGCGTCCCTCCTCGATGCCCAGCGCCCCGGCTTCGACCCGCGCATGGTCGAGGATTTCATTGATCAGTTCCAGCACATGCTGGCCGCTGTCGCGGACATTGGCTGCATATTGCCGGTAGGACGGGGTGCCGACCGGCCCCTCCGCCTCGCGGGCGATCAGGTCGGCGAATCCGATGACGGCGTTCAGCGGCGTGCGCAACTCGTGGCTCAACCCGGCCAGAAACTCGCTCTTGGCCCGGTTGGCGGCCTCCGCCGCCTGACGCGCGGTTTCCGCCATGTCGCGGGCCTGATCCAGCGCGGCGGCGAGCCGGGCGCTCTCGTCGCGTTCGGCGCTGGTCCGTTCCACCGCGTTCCGTGCTTCGGCGAGCGCCACCTGCGCCCCGCGCTCGCGGTCGAGATAGCGCAGCCCCCAGGCCAGCATCGCCAGGATGGCCAGCAGCCCGACGACGGTCTCCATCACCGTGTGCAGGGTGCGGGTGCGCCATTCCGCCATCGCCTCGTCCCGTCCGATGCCGGTCAGCACCACCAGCCCATAGTCGCGGACGGTCCGGTAGGCGGCGAAGCGCGACACGCCGTCCAGCGGCGACTGCGACAGAAACTGCCCCTCCGGCGCCTCGCCCAGCTTGGATTGGAACAGCGTCCCGGCGGCGGCCGAGCGGCCGGCCGAACTTTCGGGTTCCGGGCGGCGGGCGACGACCTCGCCGTTCGGCCGGTAGATCGCGATCAGCGGATCGAACTCCAGCCCCGGTATGCTGTAGAGGTCGGTCAGGTGGTTCACCCGGATCGACACGGAAACCACCCCGACGAAGCGTCCCTCATCGTCGTGCAGCGGGCGGGAGACCGGGAAGACGAGCGGCTGGGCACCGGTCCGGACCGGCTGAGCCGCGCCGATGTAAAGGCGCATCCCGCCGCGCAGAGCCTCCAGGCCTGCCTGGTCGGTGAAGCCGGCGATCCGGTTGGGGAAGCTGGCCGATTCGAGCACGGCCCGCCCGTCGGCATCGTAGATCCAGATGGCGTCGGCACCCTCGGCCTGGGCGGCATATTCGCGCAGGCGGGTCCAATGCTTCAGGTCGCGGATTTTCTGCGGACCGCCGGCCTCCGCCACCATGGCGGCGGTCTGGTCGAGCGCCACGTCGGCCGTGCGCACCGTGCGGCGGACATGGTCGTCGACCAGCCGGGCCATGTCCCGGACCAGGGTGAAGCGGCGCTGCTGGGTTTCCTGGTAATCGTAATGGACCCTGTGGGCGGCGTTGCCCGCCAATGCGGCCAGCACGACGACCACCACCAGCGCGCCCCGTAGCAAGCGTCCCACAAATCCCCCTTTTGTGTGCCGATGCGCGATGTGGCCCGATTAAAGCTTCACCGCCAAACTATCACGAATCCGGTGGGGCCGATGCGGGATTCGAGCGTGAGGGGGCTTGGGGTTTGTCCCAATAGCCCGGTGATTCCTGTGGTCTTGCGTCGCATGAACCGGCTGCGCCGTCCGCCGAAAAAATCGCGCCGCCCCCCATCTTGCACGGCTTTCGCCACGGGCCCAAATGGGCGGGCGTCTGAACCATTGGGGAGGTCGAACGATGGGTCTGTTCGATATGTTCAAAGGCAGCGCGCCGCTGGACCTGAACCCGCGCCGCGCGCTCGTGGTGTCGCTGATCTACTGCATGGGATCGGACGGCGAGATCGACCCGGAGGAGGTCGGCCATCTGATTTCCGTCCTCGGCCGCGGGGCGACGCGGGAGGAGTTGGACCGCTGTTTCAAATACGCGCGCAGCACCCCGCCCGACAGCTTCCTGGGCGAGGTCACGCCGAAGCTGAACCAGCAGCAGCGGTTGTGCATCCTGCTGAACATGATCGACAGCGCCATGGCCGACGGCGAGGCGGAGCAGGGTGAGCGCGACCTGATCATCCGCTTCCAGCAGGCCTTCGGCTTCGACGACGCGACGCTGCGGCCCTATTTCGAAGCGCTGACGGTGAAGAACAGCCGGTTCGTGCTGGACATGTGAGAGGGGAGGACACCCCCCTCTCCTCCGCTGCGCGCGCAACTCAGCCTGTGCGTGAGCCGGTGGGAGAGGGGAGTGTCTGCCGCACCCAAGCCACCAGCGCCGGCAGCGGCATCGCGCCGGCGGTGCGGGCGATCTCGCGGCCATGCCGGACAAGGACCAGCGACGGGATGCTGCGGATGCCGAAGCGGCCGGCGAGGTCGGGGGAGGCCTCGGTGTCGATCTTGGCGAGGCGGACCTGGGGTTCGAGCCGGGTGGCGGCCTGGGCGAAGACGGGGGCCATCATGCGGCAGGGGCCGCACCAATCGGCCCAGAAGTCGATCAGCAGGGGCAGGTCGCCATGCTCGGCATGGGCGGCGAAGCGGCGGGCGTCGAGCGCCACCGGCCTTCCGTCAAACAGGGCCTTGCCGCAGCGGCCGCATTTGCCGCCGCCCAGACGGGCCGGGGGCACGCGGTTCAGCGTGTCGCAATGCGGGCAGGCAATGTGAAGGCTGTCGGCGCCTGTGGATGACTGACCTGATGCTTGGGCGGTGGGCGGCATGCGGAGCTCCTTCCCCTGGCAGCGGTTCCACCGTCGATGTATGGGGCCGGATCCGCCCGCTCAAGACGGGTGGGGCTACTCCCGCTGGCCCACCAGGCCTTCCAGCTTTGCGAAATCCACATATTGCGCCGGCCGGTCCTTCAACAGGTCCGGGGCGGCCTGGGCATTCTCCCGCGCGCATTCGGCGACATAGCGGGCCAAGAGGTCGCGCATGACCTCGGCCAAAGGCGTCTGCCGCTGGCGTGCGTAATTCTTGGCGACATCTTTGATTCGACGATCAATGCGCAAAGAGATCGTCGCCTTCTTTGGATGAAACGGATCTCCGATCATGACGATCCCCCACCAATCTTGCTGATCCACGTTATTTGGATATGCCGGATCGGTGGTGGATACAAGGATCGTCGGGAAGACGGGCGATAAAACTTGGGGATGATAACTTGTGAATTTGTGTGGATAAAATTTCTGCCGGTTTTCTTCTCCACAGAATCTGTGGATAGATGTGTGCGCAATCTCCGAACAGAATCATCCGCACCGTTCCGGCCGGCCAATCCGGCCTGTGGATGAGTGGGTTTGCCTATTTTTTGGGCGTATCGGGAGCGCCGGCGGTTCCCCAGCCGCCGACCAGCCGCAGTCGTCCGGCGGGCGAGAGATCGGGCAGCACCAGCAGCACGGTCTGCTCCGTCAGTTCACCGATCAGGCGGCGCTTGGCGCGGGCTGCGGCGATCGCGGCGTTGAGGGACTCGAAATCCACAGGCTCGCCCTGGAGCAGGCTGCGCACCCGCTGACCCTCCTGGCGATAGTCTTCGGTCAGCGCGTCGTAGCGCGGGCGCAGCGGCTCGAAGATGGCGCGCAGACGGGTGGCGTCGGCGTCGGACAGGCCGGCGGCCATATGCTCGACGAAGCGGTCGGGCATCGGCCGGTAGGGCGGAGGCGATGGCTTGCCGGTCGCGCCGACCAGCATGGCGCCGAGGATGGCGGCCAGGAACAGGTTCAGCGCCAGCGACATCAGCGTCAGCCGACGCAGGGTCATCCGTTGCCTGAGGCGGGCCAGCAGGGATTGCTGCGGGCGACGGGGCGCGGCGAAACCGCTCATCGGCTGTCTCCGTCGAACAGGGTGACGACCTCGTCGTTCAGAAGGGCCAGTTCCTGGCCTTGCCGCAAGACGGCGGGACCAGCGAGATGGCCGGCGAACCAGTCCCCGGTCACCCAGCCCAGCGCCAGCAGGGCGACGCAGAAACCGGCCACCGCCCGTCGCGGCATCCGGCCGAGCAGGAGCATGACCACGCTGTCCTGCGGCCTGCCGCGGACGGTGGAACTGACGGTTGTCAGCAGGCGGGCAACGCGGGCGTCGTTTATCGCCGGGGCGGGACTGGCCAGCAGCCGGTCGAACGACTGCGCCTGTTCCAGTGCGGCGCGCAGTGCGGGAGAGCGGGCGAGTGCGGTGTCGGCATCCGCGCGCAGATCGGGCGGCCAGCGCTCCGGCGAGGCGCCGTAATCGTCCAGGTGGCGGAGGAACTCGTCGTCGGTCATGGCATCCTCCCTCACGCGGGATCGGCGGAGAGCGCCGCTTTCAGCGCGGCCCGTGCACGGGTCAGCAGCGAGGCGAAGGCGCTTTCGCTCATGGTCAGGATCTCGGCGGCCTGCCGCAGGCTGAGGCCTTCCTGGTGGAACAGCACGACGGCGGCGCGCTGGCGGTCGGGCAAGGCGGCCAGCGCCCGGTTGACCCGCTCGGCGGTCTGGCGCTCGGCGATACGGGTCAGCGGGTCGGGGGTCTCGTCCGGCGGATCGCCGGCCTCCTCCAGCGGCGACCATCCGGGGCGGCGGCCACGATCGATGGCGAGGTTCATGACGATGCGGTAGAGCCAGGTGGTGAAGGCGGCCCGTGCCCCGTCCCAGCGGCCGGCATGCTGCCAGACCCGCAGGAAGGCCTCCTGTGCGATCTCGTCTGCGTCCGACGGGTTGCCGGTCATCCGCTGGGCCAGTGCTACGGCACGGCGCATGTGGCGGGCGGCCAGACGGTCGAAGGCGGCGGCGTCGCCACCGGCCACGCGGCCCATCAGTTCGTCGTCGCTGTCCTCCGCCACCGGGGCTCCGCTCCTGCCGTGGGAGAGAACTATGCCCAAGAGGGCGAGGGGGTTCCAGCGCGGCGAATTCTCCCTCTCCCCCCTGGGGAGAGGGGATCTTGTCAGGTGGAATAGAAGCATCGCACCCATCCTCGCCCCCTATTCCGCCGGGGCGGCGATGGCGGCGCGGCGGTTGCGCCGCAGAGCCAGCCGTTCGAGCGTCAGATAGACCACCGGCGTGGTGTAGAGCGTCAGCATCTGGCTGACCAGCAGGCCGCCGATGATGGCGATGCCGAGCGGGCGGCGGAGCTCGCCGCCGGTGCCGTAGTCGAAGGCCAGGGGAACCGCGCCCAGCAGCGCCGCCATCGTCGTCATCATGATCGGGCGGAAGCGGACAAGGCCGGCCTCGCGGATCGCCTCCAGGGGCGACAGGCCGCGGGTCCGCTCCGCCTCCAGGGCGAAGTCGATCATCATGATGGCGTTCTTCTTGACGATGCCGATCAAGAGGATGATGCCGATCAGGGCCACGATCGACAGGTCGTAGCCGGTCAGGATCAGCGCGATCAGCGCGCCGAGACCGGCGGACGGCAGGGTCGACAGGATGGTCAGCGGGTGGATCAGGCTTTCGTACAGAACCCCCAGCACGATGTAGATGGTGATCAGCGCCGCCAGGATCAGCAGCGGCTGGCTGGAGGAGGATTGTTGGAAGGCGCGCGCGTCGCCCTGGAAGCCGGCGCGGATGCTGGCGGGCATGCCGATGTCCTCGGCCGCGCGCTGGATCAGCTCGGTCGCCTGGGACAGCGAGACGCCGGGGGCGAGGTCGAAGGTCAGGTTGGCGACCGGGAAGCCGCTCTGGTGCTGGATGCTGGCCGCCTGGTTGCCGATGACGACGCGCGACACCGCCGACAACGGCACCATGCCGCCGCGGCCCGGAACATAGATGCGCTTGAGGTCGTCGGGGCCGAGCGCTTCGGACGGCTCGACCTCCAGCACCACCTTGTGCTGGTTCTGCGCCAGATACATGGTCGAGACCTGCCGCTGGCCGAAGGCGTCGTAGAGCGTCGATTCCAGGGCGCTGAGCGACACGCCGAGGCGGGTGGCGGCGTCGCGGTCGACGATGACGTTGGCCTGGATGCCGCCATTCTGGCGGTCGTTGGCGACGTCGACCAGCTCCGGCAGGGTGCGCATCTTGTCGACCAGCTTGGGTGCCCACTCGTTCAGGGCGCCGATGTCGGAATCCTGAAGGCTGTAGCGGTACTGGCTGCGCCCCTGGAAGCCGCCGACGCGGATGTCCTGCACCGGCGTCAGGTAGAGCTGCACCCCCGGCACCCGGCCGGCGCGCTGGCGCAGCCGCTGGGTGACGGTGGCGAGGTCGTCGCGCTCCGCCATCGGCTTCAGCCCGATGACGATCTGGCCGGAATAGGTGCCGCCCGGACCGCCGCCGCCGATGGTGCCGCCGACGCTGTCCACCGCCGGGTCGCCGGCCACCGCGTCCTGCAAGGCCTGCTGGCGCGAGACCATGGCGCGGAAGGAGATGTCCGGCGGCGGGTCGCTGAAACCGATCAGGAGGCCGGTGTCCTGCTGTGGTACGAAGCCCTTCGGCACCTGCCCGTAGAGCCAGACGCTGACGCCGATGATCGCGAAGGTCGCCAGCAGCATGGTGCGGCGGTGGGCCAGCACCCAGTCGAGCCCGCCGGCATAGAGCCCGAACAGCCGGTCGCCGATCCAGGCGAGCGCCCGGGCGAGCCGGCCGGGCGGGCCGCGCTCCGCCTCCGGCTCCAGCAGATGGGCGCACATCATCGGGGTCAGGGTCAGCGACACCACCGCCGAGACGGCGATGGCGACCGACAGCACCACGGCGAATTCGCGGAACAGCCGGCCCTGGATGCCGCCCATGAACAGGATGGGGATGAAGACGGCGACCAGCGACAGGCTGATCGACACCACGGTGAAGGCGACCTGACGCGCGCCCTTCACCGCCGCCTCGAAGGGCTTGGCGCCCTTTTCGATGTGGCGGACGATGTTCTCGATGACGACGATGGCGTCGTCGACCACGAAGCCGACCGAGATGGTCAGCGCCATCAGCGAGAAATTGTCCAGGCTGTAGCCGACGATCCACATCACGCCGCAGGTGCCGGCCAGCGACAGCGGCACCGAGGCCGCCGGGATCACCGTCGCCCACAGCCGGCGCAGGAACAGCGCCATCACCATCACCACCAGCGCCACGGTGACCGCCAGCGTCTTCTGCACGTCGTCGATGGAGGCGCGGATGGTCGGGGTGCGGTCGGTGCGCACCGAAAGCGTGACCCCCGGCGGCATCCAGCCGCGCAAGGTCGGCAGCTCCGCCCGGATGCGGTCGACGGTGTCGACCACGTTGGAGCCCGGCTGCTTCTGGATGTTGATCAGGATGGCGCGGTGGCCGTCCTGCCAAGCCGCGGTGTATCTGTTCTCCGGCGCCTCGATTACTTCGGCGACGTCGCCGAGCCGGATGGTGGCGCCGTTCTTCTCGGTGACGATCAGCTTGCGGTAGGCGTCGGCGCCGAACAGCTGGTCGCTGGCGCCGATGGACCAGGATTCGTGGGTGCCGTCGAAGCTGCCCTTGGCGCCGTTGGCGTTGGCCTGGGAGATGACGGTGCGGATCGAGTCCAGGCTGACGCCCATGTTGGCGGCGGCGGTGGCGTTGACGCGGACGCGCACCGCCGTCTTCTCCGCCCCGTTGATGGTGACCTGGGCCACCCCCTCGATCTGGCTCAGCCGCTGGCCGATGATGCTGTCGGCGAGGTTGTAGAGGTCTGCGGGGGCCAGCGTGGTCGAGGTCATGGCGAGCGTCATCACCGGCGCGTCGGCCGGGTTGATGCGCCGCATCCGGGGCGGGCTCGGCAGATCGGCCGGCAGGTCGCCGCCGGCGGCGTTGATGGCCGCCTGCACGTCGCGCGACGCCGCCTCGACATTGCGGTTCAGGTCGAACTGCACGACGACGGTGGTGCTGCCGAGCTTGCTGTTGGAGGTCATCTCCGACACGCCGGCGATGCGGGAGAGCCGGCGCTCCAGCGGGGTGGCGACGGAGGCCGCCATGGTTTCCGGGCTGGCGCCGGGCAGCGAGGCGGTGACGATGATGGTGGGGAATTCCACCTGCGGCAGCGGCGCCACCGGCAGGAAGCGGTAGGCGACCGCCCCCAGGATCATCAGCCCGACCATCAGCAGCGACGTGCCGACCGGCCGCTTGATGAACAGGGCGGAGAGCGAGGATGCCGAGGGGAGGAGGTTTGCGGGAAGCATGGCCGGCTACTCCGCCGCCGCCCGGCCGGCGGAGGCGTCGTTGCCGGGCTCGGCCGTCTCCTTCCGGCGCCAGGGACGCAGCCAGCGGCCCAGCCGGTTGCCGAGACGGTCCATGTAGAGATAGACCACCGGCGTGGTGTAGAGCGTCAGCACCTGACTGAGCAGCAGCCCGCCGACGATGGCGATGCCCATCGGCCTGCGCAGCTCCGAGCCGGTGCCGTTCTCCAGCGCCAGCGGCAGGGCGCCGAGCAGGGCCGCCATGGTGGTCATCATGATCGGGCGGAAGCGCAGCAGCGACGCCTCGTAGATCGAGCGTTCCGGCGCCATGCCCTGGTGACGCTCCGCCTCCAGGGCGAAGTCGATCATCATGATGGCGTTCTTCTTGACGATGCCGATCAGCAGCACGATGCCGACCAGCGCGATCAGCGACAGGTCGTGGCCGGTCGCCATCAGCGCCAGCAGCGCGCCGATGCCGGCGGACGGCAGGGTCGACAGGATGGTGATCGGGTGGATCGTGCTCTCGTACAGCACGCCCAGCACGATGTAGACGGCGACCACCGCGGCCAGGATCAGCCAGGGCTGGGTGTCGAGCGAGGCGCGGAATTCGGCCGCCGTGCCGGCGAAGCGGGCGGTGGCGGTGTCGGGCATGCCGATGCTGTCGCGCGCCTGCTGGATCGCCGCCACCGCCGCCCCCAGCGAGACGCCGTGCGCCACGTTGAAGGACAGGGTGACGGACGGGAACTGGCCCTGGTGGGTGATGACCAGGGGTGCTGTCCTGCGCTGGACCGACACGATGGCGTTCAGCGGCACGACGGTTCCGCCGCTGGCCTTCACATAGATCTTCGACAGGGAGGCCGGGTCCATCTGGAAGGACGGCTCGACCTCCAGGATCACGCGGTACTGGTTGGTCTGGGTGTAGATGGTCGAGACCTGACGCTGGCCGAAGGCGTCATACAGCGTGTCGTCGATGGCCTGGGGCAGCACATGCAGGCGGCTGGCGGCGTCGCGATCGATGGTGAGGTAGACCTGCAACCCGTCCGGCTGCTGGTCGGTCGCCACGTCGGTCAGTTCGGGCCGGGCGCGCAAGGCCTCCAGCAGGCGCGGAGTCCAGTTCTCCAGCTCGCGCGGGTCGGCGTCCTGAAGGACATACTGGTACTGGGTGCGGCTGACGCGGCTGTCGATCTGCACGTCCTGCACCGCCTGCATGAACAGCGACACGCCCTTGAGGTCGCCGGTGGCGGCGCGCAGGCGGGCGATGATCTCCTCCGCCGAGGAGGTGCGCTGGTCGCGCGGCTTCAGCGCGATGGTCAGGTTGCCGGTGTTGGTGGTGGCGTTCACCGTGCCGGTGCCGACGAAGCTCGCGACGCCAGCCACGTCGGGATCGCGGCGGACGATGTCGGCGACCTCGCGCTGGCGCTCCGCCATCGCCTTGACCGAGATGGAGGGGGCGGCGTCGGTGACGCCGATGATGACGCCGGTGTCCTGCTGCGGCAGGAAGCCCTTGGGCACCACCGTGTAGAGGTAGAGGGTGGCGGCCAGCGTGGCGATGGTGACCAGCAGGGTCGCCGGCTGGTGGCGCAGGACGAAGCGCAGCGAGGCGGCATAGCCGTTCAGCAGCGCGTCGAAGCCCTGTTCGGTCCAGCGGAACAGGCCGTTGGGCTTGGTCTCCGTTTCGGGTTTCAGCAGGCGGGCGCACATCATCGGCGTCAGCGTCAGGGAGATCACCGCCGACACCAGCACGGCGATGGACAGCGTGATGGCGAATTCGCGGAACAGCCGGCCGACCACGCCGCCCATGAACAGCAGCGGGATGAACACCGCGATCAGCGACAGGGTCAGCGACACCACGGTGAAGCCGATCTGGCGGGCGCCCTTGAGAGCCGCCTGCAATGGCTTTTCGCCCTCCTCGATGTAGCGGACGATGTTCTCGATCATGACGATGGCGTCGTCGACGACGAAGCCGGACGCGATGGTCAGCGCCATCAGCGACAGATTGTCGAGGCTGAAGCCGCACAGCGCCATGATGCCGAAGGTGCCGATCAGCGAGAGCGGCAGCGCCGCCGCCGGGATCACCGTTGCCCAGGCCTTGCGCAGGAACAGGAAGATCACCAGCACCACCAGCCCGGCGGTCAGCACCAGCGTCTTCTGCACGTCCACCACCGAGGCGCGGATGGTCTCGGTCCGGTCGGTCAGCACCGCCATGTGGATCTGCGGCGGAAGGCTGGCCTGGAGCGAGGGCAGCAGCTTGCGGATGCGGTCCACCGTGTCGATGATGTTGGCGCCGGGCTGGCGCAGCACGTTCAGCAGCACCGCCGGCTTGCCGTCATGCCACGCCGCCAGCCGGGTGTTCTCCACCGAATCGACCACGGTGCCGATGTCGGTCAGCCGTACCGGGCCGCCATTCTTGTAGGCGACGATGATCGGGCGGTAGGCGGCGGCATTCTCGATCTGGTCGTTGACGCCGATGGACCAGGACTGGCGCGGGCCGTCGAAGCTGCCCTTCGGCGCGTTGACGTTGGCCTGGGTGATGGTGGTCCGCACATCCTCCAAGGTCAGGCCGAGACCGGCGACGGCGGCCGGGTTGACCTGCACGCGGACGGCGGGGCGCAGGCCCCCCTCGATCCCGACATAGCCGACGCCGTCGACCTGGGACAGCTTCTGCGCCAGCAGCGTGTCGGCGGCGTCGCTGACGGTTTCCAGCCGCAGGGACTCCGAACTCAGGGCCAGCACCATGATCGGCGTGTCGGCCGGGTTGACCTTGTCGTAGACCGGCGGATTGGGCAGTCCCTTGGGAAGCGTGCCGGATGCGGCGCTGATTGCCGACTGCACGTCCTGCGAGGCGGCGTCGATGTCGCGGGTCAGGTCGAATTGCAGGGTGATGACCGACAGCCCGAAGGAGCTGGTCGACACCATCGACGCGATGCCGGCGATCTGGCCGAGCTGGCGTTCCAGCGGAGCGGTGACGGACGATGCCATCACCTCCGGTGCGGCGCCCGGCAGCTGGGTGGTGACGCGCACCGTCGGGAAATCGACCGTCGGCAGCGAGGAGATCGGCAGGGTGCTGTAGCCCAGCAGGCCCAGCAGCACCACCGCCAGCATCAGCAGCCCGGTGGCGACCGGCCGCAGGATGAAGGGGGCGGAGATGTTCATGAGGGCTGCCGCCCCTCACGCGGTCCTGAGGGGACGGGAGCGTTGCCGCTTCCGCTGTTCTCACGCTGCTGCTGGCGTTCGCGCCGCCGCTCCTCGCGCGCCGCGGGGTCATGCGGCTGGTTGGGCGGCCGGTCGGCGGGGCCGGCTTCCGGTGCGGCGACGGGGGTGGTGCCGGCGGGAGCCGCAGAGGCGACGGGTTCGACGATGCGGATCTTCGAGCCGGGTTGCAGGCGGTACTGGCCGTCCACCACCACCCGCTCGCCGGGGGTCAGGCCCTCGTCGATGATGGCCTTGTTCTCCTCCTGGCGGGCGACCTTGATCGGGCGCTGTTCCACCGTCAGGTCGTCCTTGATGACGTAGGCATAGGTGCCCTGCGGTCCGCGCTGCACCACAGTGGAGGGCACGGTGGTGGCGCCGCGGCGGATGGTGGAGAGCAGGCGGACATTGACGAACTGTCCCGGCCACAGCTTCTGCGGGTCGTTGGGCATCTCGGCCTTCAGGCGGATGGTGCCGGTGCCGGTGTCGATCAGATTGTCCACCACCGACAGCTTGCCGGTGTCGAGCACGCGGCGGCCTTCGCGGTCCTGCGCCTCCACCGTCACCGGCCCTTGCGCCTGGGCGGCCAGAACCGCCTGCAACTGCTTCTCCGGCAGGGTGAAAAGCACGGCGATCGGCTGGATTTGCGTGATGGTTGCGATGCCGCTCTGGTCGCTGGCGCGCACCACGTTTCCCTGGTCGACGTTGCGCAGGCCGATGCGGCCGCTGAGCGGGGCAGTGACGGTGGTGTAGTTCAGCTGGACCTGCACCGCCTCGATCGCCGCCTCGTCGGCGCGGATCTGCGCCTCGTACTGGGCGACCAGGGCGCGCTGGGTGTCCACCGTCTGGCGCGAGGCGAATTCCTTCAGCCCCATGTTGCGCTCCAGGTCGCGCCGCGCGTTGGCGAGCTGTGCCTCGTCCTGCGCCTTCTTGGCGACCGCCTGGGCCAGCTGGGCCTGGAGCGGGCGGGAATCGATGGTTGCCAGCAGGTCGCCGGCCTTGACCAGCTGGCCCTCCTGGAGCGAGACGCGCTGAAGCTCGCCATCGACGCGGGCGCGCACGGTAACCGTGTTGAAGGCCTGGACCGTGCCGATGCCGTCGAACCAGATCGGCACATCCTCGCGCGCCACCGTGCCGGCCTGCACCGCCACCACGCTGTTGCGCGGGCCGCCGGGAGCAGCGCCGCGCGGGCTGGGGGGCTGGCCCCCGGGGCCGGCGGATTGCGTCGCCGCCGGAGCCGCCAGCTTCTGTTGAACCGCATAGCCGACGCCGCCGACCAGTCCGGCAAGAACAACGCCGGTGACCACCGGCTTCCAACGAATCGTCATGACCTGTTCCGACGCTTGCCCCGACGCTTGACCGGACGGCGCGTTCGGCCGACCCGATCTTTCTGTCCGTCCCTGATACGGGGCGGCGGTGCGGATTCGTCGGAGGGGGCGAAGGATTTTTCGGATGGGCAGATGGCGGAGTATTCCTCCCTTCCGAAGGGGGAGGAGAAACTCGATCCGATTGTCGCTTCGCATACTCGAATAGGCGTTGCACTTAAGAATCATTTGCACTAAGACGATTCAGAAATGCGAATGATTCTTATTCGTGCTGGGGGCAATCAGGTGAAGAGAAGAGTGAACGGCGGCCGGATGTCGCGAGGGGCGGCGTTCGGCGTCATGGTGCTGGGCGGCCTGATGGTGCCGGCAGTGGCGGTGGCCCAGGTGGCGGGAGCGCAGAATGCCGGGGGGCAAAGCGCTGCCGGGGCAGACGGTGCCGCGATGCAGATTCCGGCGGTGACGGTGACCGGGCAGGGGGAGACGGCGCTGTCGCCGGTGACCGGCTATGTCGCCAACCAGCAGGCGACCGGCACCAAGACCGACACCCCGCTGATCGAGACACCGCAGTCGATCTCGGTCATTCCGTCCGACCAGATCCGCGACCAGAACGCGCAGACACTGAATCAGGTGGTGCGCTACACCTCGGGCGTCACGGCGGAGACCCGCGGCGCGGTGGCGACCCGTTATGACCAGCTGAAGATCCGCGGCTTCGATGCCGACACCTATCTGAACGGGCTGAAGCTCCAGTCGCTCTATTACGCGGCGTCGCAGATCGATCCCTATCTGCTGGAGCGGGCGGAGGTGCTGAAGGGCCCGACCTCCGTTCTGTACGGGCAGGCGCAGGCCGGTGGCCTGATCAATCAGGTCAGCAAGCGCCCGACGGCGACAGCGCTGAACGAGGTCGGGATCGAATACGGCACCGACAACCACTGGCGCGGCACCGCCGACTTCTCCGGCCCGATCGACAAGGACGGCAAGTTCCTCTACCGGCTGACCGCCGTCGGCCTCAGCGAGGACGGCCAGATCCGCATGACGGAGAACGAGCGCATCGCCGTCGCCCCGTCCTTCACCTGGCGGCCGGATGCCGAGACCAGCCTGACCCTGCTCGGCTTCTACCAGCACGACCCGAAGGGCAATTCCTATGGCGGCATCCCGCCGCAGGGCACGGTGCTGTCCAACCCGCTGGGCAAGATCCCGGTCGATTTCTATGACGGCGATCCGAATTACGAGAAGTTCGACCGCCGTCAGGCCTCGGTCGGCTATGCCTTCGACAAGAAGCTGAGCGACGTCTGGACCATGCGGCTGAACGGGCGCTGGCTGAACGCCAAGGTCGCCTACGACAGCCTGTACGCCAACGGCCTCGACGCCGACAACCGCACCCTCTACCGCGGCATCGCCACCTCGCGGGAGGAGATGAACGCCTATGCCTTCGACAATCAGATCGAAGGGCGCTTCTCCACCGGTCCGGTCGGCCATACCCTGCTGGCCGGTGTCGACCACCAGCGGCTGGACGGCCATTACACCGCCGGCTTCGGGCTGGCGCCGTCGCTCGACGTGTTCAACCCGGTCTACGGCATCGCCATCACCCCGCCGGCGGTCAGCCGCACCGACATCGACGGGCGGCAGACCGGCGTCTATCTGCAGGACCAGATGAAGCTGGGCGGCTTCATCCTGACGGTCGCCGGACGTCGCGACTGGGCGAAGACCACCTCGACCACCGCCAATGGCAGCAGCACCCAGTCCGATCAGGCCTGGACCGGCCGCGCCGGCCTGACCTATGTCTTCGAGAACGGCATCGCCCCCTATGTCAGCTATGCCGAATCCTTCACGCCCAGCAGCGGCGTCGATTTCGCCGGCACCCCCTTCAAGCCGGAGGAGGGCACCCAGTACGAGGTCGGCGTGAAGTACCAGCCGCCCGGCCTGAGCAGCCTGTTCACCGTCTCGGCCTTCGACCTGACCCGCAGCAACCTGCTGACCAGCGACCCCGCCCACCCCGGCTTTTCCGTCCAGACCGGCGAGGCGCGGTCGCGCGGCATCGAGCTGGAGGCCAAGGTCGGGGTGACCAAGGAATTGGAGCTGATCGGCGCCTACACCTACCTCGACACCAAATACACCAAGGACAACAGCGGGCTGGAGGGCAAGCGCCTGGCGGCGGTGCCGCGCCATCAGGCGTCGGCCTGGGCGATGTACCACATGCCGGAGGGCACCCCGCTGACCGGCCTCGGCGTCGGCGCCGGCCTGCGCTACACCGGCAGCACGGTCAACACCGCCAATACCTTCAAGGTGCCGTCCTTCACCCTGGTGGACGCCACCGTGTCCTACGACCTGGGCGCCCTGTCCTCGAAGCTCCAGGGGGCGGAGGTCACCGTCAACGGCAAGAACCTGTTCGACAAGGAGTATGTCGCCTCCTGCTATTACGGCGACTGGTGCGCCTACGGCTATCGGCGGACGGTGACCGCCGGCCTGCGCTACCGCTGGTAAGCATCGTGCCGTCCCTCCTTCCCCCTTGGCAAAGGAAGCCGTCATGACGCCTGCGAGCCTGCGGGGCTGGCGCCTCGTCCACCGCTGGACCAGCCTGATCTGCTCGGCCAACCTGCTGATCCTCTGCGTCACTGGGCTGATCCTGGTGTTCCACCACGAGATCCAGCATCTGATGGGGGAGGAGCTCGACAGCAGCTATGCGGAGGGGCAGGCCCGCCTGCCGCTCCAGTCGCTGGTCGACATCGCGCAGAAGGCCGACCCGGCCCTGGTGCCGAAGCTGCTGTCCTTTGATGCGGAGGACAAGGCGGTCAACTACATCTATCTGAGCAAGCCGGAGGACCGCGGCTTCGAGCTGGGGCGCTGGGTGGTGCTGAACGGCTTCACCGGGGCCAACCAGATGCTGAAGCAGCCGGAGGAGACGCTGGTCGGCTTCCTGCTGAAACTGCATGTCGACCTGTTCACCGGTTTCGCCGGCCAGATGTTCGTCGGGGTGATGGGGTTGCTGTTCGTGGTCAGCACGGTCAGCGGGCTGGTCGTCTACGGCCCCTTCATGAAAAAGCTGGCCTTCGGCATCCTGCGCTTCGGCCGGGGAACCCGCATCGGCAACATCGACCTGCACAACCTGTTCGGCGTCGCGACTCTGGTCTGGGCCTTCGTCGTCGGTCTGACCGGCGCCATCCTGTCCTTCTCGCCGCTGATCACCGGCTATTGGCAGAAGACGGAGCTGGCGGCGATGACCGCCCGCCATCCGGAGCCGATGACGGGGCCGGCGGTGTCGATCGACCAAGTGGCCGCGGCCGGGCTGGCGGCCTTTCCCGGCAAGGATCTGGCCTTCATCGCCTATCCCGGCAACGAATATGCCGGCAGCCGCCATTTCAGCGTGCTGGTGCGCGGTCATACCGAACTGACCCAGAGGCTGCTCAGCGTCGCACTGGTCGATGCCGAGACCGGCGTGGTCGCCGAGGCGGCCGGCACGCCCTGGTACATGACGGTGCTGATGCTGTCGGGGCCGTTCCATTTCGGCGATTACGGCGGGCTGCCCTTGCAGATCATCTGGGCGCTGTTCACCATCGTCACCGGCGTGGTGACGGTGACCGGCTTCGTCGTCTGGCTGAAACGGCCGCGGGCGCGGTCGGCATCGGACAGGACTGCATCCGGTGCCAAACTGGGGAGCAAGGCATGAGCGGAGTCTGGCGCATTCCGGCCGCGCTGGCCGTGCTGTCCGTCATCGGGCTGGCCGCTGCCATCCTGGGCGACGGCTTTTGGGACTGGCTGTGCTGGGCGACCCTGTCGGTGCCGCTGGCCGTCTGCGCCGTCAAGCTGTGGCGGCAATGGCCAGGGCGCAGGGTGGCCTGAACCGTGACGGTGGGCTTGGAAGCGGCGGCGAGGCGGCGGCCTGCCGTCCTCGCCGCCGCCCCATTCTCGCAGGTCCTTACTTCATCGACGGGAAGGCGAACTGGGCGCCTTCGCGGACGCCGCCGGCCGGCCAGCGCTGGGTGACGGTCTTGCGCCGCGTGTAGAAACGCACGCCGTCCGGGCCATAGGCCGACAGATCACCGAACAGCGACCGCTTCCAGCCGCCGAAGCTGTGATAGGCGACCGGAACCGGCAGCGGCACGTTGATGCCGACCATGCCGACCTTGATCATGTCGCTGAAATAGCGGGCGGCCTCGCCGTCGCGGGTGAACAGGCAGGTGCCGTTGCCGTATTCGTGGGCGTCGATCAGGTCCATGCCCTCCTGCATCGTCTTGACCCGGACGAGGCAGAGGACCGGGCCGAAGATCTCCTCGCGGTAGATGGTCATGTCGGGGGTGACGCGGTCGAACAGGCAGCCGCCCAGGAAATTGCCGTTCTCATGGCCGGGCACCACCAGCCCGCGGCCGTCCACCGCCAGCTCGGCGCCCTCGGCGACGCCCTGGTCGACGTAGGCCTTCACCTTCTCGTAATGGGCGCGGGTGACCAGCGGCCCCATCTCGCAGCCGGCGGACGTGCCGGCGCCGACCTTGAGGTCGCGCAGGGCCACCGACAGCTTGTCCCGCAGCCGGTCGGCCACCTCGTCGCCCACCGCCACCACGACGGAGATCGCCATGCAGCGCTCGCCGCAGGAGCCGTAGGCCGCCCCCATCAGCGCGCTGACCGCGTTGTCGAGGTCGGCGTCCGGCATGACGATGGCGTGGTTCTTGGCCCCGCCCAGTGCCTGCACCCGCTTGCCGTGGGCGCTGGCGGTCGCATAGACGTATTCGGCGATCGGGGTGGAACCCACGAAGCTGACGCCCTGCACCCGCGGGTCGGTCAGCAGCGTGTCCACCGCCTCCTTGTCGCCGTTGACGACGTTCAGCACGCCCGGCGGCAGGCCGGCCTCTTCGGCCAGCTGGGCGACGTAGAGGGCCGCACTGGGGTCGCGCTCCGACGGCTTGAGGATGAAGGTGTTCCCGCAGGCGATGGCGATCGGGTACATCCACAGCGGGACCATCGCCGGGAAGTTGAAGGGCGTGATGCCGGCGACGACACCCAGCGGCTGGAATTCCGACCAGCTGTCGATGCTGGGACCGACATTCTTGGAGAACTCGCCCTTCAGCAGCTCCGGCACGCCGCAGGCATATTCGACATTCTCGATGCCGCGGGTCAGCTCGCCGAAGGCGTCGTCCAGCACCTTGCCGTGCTCGGCCGTGATCAGGGCGCAAACGCGCTGCGCATTTTCCTCCAGCAGCTGCTTGAAGCGGAACATGACACGGGCGCGCTTGGCCGGCGGCGTGGCGCGCCAGGCCGGGAAGGCGGCCTCGGCGGCGGCGATCGCCTCCTCGACCGTCTTGCGGCTGGCGAGCGCCACCTGGCCGGCGATCTCGCCGGTGGCGGGGTTGACGATGTCGGCGGTACGGCTGCCGGCGGGGGCGTCGGTCTTGCCGCCGATCAGGTGCGGAACGATGGGCATGGGGCTTTTCCCGGAATGTCGCGTGTGGAGGTTCTTACGCCGTGGCCCTTACGCGGTCGCCTGGATCGCGTCGGCGACGACGTTGAACAGACGGTCGAGATCCTCGCGCTCGCTGATGAAATGCGGGCCGAACTGGAGGGTGTCGCCGCCGTAGCGCACGTAATAGCCGGCATCCCAGCACTTCATGGCGATCTCGTAGGGACGGCGGGCCGGCTCGCCCGGCAGGGGCGCGATGGTGACGGCGCCGGCAAGGCCGCAGTTGCGGATGTCGGCGACGTTCTTCAGCCCCTTCAACCCGTGGATCAGCCCCTCGAAATGCGGCATCAGCGCCGCGGCCTTGTCGGCCAGCTTCTCGCGCTCGAACAGCTCCAGCGCGGCGAGGCCGGCGGCGCAGGCGACCGGGTGGGCGGAATAGGTGTAGCCGTGCGGGAACTCCACCAGATACTCGGGCCCGCCATTGTCCATGAAGGTCTGGTAGATCTCGCGGCTGGCGACCACGGCACCCATCGGCACCGCACCGTTGGTCAGGCCCTTGGCGACATTCATGATGTCGGGGACGACGCCGAAATAATCGGCGCCGAAGGCGGTGCCCATGCGGCCGAAGCCGGTGATGACCTCGTCGAAGATCAGCAGGATGCCGTGCCTGGTGCAGATCTCGCGCAGGCGCTGGAGATAGCCCTTGGGCGGTGGCAGCACGCCGGCCGACCCGGCCATCGGCTCCACCACCACCGCGGCGATGTTGGAGGCGTCGTGCAGCGCCACCAGATCCTCCAGCGCGTCGGCCAGATGGGCGCCCTCGTCCGGCATGCCCTTGGTGAACAGATTCTGCGGCAGCAGGGTGTGCGGCAGGTGGTCGGCATCGACGCCGATGCCGAACAGCTTGCGGTTGCCGACGATGCCACCCAGGCTGGTGCCGCCGAAATTGACGCCGTGATAGCCCTTCACCCGGCCGATCAGCTTGGTTTTGGCCGGCTGCCCCTTCATCCGCCAATAGGCCCGCGCCATCTTCAGCGAGGTGTCGGCGGCCTCCGACCCGGAATTGACGAAGAAGACATGGTCGAGCCCGGCCGGCGTCATCGAGGCCAGCTTGTGCGCCAGCTTGAAGGCGGCGGTGTGGCCGTACTGGAAGGCCGGGCTGTAGTCGAGCGTGGCGATCTGCTGCGCCACCGCGTCGGCGATCTCGCGGCGACAATGGCCGGCGCCGCTGCACCACAGGCCGGACAGGCTGTCATAGATCTTGCGGCCCTGCGCGTCCCAGTACCAGGCGCCCTCCGCCTTCGCCATGATGCGCGGGTTCTTCTTGAACTCGCGGTTGGCGGTGAAGGGCATCCAGTGCGCGTCAAGCTCCTCGCGCGTCAGTCCGGCAGCCGTGCCGAGGGCTTGGGAATGGGCGTGGTCATTGTCGAGGGGGGCCATCCGCTGTTCTCCCGGTTTGGTTTGGGGGGCGCATATGTCAGGGCTGCTGTCGGTGGTCAGTGTGAGCGGTTCCCGGTTGCCATCAAATCCAAAGTGGAAGAACTTCACGTAACCATCCGCTTAACTTTCCCGCTTAACTTCTCCAGGCACCAGAATGAGCAAGCCGGCCCGGTCGATGGCCCCGATCAGCGATGCCGACATCCGGCTGCTGCGCGTGTTCCGGACGGTGGTGGAGTGCGGCGGCTTCTCCGCCGCCGAGGTGGAGCTGAACATCAGCCGCGCCGCGATCAGCCAGCATATGGCCGATCTGGAGCGCCGGCTCGGCCTGACGCTGTGCTGGCGCGGGCGGGCGGGGTTCCGGCTGACGGAGGAGGGGCGGCTGGCCTATGAGGCGACGCTGCGCCTGCTCGCCAGCACCGAGAGTTTCCGCAGCGAGATCAACACGGTCCATCGCCGGCTGCGCGGCGAATTGAACATCGGCATCACCGACAACCTCGTCACCATGCCGCAGATGCGGGTGACCCACGCGCTGCGCGGCCTCAAACAGCTGGCGCCGGAGGTCCGGGTCAACATCCGCATGATCCCGCCCAACGAGATCGAGCGCGGCGTGCTGGACGGGCAGCTGCATGTCGGCGTCGTCCCGGTCCGCCGGGGGCTGCCGGGGCTGGTCGGGCTGCCGCTTTATCAGGAGGAGTCGCTGCTCTATTGCGGCGAGGGCCATCCGCTGTTCGACCGGGCCGACGGCACAGTGACAGGGGAGGAGGTCGAGGCGGCCGACGCGGTGGCGCCGACCCAGGCGCAGCTTCCCCATGAGCTGAACAACACCGCCACTGCCACCGACCGCGAGGGGGTGGCGTTCCTGATCCTGACCGGCTGCTATGTCGGCTTCCTGCCTGTCCACTACGCCCGGCAATGGGTCGAGCGCGGCATGATGCGGGCGCTGCTGCCCGGCACCTACCGCCATGCCCTGGAGTTCCAGGTGGTGACGAAGAAGGGCGCCCAGCCGAATCTGGTGCTGGAACGCTTCCTGGAAGTCCTGCGCGGCAATGGCAATGAGGGCGGCAACGGGGGCGGCGAGGGCGCCTGATCGCGCCAACCGCTTGCCGCCTACCGCTTGCCGTTGCGCCGTCCGGCTCCGGCCTCACCGTCCAGCATGTCCTCGCCCAGTGCGTGCAGGACGGCGCCGGCGGCCAGGGTGCGTTCCTCGTCGCCGATCTGCATGCTTATGGGATCACCGCCGGCGCTGGTCGCCGTCGCCTCGCCGGCGAAGCGGACCGTCACCTCGCGATGGGCGAAGCGGATGCCCTCGCGGCGGAACAGGGCGTGGAGTTCCTGATAGACCCGCTTGCGGATCTCCCACTGGTCGCCGGGCCGGGTCATGAACTTGACGCGGAGGATCATCGCGGAGTCCTCCATCTGGATGACGCCCTGCGACTTCAGCGGCTGGAGGAACTTCGGCCCCAGATCGGGATCGTCCAGCAGCGCCTGCCCCAGCTGCTTGATGTGCTTGCGCACCTTCTCGACATCGGTGTCGTAGGTGATGCGCAGCGGCAGCTTCATGATGACCCAGTCGCGCGAATAGTTGGTCAGCTGGTGGATCTCGCCGAAGGGGACGGTGTGCAGCGGGCCGCGATGATGGCGCAGCTGCATCGAGCGCACCGAGATCTTCTCCACCGTGCCGCGGATGGCGCCGATCTCGATGTACTCGCCCTTGCGGAAGGCGTCGTCGATCAGGAAGAAGGCGCCGGAGAAGATGTCGCGGATCAGCGTCTGCGCGCCGAAACCGATGGCGATGCCGGCCACACCCGCCCCGGCGAACAGCGGCGCGATGTTGACGCCCAGATCCATCAGCACGTTGAGCAGGATGGCGCCGATGATCGACAGCAGGATGAAGTTGCGCACCAGCGGCAGCAGCGTCGCCAGCCGGCTGGCTGAGCCGTGGCCGCCGCCCTCGTCACCGGGAATGGCGCCGGGGGTCGGCCCTTCCTCGGCGATCCGGCGGTCGATCCAGATGCGGACGCCGTGATAGGCGACGTAGCCGATCAGGCAGACCGTCATGATGCTGATGAGACGGTCGGCCGCATCGCCGTGCATCCGCGGGACGTTCCACACCGACAGGGTCACCGCCACCCCGGCGGCGGCGGCGAGGATGCCGGCCACCCGCCGGGCCAGCGCCTCGTAGCTGTCGAGGGTGGCGGGCCGCGGGGCCTCCGCAGGGTGGCTGCCGTCCGGCGCTCCCTCCGGGCTCTCCTCCAGCGGCCGCCACAGGGTGCGGCGCTGGTGGAACAGCCATTCGGTGGCATAGGTGACGCTGGCATAGACGGCGAGGATCGCCCCGGCGACCGCATAGGCGCCGATCAGCAGCGGCAGCTCGGTCGGCCAGCCCAGGATCAGGCGGTTGACCAGCGTCCCCCAGGCATAGGCGAAATACGCCACCACCACCGGAAACCACAGGCGCAAGGTCAGCCGTTCCAGTGGCGCCACCGTCGCAATCGGGCGCCCGGCGAGGAAGGCGCGCTCGACCGTCTGCCGGTTGGCGGCGAGGGCTCCGACCGTCGCCAGCACGGTCAGCAGGCCGAACAGCGCAACCAGCACCGCATGCGGGTCATAGGGCATCCCCAGCGCCTCAAGCCAGACGGTGCTGCTCATCAGGGCGACGCCGACCGCACCGCTGGCGGTCAGGTCGCGCCGCAGCCGGCGGACGGCCGGCGCCACCCCGGCGTCCGCGACCGCACCGGGGGGCATCACCAGCCGCCAGAACAGGGCGATGGCCCAGACCAGCAGATAGCCGACACCGGCGATGATGACGGTCTTTTCGGTCATCGGTGTCGGGTCCGGGATCACCACGGTGGCGAGCCCGAAGCCGATCAGCGTGGCGAGCAGCATGCCGCCGAGTGTCAGCAGGGCATGGGCCACCAGACGGGGAAAGCGGGCGGCCAGCACCGATCCGCCCGGCCTCGGCTCGGTGGGGCGGGGCAGCAGGCGGCGGGCGACCGGCCGTTGATAGACGAGATGCTGCACCCCGTGGCCGGCCGCCATCAGGGCGAAGGTCAGGCCGATGATCCGCAGGAAATACACTGGCTCGCCGGTCGGGCTCTGGGCGGTCAGGGTGGTGACGATGGCCGAAGGAATCCGGGGCGTGGCGCGCAGCCGCTTGGCGAGCTTGCCGCGGAACCCGGCCATCCGGTCGCGCCCCTCGCTGAGCATCTGCATCATCATGCCGTCGGCCGTGTCGGCGGCAGCGGCGGGCTGGGTGGGTGCGGCCTGAGGCGGAGCGGCCGGGGGCGCAGGCGCGGGTATGGCGGTCTGGGGCGCCGCCGCCAGCACTGGTGCGGCCGGCGACAGCGCCAGCAGAAGCAGCAGCATCACCGCCCGAAGCCGGATCGGCCACCGGAGGCGCAAGGGGAAGGCTCTGGTGGGGAGCGGTGCGGTCGGCATGGCCTTGCGTCGCGAAGCGTGGCGGTCAATCCCAGGAGAGTAGCGCAGATCGCGCGGCCGGGAAGCCTCTCCTGCGAGTCCGGTCGGGAGGTGCCGCATATGGCTCCCTCTCCCGGGGGGAGAGGGGGATCTTTTCCTGCGCCTAACTGACCAGCCCGGCGGCCAGATTGACGCCCAGCGCCAGCACCGCGGTGTTGAACAGGAAGGACAGGGCACCGTGCATCAGCACCAGACGGCGCATGCCGGCGCCGCGGGTGGTCACGTCGGACACCTGCGCCGTCATGCCGACGGTGAAGCTGAAATAGAGGAACTCCAGGTAATCCGGCGCGTCGTTGCCCGGGAAATCCAGGCTGCGCGGCTGGTCCGCCCGGCCGTCCAGCCAATAATCGTGGGCGTAATGTTGGGCGAAGAAGACGTGCAGGAAGCCCCAGGACAGCAGGACCGTCACCGCCGACAGGACCGCCGCCATCCCCTCATGCGGGGAGCCCTTGGCCGACACCAGCTCCGCCACGATGGCGACCAGCGCCGCCAGCGAGGCCAGCATCGCCCCCGCCAGCACCCCCCATTTGCCGGGGTCGAGCAGCTTGGCCCGCCGGCGCATCGACGCCACCGTGGCCCGGCTCATCAGGATGCTGGCCAGCAGGATGTAGGCGGCGACGCCGCAATCCCAGCCGATCAGCAGGGCGGTCGTCGGTCGCAGCCAGACGGCGGCGGCGCCTCCGGCCAGCAGGGCGATCACCAGCGCTCCGCTCAGCGATGGGCGGTTGCGGAGATGGGTCAGGCTGCGTCGCATCTTGTCTCCACCGACGGCGTGCGGCGATGCGCACGCCTGTTCAGTTGGAGGCGGGATAGAGCGGAAGCAAGGTCTGCTGGCGGCGCTGGTAGCGGACCAGCTCCAACGCGGTCAGCGGCTGCGCCCCCGCCGCCCGGCAGGCGTCGGCGACCTCGAACATCAGCGCCTGCTGGTGGAACAGGGTGGTGTAGGCATCGCCCAGCCTGAACTCCGGATCCCACATGTGGATGGCTTCGGCTCCGGCGCCGTTCACCTCGATGATGCGGAAATCCTCGCCCACCGCCAGCCGCTCCACCGAAGCGAAGCGCACGTCGAAACGGCCGAAATGGAAGCCAGGCATCTGGTCGGCGATCTCGTCGAAGCGCGCGGTCAGCGTCGCCGTGACATGGCCGCAGGCATCCTTGTACAGGCCGCCGACGCGGCTGCTGCCGACCAGCGACAGCCGCACCGTGCGTCCGGCCTCCGGCACCTCGTCCAGCCGGTCGGCCAGCGCCTCGTGATGCAGGTCGGCCTTCCAGGAGGCGCGCGGATCGGCGGCGATCAGCTGGCGCAGGGTGGAGCGGCCGTCGCCCACCACATGCGGGTAATAGCGGAAGGTCATCGAGAAGATGCGCCCGTGCCGCTCTCCCGGCTTGCGGACGTAGAAGATACCGGCCTCGCCGGCGTAGGGCACATGTTCCTGCAGGATCAGCCGGACATCGGCCGGGAAGCCGCGCAGATAATCGCAGAGGTCGGCGGCGTCGCGCACCAGCCGCACGCCGATGCCGCGCCAGCCGATGTCCGGCTTGGCGACCAGCGGGAAGGACAGTCCGGCGCCCGACGCCAGCGAGTCGAGCTGGGCCGGGGTCAGCGACGGGCGGTTGACCAGGGCGACGGATTTGGCGGCCCATTTGCGCGCCTCCGGCCCGATCAGATCCATGCAGGCGATCTTCGATTCGCCCAGCAGCCCGCCCGCCTCGATCGACGGATTGGCGGCGGTCGGCAGGGACAGGCTGCGGTAGCGGACACCCAACGCGAACCATTGCACCACCAGCGGGATATAGAACAGCAGCGGCGGGATGCGCTCGGCCCAGCCGATGGTGCGGGCGCCGGCCGGCACCACCGGCAGGCCGGGCAGGGCGATGGCGCGCGGGGTCGGGCTGCCGTGCAGCGCATCGCGCAATGCCTCGGGCAGCAGCGGCTCCAGCTTCGCCCGGATGCGGCCGAACAGCGCACGCGCGATCGACTGCGCCCGCTTGGTGCGCAGGATCACCAGCAGCGCGGCACAGCCGATGCCGATCACCTGGACCTGCAGTGCCGCCGCCTCCAGCGACGAGGTCATCAGCGTCAGCAGCAGCCCGACATGCACGCCGGCGGTGGCGAGCGTGATGGCGACGAAGCGCAGGAGCGGCACCCGCATCACACCGCAGGCGAAATAGGTGGGGAACAAGACGCCGGGCACCAGACGGCAAGTCACCAGCGTCGGCAGCAGGTTCCTCTGCAAGGCGCCGCGGCAGCGTTCAAGCATAGGTCCTTCGGTCCGCCGGCGGATCCAACTGATCCGCAGAGACAATAGTCCGAGGACATAAATGAACAAATCGCCGATAACAATCCCACACAGCAGCGTGATGGCGGTAACGCCGATGCTGACGGTGCCGACGCTGACGAGGCTCGCGCCGACCGCAATTGCAACGTCTTCGTGCAGAAGCGTAAGCAAAGCAAGGCCCAGCAACAGGGGAAAACCAGCGAAAGCGGTTATTGGTTGCAGTGCAGCAAACACGGGCGGGGTGTCCGTTGGGTAGGTGGCGGCTACGGTGCCGTCGGCAAAATTGCATAGGAAATGGTAAGCTTCACGTTAAAACTTTTATGGAACCGTGCGACATAGCGACTGTTTCTTTTGGGCCATATAGAAACGTTATAGCTATGATAGAAAATATGTGTTTGCAGCTATGACGCCGGCACGGCACAGTGCGTTCCAATTGATGACCGGCCAATCGGCAATCAATGGCCGAGCCGCCGCATGACACGATCAGGAGACGCACCGTGCAGAGCATCCAGTGGGACGACGCCTTCCTCCTTGAATCCCAGCTGACCGAGGATGAGAAGCTGGTGCGCGACAGCGCCCGCGCCTACTGCCAGGACCGGCTGCAACCCCGTGTCATCTCCGCCTTCCGCGAGGAGCGGTTCGACCGCGAGATCATGACCGAGATGGGCGAACTGGGCCTGCTCGGTCCGACCATCCCGGAGGAGTATGGCGGGCCGGGCGTCAGCCACGTCGCCTACGGTCTGGTCGCCCGCGAGGTCGAGCGGGTCGACAGCGGCTACCGCTCCGCCATGTCGGTGCAGTCCTCGCTGGTCATGCACCCGATCTATTCCTACGGCAACGAAGAGCAGAAGAAGAAGTGGCTGCCGCGTCTGGCCACCGGCGAGCTGGTCGGCTGCTTCGGCCTGACCGAGCCGGACCACGGCTCCGATCCCGGCGGCATGAAGACCCGCGCCACCAAGGTCGACGGCGGCTATCTGCTGTCCGGCTCGAAGATGTGGATCACCAACTCCCCGATCGCCGACCTCGCCGTCGTCTGGGCGAAGTCGGACGCCCATGACAACAAGATCAAGGGCTTCGTGGTCGAGCGCGGGACCAAGGGCTTCTCCACCCCGAAGATCGAGGGCAAGCTGTCGTTGCGCTCGTCGATCACCGGCGAGATCGTGCTGGACGAGGCCTTCGTCCCCGACGAGAACCTGCTGCCCAACGTGACGGGGCTGGGCGGTCCGTTCGGCTGCCTGAACAAGGCGCGCTACGGCATCGCCTGGGGCGTGCTGGGGGCTGCGGAGTTCTGCTGGCACGCCGCCCGCCAGTACACGCTGGACCGCAAGCAGTTCGGCCGTCCGCTGGCCCAGACCCAGCTGGTCCAGAAGAAGCTGGCCGACATGATGACGGAGATCACGCTCGGCCTCCAGGCCTGCCTGCGGGTCGGCCGCATGATGGACGACGGCAGCTGGTCGCCGGAAGCCATCTCGCTGATCAAGCGCAACAACTGCGGCAAGGCGCTCGACATCGCCCGCGTCGCCCGCGACATGCACGGCGGCAACGGCATCTCCGAAGAATTCCAGGTCATCCGCCACATGGTGAACCTGGAGACGGTGAACACCTACGAAGGCACCCACGATGTCCACGCCCTGATCCTGGGCCGGGCGCAGACGGGCCTCCAGGCGTTCTTCTAAGGGTGTGAAACGCCCTCTCCCGCCCCGGGAGAGGGAGGGGCCCGCCGTGGAACGGCGGGAGGGTGAGGGGTGCTCCGAGGACCGGTGTGGTTGCGGGTTGCTCGGAGTCGTCCTGTCCTCTCCCGCCCGGCAACGCCGGGTCTTCCCTCCTTCTCCCAGGGCGGGAGAGGAGGTTTTTTAGGTGCCCGTCGCCTGCTGGCGCACCTCGGTCAGGAAGCGTTCGACCTCCGCCGCCAGAGCGCGGGTCTGGCCGGACAGTCCGCGGGCGGCGTCCTGCACGCCAAGCGCGGTGCTGCCGGCGCTCTCCGCCGTGTGAGCCAGGGCGGCGATGGTGGCCGACACGTCCTGGGTGCCGAGTGCCGCCATCTCCACCGCCCGCGCGATCTCCTGGGTGGCGGAGTTCTGTTCCTGCACCGACTGGGTGATGGTGCCGGAAATGCCGTCGATCTCGGTGATGGTCGCGCCGATGGCGCCGATGGCGTCGGCGGCCTCGCGGGTCACCGACTGCATGGCGTTGACCTGGGCGGCGATCTCGTCGGTGGCCTTGGCTGTCTGGTCAGCCAGTCCCTTCACCTCGGTCGCCACCACGGCGAAGCCCTTGCCGGCCTCGCCCGCCCGCGCCGCCTCGATGGTGGCGTTCAGCGCCAAGAGGTTGGTCTGCTTGGCGATGGCGTGGATCAGCCCGACCACCTGACCGATGCGTTCGGCGTTGGCGATCAGGCCCTGCACGGTGGCGTTGGTGCGATCGGTGTGGGACACCGCCTCGCCTGCGATGCGGGCGGAATGGCCGACCTGTTCGGTGATGCCGCCGATCGAACTGGCCAGTTCGGTCGCCGCCGCCGCCGCCGAGCGGACGTTGGACTGGATGTCGTCGGATTCGCGGGCGACGTTGCGGGTCTGGCTCGACGCCTCGCCCACCACCATCGCCATGCGGTCGGCGCTGTCGGCCATGCCGGCGGCCGACTCGGCGATGCCCTCGACCAGACGCTTCACCGTGCCCTGGAAGCGGTCGGCAAGGTCGAGCAGGGCGGCACGCTTGGCCTGTTCCGCCTTGGCGTCGGCTTCGGTCTGGGCCGCGTGCATGCGCTCGATGGCGCGGGCGTTGTCGCGGAAGACGGTGACCGATCCGGCCATGGCGCCGATCTCGTCGGAGCGGCCGGTGCCGGGCACCTCGATGGCGGTGTCGCCGTCGGCAAGCCGCGCCATCGCCGCTGACATGGCGCGCAGCGGGTGGATGACGATGCGGCCGAGCAGGAGGTTCAGCAGCGCGATCTGCACCACCAGCGCGATCAGGCAGATGGCGATCTGGTTGCGCATCTGGGTGGCGATGGCGTCGATCTGCTGCTCCAGACTCCAGGCGATCTGGAGGGCCCCGACCAGCCGGTTGCTCTTGCCGGTCACCACCGGCACCGTCACGACGATGTGCCCGTTGGCCGAGCGGCTCTGCGCCCCCTTGCCGGCCAGCACCGCCTCGATCAGATCCTGGTCCGCCTTCAGGTCGTATTTGGTGAAGCGCGGGTTGGAGAAGTCGGCGAGCGTGCCGGCCGCCGTCGCAGCGCGCAGCGAGGCGAGCTGGACCTCGTTGCTGCCGGCCAGCGGCATGAACTCCGTCTCGATGGAGGCGCCGTCGCCGGCGACGAAGCTGGTCTTGGTGGCGTTCGCCAGCATGTCGGTCTTGACGCGGGCGTCGTGCGTCGCCAGCCGCACCGCGTCGTCATACTGCATCTTGGCCTGCAGCCCCATGATGACGATGAATCCGCCGACGATCGCCGCCACGAAAGCCGCCGTCACCTTGCGGCCGACGCTCCAGAACCGCCGCGGCCGGGATGCGGCCGCCTTGTCCACTGCCATGCTCTTGTCCCTTCCCGTGCGGATGCCCTGCTGCGTCGCCGGCCGCGGAGGCACGACGATCCAGTCGCCGGCAAGACCGGCGTTCGCTGTCGAAGCGTCAACGAATTGCAAAATTTAAATGGTATTGTAACAGGATGTCATGGTCTGCGCCATGATCTTCTTCTCTGACTTTTGGATGATTACCGATTTCGACGGCAATCCCAAAGTCTTGTATGGGCGTGCTTAAAGTGAAGGCGCCGCCATCGCGGTGACGAAGCGGCGCCTTTCCATGCCGGGACCACCATTGGTCCGGTCTGATTTCTTTTTCTGATTGATTTTCTCCTGATGCGGGTTGGCTCTATTTTAGAAGGCAAGCCACATCAGGAGGGGAACGTCTCAGCCGCGGGCCGGGTTGCGCTCCCGCCAGGCGAACGGCCCAGCGCGCTCATAGAGCCAGGGATACTGGTTGACCATGCGGCGCGCGATGGCGATGCGGTGTGCGGTCAGCGTGATGAGGCCGATCACCACCGTGTGGACGATGAAGCCCCACACGGACAGCAGCTGTTCACCGAACAGGCCCCAGGCCAGGAAGCGGTCGCCAACCCCCAGCAGCAGCGAGTAGGCCAGCACGCTGGAGACCGGCTTCCACCCCTCGGCCAGCGTCTGTCCGGTCAGCACCCCGCAGCCGCCGAACACCAGAACCGTCAGGAACACGAACACCGGAAGCGAAGAGCCAAGGATCGTTTCCATCTCAGTGGCCCCCTTCCAGATAGGCAGACCGCACCTCCGGGTCGGCCAGAAGCTGCGCCCCCGTCCCCGTCATCGTGATCTTCCCCGTCACCATCACATAGGCCCGGTGCGCCAGCTTCAGCGCATGGAAGGCGTTCTGCTCCACCATGAACACCGTCATCTTCTGTTCCCGGTTGATCTCCTGGATCACCTGGAAGATCTGCTTCACGATCAGCGGCGCCAGACCCAGGCTGGGCTCGTCCAGCAGCAGAAGCCGCGGCTGGCTCATCAGCGCACGCCCGATCGCCAGCATCTGCTGCTCGCCGCCCGACATCGTCCCGGCGCGCTGGTTGATGCGCTCCTTCAGACGCGGGAACAGCGTCAGAACCCGCTCCAACTCGCGCTCGAAGCTGCCGGGCTGGGCCACGATCGAGCCCATCTGCAAATTCTCCAGAACCGTCATGCGCGGGAAGATGCGCCGGCCTTCCGGAGACTGCGCGATGCCGCGCCGCACGATCTCGTGGGTCGGCAGGTCGGTGATGTCCTCGCCCTCGAAGAACACCCGGCCCTGCCGCGCCCGCGGGCTGCCGCAGATCGTCATCAGCAGCGTCGACTTGCCCGCCCCGTTGGCGCCGATCAGCGAGACGATCTCGCCGGCGCCGATCTCGATGTCGATGCCCTTCAGCGCCTCGATGGCGCCGTAGAAGGTGTGGACGCCCGATACCTTCAGCATGGATCAGGCTCCCTTCTGCGCGGCTTGCGAGCCGGCATTCTGCGGCATGTGCAGGTCGGCGGCGACCTCCGGCGGCAGCGCCTCGTCCTCGTCCTCGCCGAGATAGGCGCGGATCACCGCCGGGTCGTTCTTCACATGCTCCGGATCGCCGTCGGAAATCTTCCGGCCATAGTCCAGCACCACAACATGGTCGGAAATGCGCATCACCACGCTCATGTCATGCTCGATCAGCAACACGCCGGTCCGGTGGCCCTGCGGCGTCTGCACGTCACGGATGAAGGTCAGGATCTCGGCCAGCTCCCCCGACTCGCGCGGGTTCAGGCCGGCCGCCGGTTCGTCCAGGCACAGCAGCACCGGCTCGGTGCACATCGCCCGCGCGATCTCCAGCCGGCGCTGGGCGCCATAGGGCAGGTTGCCGGCTTCC
Source organism: Azospirillum sp. TSH100 (assembly GCF_004923295.1). Lineage (NCBI taxonomy): Bacteria > Pseudomonadati > Pseudomonadota > Alphaproteobacteria > Rhodospirillales > Azospirillaceae > Azospirillum > Azospirillum sp. TSH100. The sequence goes on from NZ_CP039638.1 coordinate 214,086, forward strand.
CAGTCGGCGAACTCGGTCAGGCGGACCCGGTCCAGCCAGTATTTCGCCAGCTCAACCGCCTCATGCTCGGCCTTGCGGAAGCCGGGCAGGCCGAGCAGCCCGGCGATGGCGAAGCCCGACGCCCGCATCAGCTTGTTGTGCTGGGCGACGATCAGGTTCTCCAGCACGCTCATCCCGCCGAACAGCCGGATGTTCTGGAAGGTGCGCGCCACCCCCGCCAGCTGGGCGATGCGGTAGCCCGGCATGCGCTCCAGCAGGAACTCCTTGCCGGCGGGGTGGCGCAGCGTCAGCCGCCCCACCGTCGGCGTGTAGAAGCCGGTGACGCAGTTGAACAGCGTCGTCTTGCCGGCGCCGTTCGGGCCGATCAGCGCGGTGATCTCGCCCGCCCGCGCCTCGAACGACACGTCGTTGTTCGCCACCAGGCCGCCGAAGCGCATGGTCAGGTGTTCGACGCTCAGCAAAGGCTTGTCGGTATTCATCGTCGCGACGCTCATTTGGCGGCTCCCGTCGCGGCGGCTTTCTTGCCGCCATGCAGGAGGATGGTCGGGTCGCGGTGGGCCAGCAGGCCGCGCGGACGCCACAGCATGATCACCACCATGCCGGCGCCGAAGGCCAGCATGCGGTAGTCGGCCAGCTCGCGGAACGCTTCCGGCAGGCCGATCACCAGCAGCGTGGCCACCACCACGCCGATCTGGCTGCCCATGCCGCCCAGCACCACGATGGCCAGGATGATCGCCGACTCGATGAAGGTGAAGCTCTCCGGGCTGATGAAGCCCTGGCGCGTCGCGAAGAAGGACCCGGCGAAGCCGCCGAACATCGCCGCGATGGCGAAGGCCGCCAGCTTCATGTTGGTGCGGTTGATGCCGAGCGACGCACAGGCGATGTCGTCCTCGCGCAGAGCCTCCCAGGCCCGGCCCAGCGGCAGCTTGCGCACGCGCAGCGTGAACAGGTTCACCACCAGCGCCAGCGCCAGGATGAGGTAGTAGAGGAAGATGATGCGGTGGAGCGGCGAGAACTCCAGCCCGAACAGCTCGTGGAAGGCGGCCATGCCCTCGGCCGGCGTGCGGCTGAAGTCGGCGATGCCGAAGAAGCTCGGGCGCGGGATGCCGGAGATGCCGTTGGGGCCGCCGGTGAACTGGTACCAGTTGACCAGGATGATGCGGATGATCTCGCCGAAGCCCAAGGTCACGATGGCGAAATAGTCGCCGCGCAGCCGCAGCACCGGGAAGCCCAGCAGCACGCCCGAGCAGGCGGCCAGCAGGCCCGCCAGCGGCAGGCAGAGCCAGAAGCTGAGCCCGAAGTAATGGGCGAGCAGCGCGTAGCTGTAGGCGCCGACGGCGTAGAAGGCGACATAGCCGAGATCGAGCAGGCCGGCGAGGCCCACCACGATGTTCAGGCCCCAGCCCAGCATGATGTAGGTCAGCAGCAGGATGCCGATGTCCAGGATCATGCGGTCGGCCAGCGGGGTCAGCGGCAGCACCGCGGCGAAGGCGACGGCGACCGGGCCGATGTAGCGGCTGGCGTGCTGCACCTTGGCGGCGACGCGGTCCATGCGCTTGTCGCGGTCGGCCTGGGACAGCTTGGAGCGGCCGGTGGCCACCGTCATGGCGGCGCGCAGCGCGATGACGCCGCCGCCCAGCACCAGCACCAGGCGCAGCACCTGGGTCGGCATCGGCAGCACCAGCCCGACGCCGGCGCAGACCAGCGCCAGGATCAGCACCGGCAGCGCCATGCCCTGGCGGATCAGCCCGAGCCCGAGCCGGCCGAGGAAGACCAGCAGCAGCGAGGCGATGACCTCCTCCGGCCGGGCCTCGATGCCGAGGCCGGTGGGGCGGTCCACCGTGCGCAGGCCCACCAGCGGCACGGTCAGCAGCAATGCCACGAAGGCGGCGAGGCCGGCGTCCTTGACGGTGGCGGCCCAGTCGACGCCGGGGCGCTTGCCGTTGATGTGGTAATGGGGGTGCGACGGCGCGTGGGAAGGGGTGGTCATGGCGCTTACACCTTCTCGATCTCGGGCCGGCCGAGCAGGCCGGTGGGCCGGAAGATCAGGACGAGGACGAGGATGGAGAAGGTGGCGACGTCCTTCCATTCGGAGCCGACATAGCCCGACCAGAAGGCCTCGATCAGGCCGATGACGACGCCGCCGAGCATGGCGCCGGGCAGCGAGCCGACGCCGCCGAGCACGGCGGCGGTGAAGCTTTTCACGCCGGCCAGGAAGCCGATGTAGAAGTCGATGACGCCATAGATCAGCAGCACCATCATGCCGGCGACGGCGGCCAGCGCGGCGCCCATGACGAAGGTCAGCGAGATGACGCGGTCGACGTTGACGCCGAGCAGCCCGGCCATCTTCTTGTCCTGCTCGCACGCCCGCTGGGCGCGGCCCAGCGAGGTGCGGTTGATCAGCATGGTGAAGCCGACCATCAGGACCAGGGTGATGATGATGGTGGCGAGGCGGACGTAGCTGACGGAGACGGCGCCGTCCATCAGGGTGAGGTTGCCGGGCAGGATGGGCTGCAGCGGCTTGGAGCGGGCGCCCTGGAGGATCTGGATGTAGTTCTGCAGGAAGATCGACATGCCGATGGCGGAGATCAGCGGCGCCAGCCGCGGCGAGGAGCGCAGCGGCCGGTAGGCGATGCGCTCCACCGTCCAGCCATAGACGCTGGTGAACAGCATGGAGGCGAGCAGCATGATCAGCAGCGCCAAGGGCACCCAGGTGATGCCCAGCGCGCCGATGGCAAGGAAGGTGATCAGCGCCACGAAGGACCCGATCATGTAAATCTCGCCATGGGCGAAGTTGATCATGCCGATGATGCCGTACACCATCGTGTAGCCAATCGCGATCAGGCCGTAAATCGCACCAAGCGACAGCCCGTTGATCAATTGCTGAAGAAAATAGTCCATCAGGCAGGCTTCTCCCACTCTCCCAGATCACCGAATAGGCAGGCTCACGAGACCTTTGCCGAAAACCTGAATTAAGCCGTGTGCGGCAGCGGAGTTCCGATCCGGATGAACGGGGGAGAACATCCAGGACCGAGGCAGGGGACGCTTGGAATCCCGCCGCCGCACCCGGTTACTGCCGAAGCCCCGCCGGATGCTGAATCCGGCGGGGCTTCGGGCGAAATCGTTACAGAAGGCCGCTGGCGACGTCGGTGGGGCGGGTCTGCGCATGGCGGATCAGGCGGCGGAACGGCGTATCCATCATCCGGATACGCAACAAGGTCGCGGGCGCGCGGTCCTGCGCCCGGGCGGCATTCCGTCGTTCGACCATAGCCAACAGCTCTCCCTTGCGCGGCACGGCTTTGAGACCGTGGCGTCCCCACCGGCATCGCTGCCGGACATCCTGTTGTGAATCTCGGGTCAGTTCGGGCGGAATGACCGCCCGGTCCGGACCAGTCGGCAAGAGGTGCCGCGCCTTACCCTGTTCAAAACTGTTCTTGGTCTTTGGCCCCGGCACTTAAGCACCGGTTGCGGATGTTACCCTTTTTCTTGTGACAGACAGGTAATGCAACTTGATCCGTGTGCGCAACACTCTCTTTCCAGCGGTGGAAAAAAACAACATTCGTCGCGCATCCGTCACAAAAAACCGAACGAAATTTCGTCCATATCGGCAGAGCAGAAATTTCGTTCAGTTCTTTGTCAACAGCTGTTCACATCATCCCGCGACCAGTCCGCGGGGGTCGGTGAAGGGCTGCCCAAGAGCCTCGGCGACCGCCGGATAGGTCAGCCGCCCGGCCTGGACGTTCAGCCCGGCCAGCAGGTGTGGATCCTCGGCCAGCGCCCTTTTCCAGCCCTTGCCGGCCAGCGCCTGGACGAAGGGCAGGGTGGCATGGTTCAGCGCCTCGGTGCTGGTGCGGGCGACGGCGCCCGGCATGTTGGCGACGCAATAATGCACCACCCCGTCCACCACATAGGTCGGGTCGGAATGGGTGGTGGCGTGGCTGGTCTCGAAACAGCCGCCCTGGTCGATGGCGACGTCCACCAGCACCGATCCGCGGCGCATGCCTGCCAGCTGGTCGCGGCGCACCAGCTTTGGTGCTGCGGCCCCCGGCACCAGCACGGCGCCGACCACCAGATCAGCATCGGCGACCAGCCGGTCGAGCGCGTCGGCCGAGGCGTAGACGGTCTTCAGCCGCGGCCCGAACAGATCGTCGAGCTGGGCCAGCCGCGGCATCGAGCGGTCGGCGATGGTGACGTCGGCGCCCAGCCCCATCGCCATGCGGGCGGCGTTGGTGCCGACCACGCCGCCGCCGATGACCAGCACCTTGCCGGGCAGCACGCCGGGCACGCCGCCGAGCAGGATGCCGGAGCCGCCGTTGCTCTTCTGCAAGGCGACGGCGCCGACCTGGATCGCCATGCGGCCGGCGATCTCCGACATCGGCGCCAGCAGCGGCAGGCGGCCGGCGCGGTCGGTGACCGTCTCGTAGGCGATGGCGGTGCAGCCGCTCTCCATCAGCAGCCGGGCCTGTTCGGGATCGGGGGCGAGGTGCAGATAGGTGAACAGAACCTGATCCGGCCGCAGCCTGCGACATTCCGCCGACTGCGGCTCCTTGACCTTCACGATAAGCTCGGCCTTCGCGAAGACCTCCTCGGCGGAGCCGGCGATCTCGGCCCCCGCCGCGCGGTAGGCCTCGTCGGAAAAGCCGATCTCGGCGCCGGCGCCGCTCTGCACCAGCAGGGAATGGCCGTCCGCCGTCAGTTCGCGGACCGATGCCGGCGTCAGCCCGACGCGGTACTCGTGGTTCTTGATTTCCTTGGGAACGCCGATGTGCGTGACCATGCGAGAAGTGACCATGAGAGATCTCCCCGATGCGAACCCCCGTCGACGCCGATCTGGTATCCCCGGAAACCATCGGTCTGGCGGATTGTCTCGGATGCGCCACTATAAGGCCGGTGGAGCGGGTGAATCTCTGCAAAGCCTTGCATGAATCCCCCATAGTGTGGTGGAGCTTTCGCACGATCCGCCACGTCTTCGAATAAAGTTGCATGCACGCCCTGGACGCCCTGGACCACAAGATCCTGCGCCTGCTCCGCAAGGACGGCCGGATGAGCAACGCCAAGCTGGCGGCGGAGGTTGGGCTGTCGCCATCGGCCTGCCTGCGCCGCCTGCACATGCTGGAGCATTCCGGCGTCATCCGCGGCTATACCGCCATCATCGAGACGGCGGACGAGGAACGGTCGGTGACGGTCATCGTCCAGATCACGCTGGAACGGCAGACCGAGGAGTATCTGCGCCGCTTCGACGCCGCCGTCCGCCGCTGTCCGGAGGTGCGGGAATGCTACCTGCTGTCCGGCAGTTCCGACTATCTGCTGCGGGTGGTGGCGCAGGATCCGGCCGATTACGACCGCATCTACAAGGACTCGCTGTCGCGCCTGCCCGGCGTTGTCCGTATCCAGTCGAGCTTCGCCATCCGCAGCGTCGTGCGCCCGGGCAGCCTGCCGATGCTGGAGGAGCAGGCGGACTGAAAACGGGGCTGTTTACGGCGCCTGTTCGAGGATCGCCCGTTCCAAGATCGCCCTGGCCGGTGCGTATTTCTCGGCAACCATCCGCGGCCCTGCGGGGAGGACGGCGACACGGGCGGGATCGCTGTTGTCCAGATTGTCGGCCAGCTTGACCCGGATCGCCGTGACGTTGCCGCTGGCGGCGATCCGTCCGATCCAGTCCAGGTAGGTTCCGTCGGGATCGAGGTTCCGGCTGACCAGTTGGATAGCGGCGATGGCCTCCTCCTCGATGCCGGCGCCCCGCAGATCGTCCGCGCTGACGCCGGCATCCTCGATCGCGTCATGGAGCAGGGCGGCCTGGATTTGGGCCTTCGTGGCGTCGGGGAACCGCTCGATCAGACGGTGGGCGACCCGTTCCAGATGCTTCCAATAGGGGGCGCCGGCCTTGTCGACCTGACCGTGGTGGAGGGTCCTGGCGAATTCCAGCGTCTCGCGGAACCAGACCGCGTTCTGCATCGTGCTTTCTCCTTTTCTTGTCTTTGCTTCCCCGAACGCCCCCCTCACCCGAACAGGTCCAGTTCCGGGTCCGGCGCTGTTTCCGGATGGGTCAGGTCGGTGCAGCCGATGCCGATCAGGCGGAAGGCGCGGCCATCGACCTCGCGTTCCAGCAGGGCGATGCCGGCGGCGAGGATCGCCTCGGCCGAGCGGGTCGGCTCGACCCGGCGTGAGCGGGTCAGCTGCTGGAAGTCCTTGGTCTTCAGCTTCAGCACCACGCTGCGGCCCAGCAGCCCTTCGCGTTCCAGCCGGCGGGCGACCTTGCCGGCCAGCGGGCGCAGCTCCTGCGCCAGGGCGGGCAGGGTGGTGACGTCCCAGTCGAAGGTCTCCTCCGACGAGATGCTCTTGCTCGGCGACTCGGGATGGACCCGGCGGGAATCCTCGCCGCGGGCGTAGCTGTAGAGCACCCGGCCCATGGCGCCGTAGCGCTTCACCAGCCAATGCTCCTCCTTGTCCTGGAGATCGCCGACGCGGGTGATGCCATCGGCGAACAGCTTGCGCTCCAGCGCCGGGCCGACGCCCCACAGGATGGTCACCCGCTTGGGCGCCAGGAAGGCCGCCGCCTCCGCCCGGCCGAGCGCCGAGAAGCCGCGCGGCTTGTCGAGGTCCGACGCGATCTTCGCCAGCAGCTTGTTGTAGCTGAGGCCGATGGAGGCGGTGATGCGCAGCTCGCGCTCGAAACGGCGGACGATCTCCACCAGCGCCTGGGCCGGGCTGATGCTGAGGCGGTCCTCGACACCGGTCAGGTCGAGATAGGCCTCGTCGATGCTGATCGGTTCGACCAGGGGGGTGAAGGCCTCCATGATCGCGCGGGCCTGATGGCCGACCTCCTTATACTTGGCGATGTTGGGGCGGATGATGGTGGCGTCGGGGCAGCGGTCGAGCGCCTCGCGGATCGTCATGGCGGAGCGCACGCCCGACATCCGTGCGACATAGCAGCAGGCGGCGACCACCCCGCGATGGTCGTCGCCGCCGACGATCACCGGCCGGCTGGCCAGCTCCGGCCGGTCGCGCTTTTCCACGGTGGCATAGAAGCTGTCGCAGTCGATGTGGCCGATGGGCAGGCTGTGCAGCTCGGCATGGCGGAACAGCCGCCGGCTGCCGCATTTCGGGCAGCGCGTCACCTCCCCCGATCCTGCGCTTGGCGGGGCGGCGGCGCAGTCGCGGCAGACGCTGTGCGGGGGCGCGTTCATGGTGGCGCCAGCTTAGCAAAGGGGCGCGCGAACCGCCAGCATGTGCGTACAAAGGAAGAACACGCAGTGAGTTCAGCGAGTCGGAGCAGCGCCGGCTGACATCACCGCAGCACATCCCCGCCCACCGCCAGACGGCCGGCGACGACGGCGGCCTGGGTGCGGCTGACCACGTTCAATTTGCGCAGGATGCTGGAGACATGGACCTTCACCGTCTGCTCCGACACGTTCAGTTCGCCGGCGATCTGCTTGTTCAGCTTGCCGTCGACGATCATCGTCAAGATGCGCAGCTGCTGCGGCGACAGCGAGGCGAAGCGGCGGGCGGATTCTGCCTCGTCGGCTTCCGATGACGCGGCGGAGAGCGGCGGCGCCCAGGTCTCGCCGGACAGGATGGCGCGGATGGCGTCGGCCATCGCCGGCATCGACAGCGATTTCGGGATATAGCCCGAGGCGCCATAGGCCAGCGCCCGGCGGATGGTGTCGGGATCCTGCAAGGCCGACAAGATGGCGACCGGCACCGTCGGGTGGTGGGCCAGCATCAGGAACAGCCCGGCGAAACCGTGGGTACCGGGCATGTTGAGGTCGAGCAGCACGAGGTCGATATCGTCCGGCCGCCGGCCCACCGCGGTCATCACCGAATCGAGGTCCGGGCATTCGATCACCCGCACTTCCGGCATCGCCTTGCCCAGCGCATCGCGCAAGGCGGCCTGCACCAGCGGATGGTCATCGCCGATGACGATGGTGGTCTGACCGGCCGCCATCTCTTCAGCCGCCGTCTGTTCAGCCGCCGTCTGTTCAGCCGCCGTCTGTTCAGCCGTTGTCGATGCGCCTGCCGCGCTGTCCTCGCCCATGGCTTCCGCACTCCCCCCATTTGCAGCCGCCCGGCTTTTGTCCGGTTCCGGCCTTAACGCTCCGCCACGGCCGCCGTCTGAAGCGCCGCCCCGTTCAGGAAGCGGCGCAGCGACGCCGGCTTCACCGGTTTGTAGAGCACGCCGCAGCCGCACCGCTCCGCCTCCGCCCGCACCGCTTCCGAGCGGTCGGCGGTCAGCAGCAGCCCCTTGACCGGGCGGTCCCACAATTCCCGCAACCGCTCCAGAACCGCAAGCCCCGTCTGCCCGCCCCCGACGTGATAATCGACACAGACCACATCCGGAAGCGCCCCGTCGAAGGGGACGAGCGCCGCCAGCGCGCCGGCGACGTCCGACGCGGTCGCCACCCGGCAGCCCCATTGGCCGAGCAGGGCGCGCAGGCCGGCCAGGATCGGCTCCTCATTGTCGATGCACAGCACCAGGAGCCCGGCCGACAGGGCGGCGGGGGCGGTGACCGGTCGATCGATCGGGGCGGCACGCGCCTGCTCCATCGGCACCTCCACCGCGAAGCCGGTGCCGCGCCCGACGGTCGAGCGCAGGCTGACGGGATGGCCGAGCAGCCGGGCAATGCGGTCGACGATGGCGAGGCCGAGCCCCAATCCCTTGTCGGCCGGGTTGCCGCCGCCGTTCTCGCCGCCCAGCCGGCGGAATTCCTCGAACACCTCCTGGCGCTTGGCCTCGGGGATGCCGGGGCCGGTGTCCCACACCTCGATGCGCAGGCGGTCTCCATTCATGGGATCGTGGCGGCGCCGGCAGCCGAGCAGGACGCGGCCCTTCGGCGTGTAGCGGATGGCGTTGGACAGGAAGTTCTGCAACACCCGGCGGAGAAGCTGCGGGTCGGAGCGCACCACGGCCCCGCAGCCGACCACCTTCAGCGTCAGGCCGCGCTCCTGCGCCAGGGCGGAGAACTCCACCCCCAGCCCGCCCAGCAGCTCGTCGATGGCGAAGCTGCGCATCTGCACCCGGACATTGCCGGCGTCCAGCGAGGAGATGTCGAGCAGCCCGCCCAGCAGCATCTCGGTCGAGCGCAGGGACGCGGCGGCATTGTCGATCATGCCGCATTCCGCCGTCCGCTGGTCGGGCGTCGGCAGCGGTCCTCGCATGCTCTCCTCCAGCGCCGAGACGAACAGGCGGGCGGCGTTCAGCGGTTGCAGCAGATCGTGGCTGGCGGCGGCGAGGAAGCGGGTCTTGCTGGCGTTGGCGGCTTCGGCCTCGGCCTTTGCCTGTTGCAGGGCGTCGGTGCGTTCCTGCACGCGGTGCTCCAGGCTTTCGTTCGCTTCGCGCAGGGCCTCGGCGGCGCGGTAGCGCTCGGTCACGTCGGTATAGGTGGAGACGTAACCACCTTCCGGCAGCGGGTTGGCGACGATCTCCAGCACCGTGCCGTCGGGCCGGCGCCGCTCGTAGCGGTAGGGCCATTGCTGGGTGGCGGTGTCGCGGTTGGTCAGCAGCGCCTTCATGTCGTGGGCGTTGTATTCGCCGCGCCGCTCGTTGAAGCGGATCAGGTCGGCGAAGGGCACGCCGACCCGCACCATGTCGGCCGGCAGGTCGAGCAGTTCCAGATAGCGGTGGTTCCAGGCGGCGATGCGGTGGTCGGCGTCGATCACGCAGATGCCCTGGCCGATGTTCTCCAGCGTCGCCTGGAGAAGCTTGCGGTTGAAGCGCAGCGCCTCCGACGCCTCGTCCAGCATCGCCATGGCATCGCCGCGCGACAGCGAGCGGCCCTGGAGCGAGGCGGCCATCACCACCCGCGCCGACGCGGCCCCGATGGCGCCGGCGATCAGCGTCTCGGTGAAGCGGACGGCATCGAGGTCGGCGGGACCGGCCTCGCCCTTGCGGCCTGCGGCGTAAGCGTCGAAGGCGGCGTTGCCGCGCTCCGCCCCGACGAAGCGGATGGCGAGTGCGCGCAGGTCGGCCAGCTTTGCGAGCGCCTGGGGGGTGTCGTCCTCGTCCCGGTCGGCGGTGGCGGTGGTGTAGAAGACGGCCTGGGTGCGCTCCACGGCGCTGGGCCGCGCCAGCAGCGAGCCGGCGACGAAGGCGATCAGGTTGGCGAGCAGGCTCCACAGGCTGGCGTGCGAGATGGGGTCGAGCCCCTCGATCCCGAACAGCGCCTGCGGCCGCAGCCAGCCGATGCCCCAGGGGCCGAGATCGAGGAAGGCGTCGGGCACCGGCACGATGCGCGCCATCGACGGCACCAGCAGCGTGTAGACCCACAGCAGGAAGCCTGCCCCCAGACCGGCCAGCGCCCCCACCCGGTTGGCGCGCCGCCAGTAGAGCCCGCCGAAGAAGGCCGGGCCGAACTGCGCCACCGCGACGAAGGACAGCAGGCCGATGACCGTCAGCGGGTAATCGCGGTCGACCAGCCGGTGCATGACATAGGCCAGCAGCAGGATGCCCAGCACCGACAGCCGCCGCACCAGCAGCAGCGTGCCGACCATGTCGCGCCGGCCGACGCGGGCGGCGAAGCGCGGGCGGCTGAGCAGCAGCGGCATCACCACGTCGTTGCACAGCATGGTGCTGAGCGACACCGCGGCGACGATGACCATGCCGGTCGCCGCCGACAGGCCGCCGATGAAGGACAGCAGGCTGAAGCCGCTCGCCCCCGCCGCGATGGGCAGGGTGATCATGAAGGTGTCGGGGTTGACGCCGTCACTTCCGCTGTTGGGCCCGAAGGTGATCAGGCCGGCCACCGCGATTGGGATCATCAGGGCGCTGAGCGCCACCAGATAGGTCGGGTACATCCAGGCGGCGGCGCGCAGATGGCGGGGGCTGTCATTCTCCACCGTCATCACATGGTACATCTGCGGCAGGCAGAGAAAGGCGATGATCGAGATCGAGGTGTTCGACCACCAGGTCGGGTCGGTGAAGTCGGGCGACAGCAGCGGCTCCGCCTGCGGCCGGGCGATCAGGTCGGTGTAGCCGTCGAACATGCCCCAGACGATGAAGGCCGCCACCGCCAGGAAGACGGTCAGCTTCACCAGGCTCTCAAACGCAATGGCCAGCATCAGGCCGCGGTGATGCTCGCTGGCGTTGATGTGGCGGACGCCGAACAGGATGGTGAAGACCGCCATCGACAGCGCCACCGCGAAAGCGGTGTCGCCCCAGATCGGCGGCGGCAGGGCGGCGGGTGCGGCCAGCGACGGGGAGGTCAGCACGTCGAAGCTGGCGGCCACCGCCTTCAGCTGCAAGGCGATGTAGGGCAGCACGCCGACCAGGGCCGTCAGCGTCACCAGTGCCGCCACCGCCTGGCTCTTGCCATAGCGGGCGCCGATGAAGTCGGCGATGGAGGTGACGTTCTGCGCCTTGGTGATGGCGATGGTCTTGGTCAGCACCGGGCGCGCCGCCAGCAGCAGGATCATCGGCGCCAGATAGATCGGCAGGAAATCGAAGCCGCTGGCCGACGCCCGCCCGACCGAGCCGTAGAAGCTCCAGCTGGTGTTGTAGATGCACAGCGTCAGCGCATAGAGGATGCCGGCCGCCCGTGGCGATGCGGAGAGCAGCGTGCCCCCGGCGGTGCGCCGGTCGCCCCACCAGGCGATGGCGAACAGAACCCCCAGATAGGCCGCCGAAACGGCCAGCACCAGCCAACTCTGCACGACCGACGGACCTCATGGGGTGGGGCTACGCCATGACCCTATCGCAATGGTCCCGCCGCCAACAACGGGCGGACTTGCCGTTGCTCAAAAACTGTGCAGCGCTGAACGAAGGTAGGGGGCGCATATGGTCCGTTCCTCGAACTATTCTGTGCCTGCCGGACGCCGCCGTCCCGGTCGCCGCTGGTGCGACGGCTGGCGTTCCTGTCCCGGCGCCCTGGCTTTCGCAAGGGGGGCCGGGGACCGCCGAAGCGGCCGTTTCCGTCTCCTCCCTCGTGCGGGAACGGCCGCTTCCGCGCCTGCCGTCCGGGCCTGGGGCGAGTGGGACAAACGGGTTCCCTGTCGGTTTACTGCGTCGTCATCGCTGGGAAAGGGTCACGAACGGCCCAATCTATGGCAAGATGGTCCATCGTCAGGGATCCCGGCCGCGATGCCGGTCCTGTTGCGTGGCCTGAAACGGAAGACGGACGCCCAAGAGAATGCTGATCGACGCCTATTTGGGGTTCCGGGTCGGGGACGTGGTCCTGGACCGTGCCGAGCTTGCCGCCGGCACCGCCACCATCAAGGAAATCCACGTCGTTCCCTGTGACTGGGCGCATGGCCTGACCGGCATCGCCGTGATGGAGAATGGCGCCGAGCGCTTCATCGTCCAGTTGAAGAAGGTCCGCCCGACCGAGGAAGAGGTCGAGACCGAAAGCAACGTCCGGCCCCTGCGCCACCGCGCGCGCTGAAATCGGTTTTTGAAAACGCCAAGGCCCGCCGCCCCGGATCGGAGCGGCGGGCCTTGGCTTTTTCGGCGGGGATCGTGTCCGCCGGCCCGTCAGTGACGAAGCTGGACGCGCCCGCCGTTCATGCGCGCGTCGTCGACGCGGGCAATGGCCGGGAGGCCGCGCAGGAAGGCGGCGCCGGTGTCGGTCGCCTCGAACAGGACGTGGCCCTGGCGGTCCTGGCCGCGGAAACGGGCCTCGGTCGTCATGCCGGCATTGCGGACGGCGGCCGACAGTTCGGACACGGCCTTCCAGATGCGGGCACGGTGTTCGGCGGCGCTGGCGCAACCGGTCGCATCCGCGACGGCCAGCGTTACGGTAAAGGAATGAAGCTCGATCGCCATGGTGGCACCACGGAACTTGGAGTGCGGGGTTTGAAAAACCCGGATCGTTCCGGCCATCGACCGGATACGGCGCCGGCCCTTGGGATCGAGAAACTCAGTCGTAACGGGGAAGCTTCGACAGGACAATGTCGCTGATGAGGCCGCGGAGCTGGCTTACCGGGAGCTGTTCGACCGGAATGCTGACCGCGCGGGCGTAGGTCTCGCAAACGTGCCAGGCGTGGTCGGGTTCGACCAGGATGTGCCGGGCGAGATCATGTTCGTCGGCGTTCGCCCTGCCGGGGAGCGCCTTTTCACAGGCCAGAACGGTTTGCACCATGTCGCTGGCCAGACTGTGCAGATTCATGGATGGCACCTTCCCATGTTCGGGAATTCGTTGGGGACACGAACAGACTAGACCTTCGGACCGGATTCCACAACGGGGCCTATGACGTTCGGCTGTGACAATTCAACGATTGTGCCACACCGAACGTTTCGGCGATGCCGCCGCGAACCGGCCGATACCGACACCAACATAGGTCGGGACGAATTATTCCGCCCGTGACCGTTTCGCGGGTCTGACGCGGCAAATTCCGGCCTGACCCTTTACCACTCCGCCCTTGCGCCGGGCAAGGTTTCGCCTATGGGCGTCCTGCTTATCCGGCGGCCGTCGCCAATGCCGTTGCGCGGAAAGACGCGCTGTGGATTGATGACTGGATTGCTGCCGTACCGGAGATCCGATCGATGTCGCCCGATCTGTGGCTCGCCTTCGCCGCCGCTTCCGCCATCATGCTGATGATTCCGGGGCCGACGGTGCTGATCGTCGTGTCCTATGCGCTGGGCCACGGGCGGAAATCGGCCATGGCGACGGTCGCGGGGGTGGCACTTGGCGACTTCACGGCGATGACCGCCTCCATGCTGGGACTGGGGGTGCTGCTGTCGACCTCGGCGGCGCTGTTCACCGGGCTGAAATGGGTGGGTGCCGCCTATCTCGTCTATCTCGGCCTCAAGCTGTGGCGGGCGCCGGTCAGGGAAGCGGAGGCGGTGGCCGACGAATCGGCAGGGGAGCAGGGGGTGCGGCCCTGGCGCATGATGCTGCACACCTATGCCGTCACCGCGCTGAATCCCAAGAGCATCGTCTTCTTCGTCGCCTTCCTGCCGCAGTTCCTTGACACCGGCCGGCCGCTGGCCGGGCAGATGGTGGTGATGGAGGCGACCTTCCTGGTGCTGGCGACGCTGAACGCCGCCGGCTATGCCCTGCTGGCCTCGGCGGCGCGCCGCGCGGTGCGGACCCCGTCGGTGCAGCGGGCTGTCAACCGGGTCGGCGGATCACTGCTGATGGGGGCCGGGCTGTTGACCGTGGCGTGGAAGCGGACGGCCTGACGCGGTCTTCTTGCGCGGCGGCGCCCTGCGCATGTCGATTTATTGACAAAACATTATAACTTCACTGAAAATTGTCGGCAATTCGGGGATGCACGCGCCGGTAACTTTCCTGAAGCCGGCCGAAGCAAATCGAACCGCGGGGGCGGTGATGGCCGACGGATGCAAAAGGGGCGACACGGCGCAGGACCTCCCGCGGGAGAGTCCGGGCGATGTCCTGGAATTCGCCGCCGAGGCGGAGGAGTCCGACGGTGGGCGGCGCAACCCGCCCTGGCTGATCCTGATCGTCGACGACGACCACGAGGTCCATGCCATCACCCGCGTCGTGTTGGGCGAAATGATGTTCGAGGAACGGCCGGTCCGTTTCCTGTCCGCCTACACCGCGCGGCAGGCGCGCTCGCTGCTGGCCGAGCATCCCGGCATCGCCGCCATCCTGCTGGACGTGGTGATGGAGACCGACGATGCCGGCCTGAAGCTGGTCCGCCACATCCGCGAGGAGATCGGCAACCGGCAGGTCCGCATCATCCTGCGCACCGGCCAGCCGGGTCAGGCGCCCGAACGGCAGGTGATCGCCGCCTACGACATCAATGACTACAAGTCCAAGAGCGAGCTGACGGCGCAGAAACTGTACACCGCCGCCGTCGCGGCCCTGCGTTCCTACCAGCACATCGCCGCCATCGAGCGCGGCCGGCAGGGGCTGGAGCGGGTGATGGAGGCGGCCGACCATCTGGCCGGGCTGCGCTCGCGCCCGCAGTTCCTGGCCGGGCTGGTCGGGCGGGCGGCGGCGCTGGTGACCGGCGCCCACTTCGCCCTGCTGTGCGGGGTCGGCGAGAATGGCGGACCGACGATCCTGGCGGAGGCGGGGGCGCCCACCGACCTGCTGCCGGAGGCGGCCGCCGGCATCAGGGCGGCGCTGGCTGACGGGCGGGCGCGCTGGACTGCCCGCTGCGGGATCGTCGTGCTGCACGGGCGCGATGCCCCGCCGCTGGCACTCTGCCTGCTCGGCGGCCCCTTCGCCGAGGGTGACCGGCCGCTGGTGGAGCTGCTCTGCACCAAGGCGGCGGTCGGGCTGGACAATCTGCGGCTCTACGAGCGGCTGAACCAGGCGCAGATCGCCACCGTCCATGCGCTGGGCAAGCTGGCCGAATACAAGGACGAGGTCACCGGCGACCATGTGAGGCGGCTGGGCCGCTGGGCCACCGCCATCGCCCGCGAACTCCACGCCCGCAATGCCTTCGCCGACGAGCTGGACGACTGGTTCTGCGACACAATCGGGCTGGCCAGCGTTCTGCACGACGTCGGCAAGGTCGGCATTCCCGATGCCATCCTGCGCAAGCCGGGCCGGTTGGACGAGGCGGAGATGGCGGTGATGCGCGAGCATGCCGCCATCGGCGGCAGCATCCTGCGCGACGCCGGCGGCGGTGACCGCCGCGGCTACCTGTCGATGGGCGCCGAGATCGCCGAGAGCCATCACGAGAAGTTCGACGGCAGCGGCTATCCGCGTGGACTGGCGGGCGACGCCATCCCGCTGGCCGGCCGCATCGTCGCCGTCGCCGACGTGTTCGACGCGCTGCTGCACCGCCGCCCCTACAAGAAGGCGTGGGACATTGGCGAGGTGCTGGACCTGCTGCGCGCCGAATCCGGCAGCCATTTCGACCCCCGGGTGGTCGAGGCCTTCCTGGCGGTGCTGGAACGCGACGGGGCGGGGGTATAGGTCCCGCCGCCCCGTTCGCAAATGCCGTTGGGCGTCAGACGCCCAGCACGTCGCGCATGCTGTAGAGGCCGGGGGTCTTGTCCTGCGCCCACAGGGCGGCGCGGACGGCGCCCTTGGCGTAGATCCCGCGGCCCGACGCCTTGTGGGTCAGCTCGATCCGCTCGCCCTCGCTGGCGAACATCACGGTGTGGTCGCCGATCACGTCACCGCCGCGCAGGGTTGCGAAGCCGATCTCGCCGCGCGGGCGGGCGCCGGTGTGGCCGTCGCGCACCTTCTGCCAGACATCCTCCAGCACCACACCGCGCCCGGCCGCCGCGGCGCGGCCGAGGCCGAGCGCGGTGCCCGACGGCGCATCGACCTTGCGGCGGTGGTGCATCTCCAGGATGTCGATGTCGAAATCGTCGTCCAGCGCGTGGGCGACCTGTTCGACCAGAGCCAGCAGCAGGTTGACGCCCAGCGACATGTTGGGCGACTGGACGATGGCGGTGTGGGTGGCTGCGGTGGCGATGGCCGCCTGCTGCGACGGGTTGAGGCCGGTGGTGCCGACGACCAGCACGGTTTCCGATTGGGCGGCCAGCGCCGCATGCCGCTCCGTCGACTCCGGGCTGGTGAAGTCGATCACCGCATCGCAGTCGGCGAACAGCGCGACCGGGTCGTCGATGGCGGTCACGCCCAGCGGGTCGATCCCGGCCAGGATGCCCAGATCCTTGCCCAGAGCCGGGCCGCCAACCCGCTCGGTCCCGCCGGCCAGCGTGCAGCCCGCGGTCGCCGCGATCTCGCGCACCAGCATCTGGCCCATGCGCCCCGCGCACCCGACGACACCGATCTTCATGACGCCCATCCTCTGTTCAGCTCTTCCGGCCGGACTTTCCCGCCCTCCCAGCGGTTTAGCACAGGCCCGGCCGTGGCTTAAGCGCCAAGGCAGCCGCGCAGCGATGCGGCGAGGTTGCGCAGCAGGGTGGGATAGAGCGCCTCGCCCTCCGGCAGGTCGGCGCCCTCGGGATCGAGCACGCCGGTCTTCGCCTTGGTGCCCTCGACCACGGTGCGGACCAGAGTCGGTTCGAATTGCGGTTCGGCGAAGACGCAGGCGGCGTTCAGCCCGGCGATCTTGGCGCGGATGGCGGACAACCGCTTGGCGGACGGACGGCGGTCGGGGCTGACGGTGATGGAACCGACGGCCGACAGGTCGTAGCGCGCCTCGAAATACTGGTAGGCGTCGTGGAAGACGACGAAGGGCTTGTCCTTTAGCGGCGCCAGTGTCGCCTTCAGCTCCGCATCCAGCGCGTCGATGGCCTGGAGCGTGCGGTCGGCGTTGGTGCGGTAGGCCTCCGCATTCGCCGGATCCCTGCCGGCCAGGGCGTCGGCCGCCGCGGTGACGATGGCGCGGGCATTGGCCGGGTCGAGCCAGATGTGGGTGTTCAGTTCGTCGTGGTCGTCGTCGCCATCCTTATGGCCGTCATGATCCTCATGGTCATGGTCCTTATGCCCGTCATGGCCGTGCCCCTCATGCCCATGGTCATGCGCCTCCCAAGCGCCGCCTTCGCGGGTTTGCAGCAGGGTGAGGCCCTTCAGGTCCATCAGGGTCAGCTTCGTCGCCTTCGGCGCGTTGGCCTGCAACGGCTTTTCCAGGAAGCCTTCCATCTCGGGACCGACCCAGACCACCAGATCGGCGGCCGACAGTGCCTTCGCGTCCGACGGCTTCATCGTGTAGCTGTGCGGCGAGGCGCCGCCGCGGACCAGCAGGGTCGGCGTGCCCACCCCATGCATCACGGACGCGACCAGGGAGTGGATCGGCTTGATCGACACCACCACCTTCGGCGCTTCGGCCCAGGCCGGCAGGGCAGCGGTGGCGCTGGCGACAAGAGCGCCGGTCAGGATGGCGGACAGCGCGAAGCGGCGCATGGGAGGGATCCTCTCGACTTGCTGGACAGGCTGCCGGTTTCAGAGCATAGGGAAGCCACAGTCATTTTGGTGTCACGTTATAACGTAACATGTCAATACCCCACCCAAGTCGCGACACCTCCCCGCTGTTCGCCGGTCCGCTCGCCTGGACCGAGGATCTGACCGTCCGTTTCGGCCGCCGCACCGTGCTCGACCGCGTCAACATCGCCGTCCAGCCGGGGGAGGTGGTGACGCTGATCGGCCCGAACGGCGCCGGCAAGACGACGCTGGTGCGCGCCGTGCTGGGGCTGACCGCGCCCGACGGCGGGCGGGTGCTGCGGCGGCCCAACCTGCGCGTCGGCTACATGCCGCAGAAGCTGTCGGTCGACCAGACGCTGCCGCTGACCGTGCGCCGGTTCCTGGCGCTGTGGCGGCCGGTGACCGCCGAGCAGGTGGCGGCGGCGCTGGAGGAGGCCGGGGTGACGCGGCTTGCCGACTCGGCGGTGCAGACGATTTCCGGCGGCGAGATGCAGCGGGTGCTGCTGGCCCGCGCCCTGCTGGGCGAACCGGACCTGCTGGTGCTGGACGAACCCGACCAGGCGGTTGACGTGCATGGGCAGGCGGAGCTGTTCAACCGCATCGCCCAGGTGCGGCAGCGGCGCGGCTGCGGCGTGCTGCTGGTCAGCCACGACCTGCACACGGTGATGGCGCGCACCGACCGGGTGATCTGCCTGAACGGCCATGTCTGCTGTTCCGGCCGGCCGGAGGATGTCAGCCGGCACCCGGAATATCATGCCCTGTTCGGCGGCCATGCCCGCGACCTCGCCGTCTATGTCCACCACCACGACCATGCCCATGCCGAGGACGGCAAGGTCGTGCATGACCATGACGGGGACTGCTGCCATGGATGAGTTCGTGATCCGAGCCCTGTTGGCCGGCGGCGGCATCGCCCTGCTGGCCGGGCCGCTGGGATCCTTCGTGGTGTGGCGGCGCATGGCCTATTTCGGCGACACGCTGTCCCATTCCGCCCTGCTGGGGGTGACGCTGGGCTTCCTGCTGGGCGTCAACCCGATGATCGGCGTGATGGTGGTCTGCGTGTCGCTGGCGCTGGCGCTGGTGGCGCTGCAGCGGCGGCGCCATCTCGCGGCCGACACGCTGCTGGGCATCCTGTCGCACGGCTCGCTGTCGCTCGGGCTGGTGGCGCTGGCCTTTCTGGAGACGCTGCGCGTCGATCTGATGGCCTATCTGTTCGGCGACATCCTGTCGGTGACCGACGGCGACCTGATGGCGATCTATGGCGGCGGCGTGGTGGCGTTGACCGGTCTGGCGCTGCTGTGGCGCCGGCTGCTGGCGGTGACGGTGGATGAGGATCTGGCGCGGGTGGAGGGCATGCCGGTCGACGCCCTGCGGCTGGCCTTCATGCTGCTGATCGCGCTGGTGATCGCCATCGCCATGAAGATCGTCGGCATCCTGCTGATCACCTCGCTGCTGATCATCCCGGCCGCCGCCGCCCGCCGCTTCGCCCGCACGCCGGAAGGCATGGCGGCGCTGGCATCGGTGCTGGGCATCCTGGCGGTGATCGCCGGGATACTGGCCTCGCTGAACTGGGATCTGCCGGGTGGCCCGAGCGTGGTGGTGGCCGCAGCCGCGCTGTTCCTGCTGGGATCGCTGGTGCCGCTGCGGCGTTGACGCGAAGCGCTGCGCGCGACGGCGAAGTCTGCAATCAGCAAAAGAATACGTTTGCGTGGATTTCCCGTTTGCGGACGTAACCGCCTCGGTCATAGTCCCCCGGCGGACGCAGTGGCGGGCTGGCCGCCACTGCCGCCGTACCAAGGGAGGGCTGGAGGATGGATAAGATCCTCACTCTCCTGATCCTGGTGCTGGAGATCGTCAAGCGGCTGCTTGACCTTCTGATGCACTAAGATCGGGCGGGCGGGCCGGGGAATTGGCGTCCCCGGCCCGCCTACCCCCGATATTGGTGCGGCACCCCATCGCTGTCAACGGGCAGCCAGAAAACACTTATTCGTCGATGTTGCGTGCCAGAACTTCGCGCTTTCCGGAGTGGTTGGGCTTGCTGACCACCCCCTCGGTTTCCATGCGCTCGATGAGGCGGGCGGCGGAGTTGTAGCCGATGCGCAGCTGGCGCTGGATGAAGCTGGTCGAGGCCTTGCGCTCGCGGCAGACCACCGCCACCGCCTTGTCGTAGAGGTCGTCGCCCGATCCGCCGCCGGTGCCGGGCAGGGCATCCTCGTCGAAGGACTGCTCGCCCTCCTCGTCCTCCAGGATGGCGTCGACATAGTTGGGCTCGCCCTGCGCCTTGAGGAATCGGACGATCTGTTCGACCTCGTGGTCGGAGACGAAGGGGCCGTGGACGCGGGTGATGCGGCCGCCGCCGGCCATGTAAAGCATGTCGCCCTGGCCCAGCAGCTGCTCGGCGCCCTGCTCGCCCAGGATGGTGCGGCTGTCGATCTTGCTGGTGACCTGGAAGCTGATGCGGGTCGGGAAGTTGGCCTTGATGGTGCCGGTGATGACGTCGACCGAGGGGCGCTGCGTCGCCATGATCAGGTGGATGCCGGCGGCGCGCGCCATCTGGGCAAGGCGCTGGATCGCCGCCTCGATGTCCTTGCCGGCGACCAGCATCAGGTCGGCCATCTCGTCGACGATCACGACGATGTAGGGCAGCTCGGTCAGGTCGAGCGGTTGCTCCTCGAACAGCGGCTTGCCGGTGTCGGGGTCGAAGCCGGTCTGGACGCGGCGGGTCAGCGATTCGCCGCCCTCGCGCGCCTCGCGCAGGCGGGCGTTGTAGCCCTCGATGTTGCGCACGCCCAGCTTGGACATGTTGCGGTAGCGGTCCTCCATCTCCCGCACCGTCCATTTCAGGGCGACCACCGCCTTCTTGGGGTCGGTGACGACCGGCGTCAGCAGGTGGGGGATGCCCTCATAGACCGACAGTTCCAGCATCTTGGGGTCGATCATGATGAAGCGGCAGCGCTCCGGCGGCAGCCGGTAGAGCAGCGACAGGATCATCGTGTTGATCGCCACCGACTTGCCCGACCCGGTGGTGCCGGCGACCAGCAGATGGGGGAAGCGGGCGAGGTCGGCCACCACCGGCTGGCCGCCGATGTCCTTGCCGAGCGCCAGCGCCAGCTTGCCGCCATGCTTGTCGAAGCCTTCCGCCGCCATCAGCTCGCGCAGCAGAACGGTCTCGCGCTTGGCGTTGGGCAGCTCGACGCCGATGACGTTGCGGCCGGGGACCACGGCGACACGGACCGACACCGCGCTCATCGAGCGGGCGATGTCGTCGGCGAGGCCGATGACGCGCGAGGATTTGGTGCCGGGAGCCGGTTCCAGCTCGTAGAGGGTGACGACCGGGCCGGGATGGACCTTCTGGATCTCGCCGCGCACGCCGAAGTCGGACAGCACGCCTTCCAGCTGGCCAGCGTTGCGCTGGAGCGCCGCCTCGTCCAGCTGTTCGCCACGGATGCCGGTCGGCGGCATCTGCAGCAGGTCCAGCGGCGGCAGCTCGTAGCCCTGCGGTCCCTCCTCCTCGCCCAGCGGAAGGCGGCTCTGGCGCGGGTCCTTTTTCGCCGCTTCGCGTTCCGACGCGGCAGATTTGGGCGGAGCGACGATGGGGACGGTGCGGACCGGCTTGTCGCCAGCGTTCGGAGTGGCGTTCGGGGCGGCGGAGAGCGGAACCGTGCCAGCACCCAGGCCGGCCGGCGGCAGCGGGGTCACCTGAACCGCCTCGTCGAAGCGCGGGAGGTTGCGTTTCGGCGCATCGTCGCCACGCAGCGCGTCGTCCACCGCGACCGAGGCGGCCTGGGCGGCGCTGCGGCCGTGGCGGCGCAGGACGTCGACACCGTTGCGGGCGCCCTGGCGGACCATGCGGGCGCCATTGACCATGCCACGGCCGAGCGCGCGGAAGCTGGCGATCCACTCGCCGATGGACAGGCCGGCGGCCAGGAACAGCACCAGCCCGCCGCCCACCGCGGCGGCGGTCGCCACCATCGGCTCGGCTCCGAACAGGTTGCCCACGCCGCGCAGCAGCACCTGGCCGATGCTGCCGCCGGGAAGCGGGGCGAGCGGATCGGTCGAGGCGTCGGTCAGGCCGGCCAGCGCCATGGCCACCAAAAACACGCCCCACAGCGCCAGAACGGTCCGGAACAGCGGGTTGCCGAGCTTGCGCTGGGCGCCGAGGCGCCAGCCCCAGAACATCGGCACCAGCGCGATGACGAAGGCGGCCCAGCCCAGCGACTGGATCAGCAGGTCGGCGGCGTAGGCGCCGGGGGTGCCGAACAGGTTGCGCGCGCTTCCCGCCGTGGCGGGGATCGAGTTCAGCGAGGCGTCATGCGGGTCGTAGCTGCCCAGCAGCACCATCAGCAGCAGGCCGAACAGGCCCAGCACGAAGCCCATCGCCTCGCGGGCGCGGGCGACGACGAAGGCGCGCATGGCCGGCGAGAAGAAGGGCGGCTTTTCCTGCCGGCCGCGGCCGGGCCGGATGCGCTCCTTGCCCGGTTCCTTCACGCCGTCGCGGGGTGCCCCCTTGCGCGGGCTGGGGGCGGGCCGTCCCAGGGTGGGCCGGGGGCGCGCGGAGGAGGGGCCGGCGGGTCGGGCCATGGGACGGAAACCTCGTGCTGTAGAAACCGGAACTGAAACTTTGGAACCCGAAACCTGGGACCAGCCGGAGCCGGTCAGCCGAGAATGCGGACGATGGCCGCGCAGGCCTGGGCGACGGTGTCGGTGTCCTGCACCAGGGCGACGCGGATGAAGGCGTCGCCGGGGTTCGGCTCGCCGGGGTTGCTGCGCGACAGATAGGCGCCGGGCAGGACGCGGACCGCTCCCTCCGCCCACAGCCGTTTCGCCGCCTCCTCGCCGTTGCCGACCTCCAGCCACAGGAAGAAGCCGCCGGCCGGGCGGTAATAGCCATAGCGGCCGCCCAGCTCCGCCTCCGCCGCGGCGAACTTGGCGCGGTAGGCGGCGCGGTTCTCCTCGACATGCGCCTCGTCGCGCCACAGCGCGGTGCTGGCGGCCAGGATCGGCAGCGGCATGCCTGCGCAGCCGTAGCTGCGCAGGCGGGAGAAGCGGCCGATCAGCGCCGGGTCGCCGGCGACGAAGCCGGAGCGCATGCCGGCGGCGCTCGACCGCTTGGACAGGGAATGGAAGACCAGCAGATTGGCCCAGGGCTTGCCGTCCGCGTACGGCAGGCTGGCCGCGACCTGGAGCGCGCCGACCGGCTGGGCGTCCAGCCAGATCTCGGCATAGCATTCGTCGACCGCCAGCACGAAGCCGTACTGCCGGGCCAACCCGATGGCCTTGGCGAGATAGGCCGGCGTCGCCGCGGCCCCCTGCGGGTTGGCGGGGGTGCAGAGATAGAACAGCGCCGTGCGCTCCAGCAGCTCCGGCGTCAGGGCGTCGAGGTCGGGCAGGAAGCCGGTCTCGCGCGTCGCCGACAGGAACACCGGCTCCGCCCCCGCCATCACCGCGGCCCCTTCATAGGGCGCGTAGAAGGGATTGGGCATCAGCACCGCCGGCTGGCGTCCGGCCTTCTGCGTCGGCACTGCCAGCAGGGCCAGCATGAACAGCGCCTCGCGCGTGCCGGACAGCGGCAGGACCGAGCTGTCGGCGTGCAGCAGCCCGGCCGGCAGGTCGTAGCGGCGGGTCAGCCAATCGCCGACCGCGGCGCGGAACTCCGGCGTGCCACCGACCGGCGGGTACTTGTTCCAGCCTGCGGCGCTGGCGCGCAGCGTCTCCTCGATGATTGCGGGCGGGGTATGCTGCGGTTCGCCGACCGTCAGCAGGATGGGAGCGACATTGGCGCGCGGGGTGATCGGCGCCAGCAGGTTGGCCAGCCGGGTGAAGGGATAGTCGGTCAGCAGGTCGAGCCGGTCGTTGCCGATCGCCTCGCTGAAGACGGCACCGCTGTTGACGCTGAAATCGGTGAGAACCATGGCGACCGCAACCCTCTTCGCACCCCGGATGCCGCACCCCGGCCTGGGGAAGCGGCCACGTCTCGTGAAGGGCGATCCTATCGGCGGGGCACCGGGGGCACAAGCGCCCAGAACCTTTGGGCGTGGCGGGTGGCCGAACGGTCACAGCAAGGGAAGCTGTCCCTCTCCCGGGGCGGGAGAGCGGGTTCCCCATTTCATCCGGACAATATTGACGACCAATTTTCATCCGGGTAAAATAGGCGCATCACAACCGGAGCTCCGACCATGACCGTCACCGCCGAAACCCTCTGCACCGCGTTTCGGGGCGAGCGCCGCCTTGCCGCCGGGGATGCGCTGAGCGTTGCGCGGGCAGTGCGTGCAGCGCTCGACGCGGAACCGGACGGGCCGCCCGTGCTGGTCTTCGACGATGCCACGGGAAAGGTGATCGACCTCGATCTGCGGGGAAGCGATGCGGAGCTTGCGTGGCGTCTATCGCCGCCGCCGCGCGGGCCGGGGCGGCCGAAGCTAGGTGTGGTGGCGCGCGAGGTGACGCTGCTGCCGCGTCATTGGGAGTGGTTGAACGCCCAGCCGGGCGGGGCGTCGGTGGCTCTGCGCAAGCTGGTGGACGAGGCGCGCAAGGGGAGCGAGGCGAAGGACCGCGTGCGCCGGGCGCAGGAGGCCGCCTATCGCGTCATGCTGGAATTGGCCGGTGACCGTCCGGGCTATGAGGAGGCGGTTCGGGCGCTTTATGCGGCGGACCGGTCGCGGTTCGATGCGCTGACGGCCGACTGGCCGGCCGACCTGCGCGATTATGCCGGAGCGCTGGCGGCGGATGCCTTCGTCAGCCCGGGCGAGGGCGGCTGAACAGGCGGGCAGGCGCGCGGACGCGCGCCCGCCGGGTCCGTTCCCGCCGGAAGGAGCGGACCCCGTTTGGCCGGCAGCCTTACAGCGCCTCGGCGTTGGTCTCGCCGGTGCGGATGCGCACGGCCTGGGCGATCTCCAGCACGAAGATCTTGCCGTCGCCGATGCGCCCGGTGTTGGCGGCCTTCTGGATCGCCTCCACCACCTGCTCGTACTGGTCGTCGGACACCGCGACCTCGACCTTCACCTTGGGCAGGAAGCTCACGGAATACTCGGCGCCGCGGTAGATTTCCGTCTGGCCCTTCTGGCGGCCGAAGCCCTTGACCTCGCTGACGGTCAGGCCCTGGATCCCGAGCGACGTCAGCGCCTCGCGCACTTCGTCGAGCTTGAACGGCTTGATGATGGCCATAACCAGTTTCATGTGGCTTCCCCTTAAAGCGTTGTTCCGGCCGCGTGTAAGGCTTTGGCCGCCCCGTTGCGGTACCAGTCCGGCCTGACACCGTACCGTCCTCCCGCCGATGGCCCAAGCCTGTTCGCGTCGACCGCAAAAATCAACGATTACAAGAATCGTGCCGGTTGAAATGCGCTGCAACGATGGGAATATGCCTGTTGATTGGGCGCCCAAAAGGGCGGCATTTGCCCTAAAATCATGCAGCGACAATCTGTCCGGCTGTCTGCACGCGTCGGGCGGGGACTGGACACTGGACAGGACGCCGCAGTGCGACAATTGTCTGATCGCGTCCGTGGCGCCGGCAAGGGTCAGGCCCGGCCGGTCCGCGTGGCGCATGGACGAAAGCGAGAGGGCAGCGAGCATCATGGCCGTACCGGGCACCGAATCGGGCAACGCGACCGTCCCCCCGCTGGGCGGCGACATCACCACGGAGGTCGTGGTGCTGGGCGGCGGTCTGGCCGGGCTGACCATGGCGGCGGCGCTGGCCAGCGCCGGCGTGCCGGTGGTCTGCATCGACCAGGACAGCCCCGAACGCATGGGCGGTCAGGAGTTCGATATCCGCACCACCGCGATCTCCTACGCCTCCAAGATGGTGCTGGAGGCGGCGGGGGTGTGGCACCACATGGCCGACAAGGCCGGCCCGATGCTGGACATCCGCATCGCTGACCAGTTCTCGCCCCTGTTCATCCATTACGACCACACCGAACTGGCGATGGAGGGCAAGCATCAGCCCTTCGGCTGGATCCTGGACAACAAGGACATCCGCCACGCCCTGTTCGCCCGCGCGGCCGAACTGCCGGGGCTGGTCCATCTGGCGCCGGCCAAGGCGGTGACGGTGGAGCGCAAGCGGTCCGGCGTCTCGGTGCGGCTGGCCGACGGGCGCACCGTGCGCGGCCGTCTGCTGGTCGGCGCCGACGGGCGGCGGTCGATGGCGCGCGAGAGCGCCGGGATCAGGGTGCGGCGCTGGTCCTACGACCAGAGCGCCATCATCTGCACCATCCGCCACACCGAACCGAACAAGGGCGTCGCGGTCGAGCATTTCCTGCCCAACGGTCCCTTCGCCGTGCTGCCGATGACGGAGAACCGCTGTTCCATCGTGTGGAGCGAGAAGACCTCGCTGGTCGACACCTATCTGAAGCTTCCCGACGACCAGTTCATCGACGAGTTGCAACGGCGGTCCGGCGGCTATCTCGGCGAGATCACGCTGCTGACCAAGCGCGAGGCCTGGCCGCTGTCGGTCCTGCTGGCCGACCGCTTCATCGCCGATCGGCTGGCCCTGGTGGGCGAGGCGGCGCACGCCATCCACCCGATCGCCGGGCAGGGGCTGAACCTTGGCATGCGCGACGTCGCCGCACTGGCGGAGGTGGTGGTCGATGCCTACCGCCTGGGGCTGGATGTCGGCGGTCCGGAGGTGCTGGCGCGCTTCCAGCGTTGGCGCCGCTTCGACACCGTGCTGCTGGCGGCGGTGTGCGACGGGCTGGTCCATCTGTTCTCCAACAACATCCCGCCGGTGAAGCTGGCGCGCGACCTGGGCATGGCGGTGATCAACCGGCTGCCGCCGGTCAAGCGCTTCTTCATGAAGCATGCGATGGGTGTGGTCGGCGACCTGCCGCGGATGATCAAGGGGCAGCCACTTTAAGCCCGGCCATTTTTAAGCAGCAGCCATTTTGACCCGGCACCGGTAATCCTTGGCAGCGGGGGGCGGACGCCTTATGTCCGCCATACCGCCCGGTTAAGGAGTCGGGCTCCGAACGACCAAGGATGAAGACCGTGCTTCGCCGCCTTTCCGCCGCCCTGCTGTTCGCCAGCCTTCTTGCTCCGCTGCCGGCGGCCTTCGCCACGTCCGCCGCCGCCGCGCCGGCCACCCCCGTCTCGCTGTCGGCGCAGGACCAGGCGGTCGTCGCCAAGGTGGAGGAGTATCTGAACGGCATCACCACCTTGCAGTCGAAGTTCCTGCAGGTGGCGCCCAACGGACGGCAGGCGACCGGCATCTTCTATCTGTGGCGGCCCGGCCGGATGCGGCTGGAATATGACCGGCCGCTGAAGGACTTCATCGTCGCCGATGGCAGCTTCGTCTTTTATTGGGACGGCGAGATGCGCCAGCAGTCGAGCGCGCCCATCGGCTCGACGCTCGCCGACTTCATCCTGCGCAAGAACATCCGGCTGTCGGGCGACGTCACCGTCACCGACGTCTTCCAGGCCCCCGGTGTGATCGAGGTCAGCCTGCTGGAAACCAAGGACCCCGGCAAGGGCACCCTGACCCTGGTTTTCGAGGACCGTCCCTTCCAGCTGCGCAAGTGGCGGGTGCTGGACGCCCAGGGCCTGACCACCGAGGTGGCCCTGCTGAATCCGCGCACCGACGTCACCTTCGACCGCGAGATGTTCTATTTCAAGGAGCCGGCGCGTGGATCGGATTTCGGCCGCGCCAACTGAGCGGCGGGAGTCCTTCCATCTCCGCGATCAGTCGCGATCCGGCGCGCCGAGCGGGAAATAGGACCGATAGGGGCGCCCTTCGTCGACCGCACGCGCGATGGACGGCCGCGCCAGCAGGCGTGAACGATAGTCCCGCAGCCGTGGAAAGGCGGGACCGATCCGGTGAACCCAATCCGCATAGAAGAGCGAGGGGGCCGCGGCGCAGTCGGCCATGGTGAAGCTCTCTCCGGCTGCCCAGCGTCTGCCCGACAGCCTTTCCTCCAGCCAGGCATAGGCCGCATCGAGATCCCGGCGGGTCTTCTCCTTCACCTCGTCCAGCCGCGCCGCGTCCGGTCGCAGCGATTCGAACACCGGCGCCTGCATCGGCGTCATGATGTAGTTGTCGAAGAAGCGGTCCATCAGCCGGACCTCCAGGGCGGCGTCGCCGCCGTCGGGCAGCCAGCGGATCGGCCCGGCGTGATGGAGATCCAGATGTTCGATGATGATGCTGGATTCCACGACCGTGCGGCCATCGTCCACCAGCACCGGAAAGCGTCCGAGCGGCCAGAGTGCCGCCCGTTCGGCCGCCGCGCCGGCATCCTCCAAATTCCGGTAGGTGAAGGGAATGCCATTTTCCCAAAGCGCGATCAGCACCTTTTGGGAATAGGAGGAGAAGGGGTGTGCATAGAGGGTCAGCGACATCGGGCACCTCCAACCGCTTGCAAAATGCAAGCAGTTGAACGCTAGCGCGACTGATCCTACTTTGCAAGCGGAAGGAGACCGGTCTTGCTGGATGCACATCGATCGGGGTGTCCGATCAACCTGACGCTTGAAGTCCTGGGCGACCGCTGGAGCCTGATCGTCATCCGCGACATCATTTTCGGCGACCGGCGCCGCTATCGCGAACTCCTCACCCGCTCGGAGGAGGGCATCGCATCCAATGTTCTGGCGGACCGGCTCAAGCGGCTGCTCGCGGCGGGCCTGCTGACCAAGGCCGACGACCCGCGCCACCGGCAAAGCACGATCTACAGCCTGACCGAACCGGCGATCCAACTCGTGCCGTTGCTGGCCCAGATGGGCGCCTGGGGGCGGCGGCATGCGCCGGCGTCCAGAGAGCTGTCGATCCGCGCGCAACTGCTTGAAGAGGGCGGTCCTCTCCTCTGGGAAGAGTTGATGGGCGAACTGCGTGTGCGTCATCTGAATGCCGAGCCCTGCGATCCGTCGGCCCCGGAGTCCGTTTTGCAACGCCTGAACGCTGCCTACGAAGCGATCCGGCGGACGCCGGACTGACGGGCCTGTCCGCTTGCCGCTCTCCCGCCGGATCGTAAGCCAATCGTATAATTTCCTGCACGAACCATTTCTGTCAGCCTGAAGTCCGGCACGATGTTTGCTGCGTTGCGGCAAAACGGCTGCGAGGGGCTGTGTCATGACGCCGCACCGACCGACTCTTGGGCAGACTGCCGGCCAGCTTGGCGGGGGCCGCCCAGGATCTGTGCAACACAACATCCTGGCCGCCGCGGCCTGTGGGGTGTCGGATTTCATCGCCGCGCAGGGCGGCTGCCCCGATCAGGTGTTCCACCGCGTCGGTGTGGAGGAGCGCGCACTCGGCCAGCCGACGGTGGCGCTCGACCTGCGCGCCTATGTGGCGATGATGGAGGTGGCGGCGGCGGAGACCGGCAACGACAATTTCGGCCTGATGTTCGGCCGCCAGTTCCAGCCGGAGATGCTGGGGCTGATCGGTTCCATCGCGCTGGCAGCACCGACGCTGGGAGCGGCCCTCGACCATCTGGCCCGGCTGTTCCCCTTCCATCAGCAGGCGACCGAAACCCGCTTCGTCCGCGATGGCGAGTTGCTGCGGCTGGAATACCGCATCCTCGACGGCTGCATTGTCGAGCGGCGGCAGGATGCCGAGCTGACCATGGGCATGTTCGCCAATGTGGTGCGTGCCTGCCTCGGTGCGCACTGGATGCCGGAGGAGGTGCATTTCGAGCATCCGAAGCCGGAGGGCTGGCGCCTGCACGAGGCGCTGTTCGACGCCCCCGCCCATTTCGGCCAGCGCACCAACGCCATCCTGCTGCGCGACCGCCAGCTCGACCGCCGCATGCCCGGTGGCGACATGGCGCGGCTGACCGGGTTGTGCGGTACGCTGATCGACATCGCCCGTGGCACCGGGACGCCGCCGCTGCTTGACCGCGTGAAGGCGGAGGTGCGGGCACGCCTGCCGGAAGGCCCGCCCTATGTCGAGGACATCGCCGACCGGCTTGGCATCGCCCGCTGGACTTTGCAGCGCCGGCTGGCCGACGAGGGCTTGAGCTTTTCCGATCTGGTGGAGGGGGTGCGGCGCGATCTGGCGGCAGTCTATATCCGCCAGCGCCATGTTCCCGTCGCCGACATCGGCGCCCTGCTGGGCTATTCGGAGGTCAGCGCCTTCAGCCGCGCCTTCCGCCGCTGGTTCGGCGTGTCGCCGGCGAAAATGCGGGGAGCCTGAGGCCGCTTCGCCTCTCGCTCCGGCATGGTTGCCTGGGGCGGCCAGGGATGGCGGAGGAGGGATTTTCGCGTCCGCGGCGGACGGGGCGCCGGCCGCTTACGAACGTGCCGGGCGAATTCCGGCCGGATTATTCCCCTGCAAATGTGCGGATCTGCCATTGATATATCGTATGGGAATTTTTCTTGAACGAACGTTCAGCTATGCCAAAAGGACGATGACGATTTTGAAAACAGCAGAGAGTGGCGTTTTTCCGAACGCCATGAAGGGAAGGACTTTCTTTCATGTTGAATAACCTCAGCATCACCAAAAAGATTCTTGCGCTTGTTGCGCTGGCTTTGTTGGGTTCGTTCGCGATTGTTTTTTACAACTTTACAAATTTGAAGCAGTCGATGATCGAGGATCGCAAGCAGGCGATCCGCAACATTGTGGAAGCCGCGGTCAGCGTCGCCGACCATTACAATCGCGAGGCGATGAGCGGCGCGCTTCCGGTGGAGGAGGCGAAGACGCGCGCCAGGAACGTGATCCGTGCGCTGCGCTTCGGCAAAGGCGATTATTTCTTCGTCTACAACATGAACGGCGTCACCGAGGTCCACGGCACCCGCAAGGAGCTTGAGGGCAAGATGCGTCTGGAGGAGAAGGACGTCGACGGCTTCCCCTTCCTGCGTCATCAGATCGCCAATGCGCAGGCCGGCGGCGGCTTCACCACCTACCGCTTCACCAAGCCGAATGGCGGCAGCGAGGTCTACGCCAAGATCTCCTATGACGCTCCCTTCACGCCGTGGAACTGGGTGATCGCCTCGGGCGTCTATGTCGATGACATCGACAACAGCTTCGCCGACAAGCTCTATCGCGCCCTGGCGGTGGTCGCCGGCGTGATGGCGGTGATGCTGATCGCCTCGACCTATCTCGGCAAGGCGATCACCGGACCCATCGCCGCGCTGTCGGCCGCCATGCGCCGGCTGGCCGATGGCGACCATGGCGTGACCATCTCCGGCGCCGGGCGGCGCGACGAGATCGGCGCCATGGCCCAGGCGGTCCAGGTCTTCAAGGACAACGGCATCGCCATGGAGGCCCTGCGCCGAGACAATGAAAGGGCGGCGGAACAGGCCGTCGCCGACCGGCGCAAGGGCATGCTGGATCTGGCGAACGGTTTCGAATCCCAGATCAAGACGATCGTCGACAGCGTGGCCCAGCAGGCGTCGCAGCTGCGTTCGACCTCCGGCGTGTTGACCGACATCGCCCGCAACGCATCCGATCAGTCGGAGCATTCCCTGCGTGCCGCCTCCGACGCCGGCAGCGGCGTGCAGATCGTCGCCGCGGCGGCGGAGCAGCTGGCCTCGTCGATCCAGGCGATCAGCGCCGAAGTCAGCCGGTCGGCCGACATGAGCCAGAAGGCGGTGGACGAAACCCAGCGCACCGCCGGGATCGTCGCCGGGCTGACCGCCGCCGCCGGGAAGATCGGCGACGTGGTCAACCTGATCAACGCCATCGCGTCGCAGACCAACCTGCTGGCGCTGAACGCCACCATCGAGGCGGCGCGCGCCGGCGAGGCCGGCAAGGGCTTCGCCGTCGTCGCCGGCGAGGTGAAGAGCCTTGCCAACCAGACGGCGAAGGCCACCGAGGAGATCAGCGCCCAGATCGGCACGATCCAGACCGCCACCCGCTCGGTGGTCGGCGCCATCGACGACATCAGCGGCATCATCACCGGCATCAATGAGACGGCCACCACCATCGCCTCGGCTGTCGAGGAGCAGGGGGCGGCGACCCGCGAGATCGCCCGCAACGTGCAGCAGGCGGCCAACGGCGCCCAGGAGGTGGTCAGCCGGGTCCAGGGCATGCAGAAGATGGCCGGGGAAACCGGCAGCGGCGC
The DNA here is from genome assembly GCF_004923295.1 of Azospirillum sp. TSH100. Taxonomy (NCBI): domain Bacteria; kingdom Pseudomonadati; phylum Pseudomonadota; class Alphaproteobacteria; order Rhodospirillales; family Azospirillaceae; genus Azospirillum; species Azospirillum sp. TSH100. The sequence continues at coordinate 245,800 of NZ_CP039638.1, forward strand.
CAGCCAGGTGGAGGAGGCCGCCTCGGATCTGCTGATGCAGTCGGAGGAGCTGACCCGTCAGATGGACCGCTTCATCGGCGGCATCCGCGCCGGCTGACCCTCGTCCTGTCAGATGCCGACCTCGACCGCCGCGTTGACGACGTAGATCTGCTCGTTGCGGTCGTTCTTGTCGGCCAGGAAGATGCCGCTCGGCGCCAGCATGCCGCCGCCGGTGACGTGGATGCTGACCGCGCCATAGGGGAAGACGGCCTTCACCGCCTCGTGGTCCAGCCGGTCGGCATCGGCCGGCACGGCGAGGTGGACGCGCACCTGCATTCTGCTGGTGTCGCCGTCCACCAGGGCGCGCATCCCGGGCATGGAGTTGCGCTCTATGGCGTTGCGCACGGCGCGGATGGCGGCCTTGGTCACGTCCTGGCCGTGCAGATCCACCCCCATGCCGAGTTCCACGAACATCACCTGCTTCATCGCGTCGGGCCTTCCCTCCTGGGTGTCGGTCGACGGGATGATGGCGCGGCGGGGTGGAGAGGGCCAGGGGGCGGTTTGGGAATTCCGGGGGGCGGAAGCTGCCGTTGCCCCCCGTCCCGCTCACTCCATCGGCAAGCCGACGTAATTCTCCGCCAGCGCCGTCATGGCGGCGCGGGAGTGGACCAGATAGTCCAGCTCGGCCAGATGCACCCGCTGCTCGAAGGGCGATTCATGCTCATTCCGGTGCAGCATGGTGGTCATGTACCAGGAGAAGCGCTCCGCCTTCCAGATGCGGCGCAGGCAGGTGGCGCTGTAGGCGTCCAGCCCCTCGGTGCTGCCGGACTTGTAGTAGGCGGTCATGGCGCGCGACAGCACCAGCACGTCGGCGACCGCGAGGTTCAGCCCCTTGGCGCCGGTCGGCGGCACGATATGGGCGGCGTCGCCGGCGATGAACAGGCGGCCATGCTGCATCGGATCGCAGACGAAGCTGCGCATCGCGATGATGCCCTTCTGGAAGATCGGCCCTTCCTTCAGGGTCCAGCCGCTCTCGTCCTCCAGCCGGCGGTGCAGTTCGGACCAGATGCGGTCGTCGGACCAGTTGGCGATGTCGTCCTTGGGATCGACCTGGATGTAGAGGCGCTGCACCTCCGGCGAGCGGGTGCTGAGCAGGGCGAAGCCGCGCTCGTGGTTGGCGTAGATCAGTTCGGGGTGCGACGGCGGCGCCTCGGTCAGGATGCCGAGCCAGCCGAAGGGATAGACGATCTGGTATTCGGTCCGCGCGGCGGCGGGGATCGCCTGCCGGCTCGGCCCGTGGAAACCGTCGCAGCCGGCGACGAAGTCGCAGCGCAGCTCCTCCACCGGCCCGTCCGGGCCGCGGCGGAACTGCACGCGCGGCGTCTTGCCGTTGAGGTCGTGGAACCGCACGTCTGACACGCCGAACAGGATGGTGCCGCCATCCTCCAGACGGGCGGAGACGAGGTCGCGGATCACCTCGTGCTGGGCATAGACGGTGACGCGCTTGCCGCCGGTCAGCTCCGCCATGTCGATGTGGTGGCTCTGGCGGTTGAAGCGCAGGGTGATGCCGGAATGGAAATGCCCCTCGCGCATCATGCGGTCGCCGAGGCCCATCCCGTTCATCAGGTCGACCACCCACTGCTCCAGCACGCCGGCGCGGATGGTGCCCTCGATCTCCTCGCGGCTGCGGCTTTCGAGAATGATCGAGTCGATGCCCTGCCGGTGCAGCAGATGGGACAGGAACAGTCCGGCCGGACCGGCGCCGATGATGGCGACCTGGGTACGGGTCGATTTGGCCTGGGTCGATTTGGTGGGGTGCATGTCTCTCGCCCTTTCGGCAAAGCTGCGGCGCCGCTCCTGCCGGATTGCTTCGTGCGCCAAATGTTATTGAGCATGCTAATTCATTGAACGGAGGGCCGGACATAGACGAACCGGAAAAAGGCTTGTACTTTTCAACGCCAGCCCACCGGAGTCCGTGCGATGTCCGCCCATCTCGCCCACAGCACCGAACCCATTCCCCGCTATTGGCTGTATGGCGAGCCGCCGGCGGTGCCGGAGCTGCGCTTCGTCCATATCGAGACGATTCCGGAGCGGATGCGCTTGTACAATTGGGAGGTCCGTCCCCACCGCCACGACGGGCTGAGCCATGCCCTGCTGGTCACGGACGGCGGCGGGCGGCTGACCGCCGACGGGGTGGAGGTGATGTTCCGCGCTCCAGCGCTGATCGTGGTGCCGGCGCAGGTGGTGCACGGCTTCCAGTTCGAACCCGCCACCGACGGGCATGTGCTGACCATGTCGGAGGGTTTCCTGGCCGGTGTGCAGGCCGCCGCCCCGGAGGCGGAATTGCGCGAGGCCCCGGCCCTGCCGATGGCTTGGGGCCTGGAGCCGGGATCGGACGAGGCGGCGGCGCTCAATCGCTGTTTCGCCGAGATCAGGCGGGAGTTCCGCGCCCACCATGTCGGCCGGGCCAGCGCGATCTCGGCCCAGGTGCTGTTGCTGCTGGTCGCCGTGCTGCGGCTGGCGGCCGCCCGGCGGCGCGACGGCGCGGCGCGGGACGGGCAGGGGGTGTCGCCGGACGTCCGGCTGCTCGCCCGGTTGCGGCCGATGATCGACGAGCGGTTCAGCCAGCATTGGCCGGTGGAGCGCTATGCCGCGGCGCTGGGCGTCACCTCCAACCGCCTGAACGCCGCCTGCCGCCGCGTCACCGGCCTGTCGACTTTGCAGCTGGTGCATGCCCGGCTGATGCTGGAGGCGCGGCGCTCGCTGATCTACACCGGCCATGGCATGGCGGAGATCGGCTATGCCCTGGGCTTCGAGGATCCGGCCTATTTTTCCCGCTTCTTCACCAAGCGCGAGGGGCGGTCGCCGCAGGCCTTCCGCCGGGCGCATGCCGAGGGTTCGGCGGGTGGTGGCGGAACGGGAAGCAGCCTTGACGGGAACGGTCTTGACCGCAGCGGGGCAGGCTCACCACAGTAACAGCCATGCGCCCCGCAATTGGGAATGCGGAGCGGTTTGCTGTGCGGGAAGGGGTGGTTGCGATGGACAGCCTGGACGTCACGATGCGCGAGCCGGCCGAAACGGTCGAACAGTCGCTGTGGCGCCGCCTGCGCGCCGATGCCGTCCGGGTGGCGGAGGAGGAGAGCGGCCTTTCTCCCTTCCTGTATGACGCGGTGCTGGCGCGTGACGGTTTCGGCCCGGCGCTGGCGGCCCTTCTGGTGCGCAAGCTGGCCGACCGCGCCATGCCGGAGGACCGGCTGGCCGCCGTGGTGCGCGACGCCATGGAGGCCGACCCGGCCATCGTCGATGCGGCCGCCGCCGACCTCGCCGCCATCCTGGCCCGCGACCCGGCCGCCGACGGTTGCCTGACGCCCTTCCTCTATTTCAAGGGCTTCCACGCCCTGCAATGGCACCGCGTCGCCCATTGGCTGTGGCGGGGCGGCCGCCACGACCTTGCCCATTTCCTGCAAAGCCGGGTGTCGGAGGCCTTCGCCGTCGACATCCACCCGGCGGTGCCGGTGGGGCGCGGCGTGTTCATCGACCATGGCACCGGCGTGGTGATCGGCGAGACGGCGGTGATCGGCAACGACGTGTCGATCCTGCAGAACGTCACGCTGGGCGGCACCGGCAAGGAGCATGGCGACCGCCATCCCAAGGTGCGCGACGGTGTTCTGCTGTCGGCCGGGGCCAAGGTGCTGGGCAACATCACCATCGGCGCCCACGCCAAGGTCGGCGCCGGCAGCGTCGTTCTGAAGGACGTTCCCGGCTGCGCCACCGTGGCCGGCGTGCCCGCCAAGGTCGTCGGCTGGTGCCGTGACGAGCCGGCGCCGGCGCTGACCATGGACCAGAGCCTGCAACAGGGCGATTACAGCATCTGAGCGGCCTCCTCTGCGCTCTGTCCCTTCGCTGTCACCGGAAATCCGTCTTCACAGTGACTACATGGAAGATGGATCGAGGTCAGGGCGCGGGGGCCGTGAGGGTGTTGCTGGCATTTCTGTTGACGCTGGTCCTGCTGCTGGCAGGGCCGGTGTTCCTGCTTGCCTCCGGGGCGGTGCCGACGGCGGTCGACTGGAGCCGCATCGACCGCAGCCCGGTTGGCCTCGCCCCCGACGCGGCGACGACGCCGGAGGCGGTTGTCCAGGTCTATGCCGCCCGCGTGCTGTCCTGGCGCGGTGCCTTCGGCGTGCATCCCTGGTTCGCCGTGAAGCCGGCCGGCGCCCGCAGCTATACCGTCTATGAGGTGATCGGCTGGCGCGCCTACCGTGGCCTGTCGGTGGTTGCCGTCAGCCAGCGCGATCCCGATGGCCGCTGGTTCGGCGCCCAACCCACCCTGCTGAAGGAGTTGCGCGGCCCCCCTGCTGAGGCAGCCATCCCCAGGATCGCCGAGGCTGCCGCCCGCTATCCCTATGCCGGCGAGTACCGGGTCTGGCCCGGCCCGAACAGCAACACCTTCGCCGCCTGGATTGCCCGCGCCGTGCCGGAGTTGCGGCTCGACCTGCCCTCGACCGCGCTGGGCAAGGATTATCTGGGCTCCGGCCTGTTCGCGCGGGCGCCGAGCGGCACCGGCTGGCAGATCAGCCTGTTCGGCGTCGCCGGTCTGCTGCTGGCGCTGGAGGAGGGGGTGGAGCTGAATCTGTTGGGACTGACGGTGGGAATCGACCCGCTGGACCTTGCCGTGAAACTGCCGGGAATCGGGCGGGTAGGGTGGCCAGAGTCCGAGCCGCTTAAGGTCAGCGGAAGAACTCGAACATAATTTGGAAGAGAATGGTCAGTTGGTTTGACCAACACGCACCATCCACACCTTTGGTTTATAAGGGAGGATGGTGCCCAGGGACGGAGTCGAACCGCCGACACGGGGATTTTCAGGCCCCAATTATCGTAATTATGTCAATAACTTATCCGCTTTTGTAGTGTCTAACTCCCCACGCAATTCCAAGGCAAACCATCAAAGTGTCTAACAACGACGAGGCGCTTATCACACCTCGACGCGTAATGAAATTGCCAGAGTGAAGTCTGGTAACAGCGGAGTGCTCCCATCGTTATAGTCCTATGATCGAGATCGATGGCTGACATCGGTCAGGTCGGCGAGGAACTCCGAGCCCGGCTCCACGCCCGTGATGCAGACGCGGTCGAGGACACGGGTGCAGGCGACGTAGCGCAGGTGGCGCTCGGTTTCGAAGATCTCGTCCTGCTCGGGCTCGTCCGATGCCGACTCGATGTGCTCATGAAGCGGCATGACCTCGTCGTCGCAGGCCATCACGGCGATGGGCTTGAACTCGAGCACCCTTGACGAGGTGCATGGTGCCGATCGCGATGCGACCGCCCTCCGCGTCGCCGCAGTCCTGCAGCGTGACCCAGGGATGGCCCGACTGCTTGGCGGCTGCCTTGGCGCGGTCCAGCCCGTCGGGCGTGCGAACGAAGATGCCGACCTCTTCTGGGGCCACGCCGTCGGCGACGATGCCGGCGATCCAGGCGGCGACGTAGGCGGCCTCGTCCTCAGCCGTGTCGAGCAGGCCGACGTCCGGCTCCGGTCCGTCGAAGACGGAGATCGTGCCCTTACGCTGGTCCTCGACGCTGTCCACGTCGCGCACCCGCGCCGGCTGCAGCAGGTCGGCCCGCCGGCGGATCTGGTGGGAGGTGCGGTAGTTGACCTTCAGAGCCGAAGAGCGCCCGCGAATGTCCACCCCCTTCGACAGCCAGGAGCAGGGCTGCTGGAAGATGCGCTGGCCCAGGTCGCCGGCAAAGAACAGGGCGTCGGGGCCATTCGGCACCAGGGTGGTGAGGAAGCGCAGCTGCGGGATGCTGTGTCCTGCGCCTCGTCGATCAGGTGGCGCTGAAGGGTTTCTTCTCGCAACCACAGTGGTGTTCGGCGACGCTGGGGACGGCCTCGGCCCAGGTGACCACATTGCGCCCCTTCAGGATGGCCTGGGCACGCTCGAACAGCGCCCACAGCGATTTGCGCTGGTTGCCGCCGATCCTGGTGCGGCGGCCGAGGCGGGAGACGTCCCACTGTCATTGACCCAGAGGGGCAGGCAATGGGGACAGTCCAAGTTCGATCAGGAACTCATTGTGCTTCGCCGTTGACTCCCGAATCTGCTTCTCGATCTCGACCAATTTGTCATGCGTGGCCGAAAGATCGATCGCGACCTCCTGCTTGGCTGTGCTGACATAGCGCGAGATGTTCAGGTTGAAGTCGTTGGCCTCAATCTCCGTCATCTCAACGCGTCTGGCGTACCGCTCGATCCTCTCCGGACGCTGCTGATAGGTGTCGACGATCTTCGCGATATGTTCGTCGGACAGGTAGTTCTGTCGCTTGCCTCTCTCGAAATGCTCGGACGCGTTGATGAAAAGGACATCATCGTGCTTCTTGCACTTTTTCAGGACGAGGATGCAGACCGGGATACCGGTCGAGTAGAACAGGTTCGCCGGCAGGCCGATGACGGTGTCGATGTGCCCGTCGTCAAGGAGCTTGCGGCGGATCTTCGCCTCCGAGCCGCCGCGAAACAACACGCCGTGCGGCAGGATGATCGCCATTACACCGTCATCCTTGAGGTAATGAAACCCGTGCAGCAGGAACGCGAAGTCTGCCGCCGACTTCGGGGCTAGGCCGTGATTCTTGAAGCGCACGTCCTCGCCCAACGCGTCGTTCGGGTCCCAGCGATAGCTGAACGGCGGGTTGGCGACCACGGCGTCGAAGTACGGCTTCCTCGCCGGGTTCGTCTCGCGGAGCATGTCCCAGTCGTTCGTCAGCGTGTCTCCGTGGTAGATCTCGAATTCGGTGTCCTTCACCCCGTGCAGCAGCATGTTCATTCGCGCGAGGTTGTATGTGGTGATGTTCTTCTCCTGCCCGTAGATCTTGCCGATGCCGTGCGGCCCCATGCGCTTGCGCACATTGAGCAGCAGCGAACCCGAGCCGCAGGCAAAGTCCATCACGCTGGCGAGGTGCTTACGCTTGCCCGTCTTCGGCTCCTGACTGTCGAGCGTGACGATCGCGGAGAGGATGTCCGAGATCCGCTGCGGCGTGTAGAACTCGCCCGCCTTCTTGCCCGAACCGGCGGCGAACTCGCCGATCAGGTACTCGTAAGCGTCGCCAAGCGCGTCCCTATCGATCGAGAACTCGGCGAGGCCCTCCGCGATCTTCTTGATGATCGTGCAGAGCTTCGCGTTCCGGTCGGCGTAGGTCTTGCCGAGCTTTTCGGAGCCGAGATTGATTTCCGAGAAGAGGCCGGAGAATGCGCTTTGGAACGATTCAGTCTCGATATACTTGAAACCGGCCTGGAGCGTGGTGAGCAGTTCGCCGTTCTGGGTGCGGGCCATGTGGGTGATGCCGGCCCAGAGGTGCGTGGGCCGGATGACGTAATGCGCCTTGAGCCGCATCTGCTTCTCGAACGCCGGCACATCCCCGGGGTTCTGCTCGTACCAGACGGACAGCGAGGACCGCCCGCCATTACCGATGGCGTTCGGGTCAGGGTAGTCGCGCCCCAGTTCCTTCTTCGCGGCCTGTTCGTAATTGTCTGAAAGGTAGCGGAGAAACAGGAACGCGAGCATGTAGTCGCGGAAGTCATCCGCGTTCATCGCCCCCCGGAGCTGGTCGGCGATGGCCCAGAGCGTCTTGCCGAGCTGCTTCTGGTTGTTGTCTGTCATTGATTAGCCCGTATGTGCGACGAAAGCGTAATGCGCATTCAGTTTTTCATAAATCGATTCAAACAACTCCAAGTTGTCCGGCACAAGACGGTCGGACTCGAAGTAGTATACATTCTTGTGAGAGAGGGCGTTCACGATTCGTGCTACATCTTCAGCATCGTCGAACCCAATGCGTTCGAGTGCATAGCTGATGCGACCGACCCCGAGAAACGACGAAACATTCTCCAGAAGCTGACGGAGCAGAGCAAAGTGGTGCGCGCGGACATCATTATCCCTTCGTGCTTGCTCCAGAACTTGAAGGATCCGGAGGTGATAGAGAAAAACAGCATTTTTTTCGGCCTCGAGCGAAACGGCGCCTTGTTTTCCGCTAAGGATACGGACTCTTGTTCCCCTAGCATACTTGCTGCTCTTCTCTCCCTTCTTCAACCAATCGTACAGGATAGAGAACATCCCGATATGATGAGTGGCGATGATAATCTTCCGCTCACCGAAATAAGTCTCGATCAGATCGTACAACGTCGATGCTGTCACGAAGATGTTATGGTCATCAAGACTCGAGACTGGATCATCGACGAAGATGTGCCGTGTTTGCTTATCAGCCCATCCTTCGACTTCCATCATTGCGAGAAAGAAGCACCAGACAAAGATGCGCTCTTCCCCGCGAGAGAGCTTCATTGGCGGAACATCACCGGGCTGCGTACCGGTGGGGAAAAACGAGATCGACTCGATTCCCTTTTCAGCATCTTTGTGCATGACAAAGCGGAAATCGAAGCTCGGCCTGTACGGCTTTAGCTTCGCATGAATGTTGAGTTCGGTTAGATCGGCGTGCAGCCTGCTGAGGCTGCTCGGGAGGATAGAGAGTCGGATGTTGGCCTCGCGGTTCTCGATGTCGTTATTCCAGACAAAGAGGTCCTCGCTGTAAGCGTTGTAGTAAATGCCCGCGTGTATTCCGTCTTTGTCTTTGGTCGCATTCTTGTATGCAACTGAAAGCCGAGTTTTCCCCACCGAGTTAAAGGCGTAGAGCAATTGAACGTCGGCACCGTCGTCGCGTAGTTCGCATGCAATATCTTCAATGGTACTCATTCTGCCTCCAAAGTGGGAAATAGTAGCTGCAACAGCCCCTGTTTATGCGCTTTCAAGCTTTCAACATTCCGCAACTGCGCGGCCAACACGTTGTCCAGCGAGGACAGGCACACTGCGATTCGTTGCTGCTCAGCGAGTTTCGGGATGACGATATCGAGGCCGGATCTGAATGTGGTCGGATTGATGTTTGACTGACTAATGCTCGGCGTCGCGAGCAGCTTGATTTGGGACTGGAGCATCTGCGTGTTCAGCATCAGGTTGCAGAACCACGGGTCGATGCGTTTCTCATCCAGACGGAACGAGACGATGTACGACGCCGTGATGCACTCCGTGTCACGATCGAAGATGGAGATTTTTCCCACTAAGTCACGACTGTTTGTCCTGTTCAGCAGGATGTCGCCTTTCTGCAAACGGAAAGACTCGAATTCTTCGGGTTCGAGGTCGATATAAACGAGGTTGGAGAAGTTCAACCCGCCATCACTCATGTTGCCCATGCGCAGAACCGGGTACCGTCCTGTCTCAGAAGTCGATGCAGACGTTCCGTAGAAAGACTTAATAACGAAGTCACCAAACTTGTGCGGTTTCCACCCTTCCTCGTTGTGGAACTCCGGGAAGCGCAGCCTGGGCACGGTTTCACCTTCTTGGGGAAAGAGCTGCTGCATCAACCCTTGTTTGTGCTGCCGCAGGGCTTCGAGCTTTTGGCCCTCCGCCGCGATCAGGTTGTCCAACGAGCCGAGACAATCAGCGACCTTCTGCTGCTCCCGCTCGGATGGAGCATAGATTGGGCACTCTAGAAACGTCTCGACCTGGATGCGCTTCGCCTTCCTGCCACCGTCTGCAATCTCGCCGCGGGTCTTATAGAATTGCTCGCGCTGAACGTACTCCAATAGGAACTTTGCGTTCATCTCAGAAGAGATGTCAAAGCACGGAAGATCAACGGTTGACTCGAAACCGTCCAAATGTTCCGGTATTATGCCAAATGCTTGGTTTAGAAAGTCAAGCTTGCTATAGATGAACTGCCCGGCGCGTCGTCGATAGTACTGGGTGTTCTCGCTACCCTGCACGGTATCGTTCTTTTCAAAGACGCCTTTTCCCCACAACTTCACGGTTAGCTTCTTTGCTTCATGCCCGCCACTTCCCTTGATCCGGCTTTCGCTCAGATACCGGCTCATCAAGCGACGCTGCCAGCCGGGCGCGTCCTGGAACTCAGGGAAGCGGAGCTTCGGCACAAGCGTCGATGGAGTGTCGGCAGTCATCGCGCCCCCCCATGCTCGTAGGCGTTGAGACCCGAGATGTCCCGGCCGTGGGCTCGCTTGTTCAGTACCGGAACGAGGTCGGTCATCAGGGCAAGTTCCCGCTCGCGGCGTTCACGCCAGCCAAGCTCGAGCGGTTCCATCAAGTCGGTGAGCCGCTCGCCGTCGAAGATCATGCGCTGGAGGATGGCATCGACGAAGGCCGCGAGGGCTTCGGTCGTCAGACCGTGAGCACGAGCGAGGCCTTCGATCTCCCTGGCCTGCTTTTCGGCCTTGAACCGCTCGTAGCCAGCGCGGATCGCGGCTTCGTCGAGGCCTTCACCCTCCTTAAGCGAGCGGACATACTCGGTTATCTCCTCCCGCTCGTCGAGGAACTTGGCGTCGGATTGGATCAGACCGATTAGCTGCTCGCGGCTGATCGTCAGCTTTCCCGGGTCTTGACCCGAGTATTTGGTGATCAGTGTCATGATGTAGTCATAATCAATGACGGCGGAGGCGAAGAGGACGAATTCGAAGTCGAGTTGGTCGACCTCGGGATTGGCGGGTTCGCCGTTTTCCCCAGGCTTGCCCTGCTGCTCTTTCAGGCGCTGGGCAGTTTCGAGATAGACGCCGCGGAAGGCGCGGAGGTCGTTCTTGGGGAGGGCCTGCTCGATCTGCGTCCGCTGCTCGTCGGTGAGGTCGGTGTACTGGTCGAGTTGCGTCTGGAGGCGCTGAACCTCCTTGAACCGCTTGATGAACTGTGCACGGGCGTCGTCGCCCCTCAGGTTGCTCACCTGGTCGGGTTTGGCCTCGAGGCCCTGCGAAGCCATGAACGCGCCGAGGTCGGCGACGGCCCGCTTGAAGTCGTCGATGATGGCGGAAGCCTTGTCAACCAGCCAGATCTTGCGGGCGCGGTCGAGCTGAACGCCGGAGAACAGAGTGATGGCGGCGTCGACATTGTCCTTCTGGTTGCGGAAGTCGAGGATGTGGCCGTGGGGCTTGGTTGCATTGAGAACGCGGTTGGTGCGGGAGAAAGCCTGGATCAGACCGTGGTGCTTGAGCGTCTTGTCGACATAGAGCGTGTTGAGGAATCTGGCGTCGAAGCCGGTGAGAAGCATGTCAACGACGATGGTGATGTCGATCTTCTCCTGGCCCTTGCGCGGCATATCGCGGTTGGGGAACTGCTGATCCTTGATGCGCTGCTGGACGTCCTGATAGTAGAGGTCGAAGTTGTTGATGTTGTAGTTCGCGCCATATCTTTGATTGTATTCGGCGATGACCGCCTTGAGCGCGGCCTTCTTGCCCTCGGGATCTTGCTTGTTATCCTCCTTCTCCTGGGGGAGGTCCTCCTGGATTTGCCGGATGTCCGGGCTGCCCTCCGCAGGCGGCGAGAAGACCGTGGCGATCTTGAGGGGGACGAACTCGGGGTCGGCGGCCTGGCGCTCGGCCTGGAGCGTCTTGAAGATCTCATAATATTCGATGGCGTCGTTGATCGAGGCGGTGGCGAACAATGCGTTGAAGCGCCGGCCACCAGTCGCGGCGTCGTGCTTGTCGAGGATGGCCTGGGCAATTGCCTGCTTGGTGAGCGATTGGCCCGGCTTGAGGGCGGTGGCGTCCTTGGGCTTGTAGTAATCGACGTGGAAGCGCAGGACGTTCCGATCCTCGATCGCGTGTGTGATGGTGTAGGCGTGAAGTTCCTTCTGGAAAAGGTCTTTGGTCGTTCGCAGCGTAGCAACATCTCCCTCGATCTGCTTGACGGTCGCATTGTCCTCGAAGATCGGGGTGCCGGTGAAGCCGAAGAGCTGGGAGTTCGGGAAGAACTCCTTGATAGCCGTATGATTTGCGCCGAACTGCGAGCGGTGGCACTCGTCGAAGATGAAGACCATCCGCTTGTCGCGGAGCGGTTCAAGGCGCCGCTTGAACGTCGAGCGCCCTTGAGCGAGGTTCTGCTTGTTGTGCTTGCTGTCCTCGTCGAGGGCGAGCCCCAGTTTCTGGATGGTGGTAACGATGACCTTGTCCGCGTGGTCGTCGGACAGGAGGCGGCGGACGAGCGCCGCGGTGTTGGTGTTTTCCTCGACGCAATTCTCCTGAAACCGGTTGAACTCCTCGCGGGTCTGGCGGTCGAGGTCCTTGCGGTCGACGACGAAGAGGCACTTGTGGATGCTGTCGTTGGTCTTGAGGAGCGTCGAGGCCTTGAAGGAGGTCAGTGTCTTGCCTGAGCCAGTCGTGTGCCAGATATAACCATTGCCGCAATTCTGTTCGATGCAGTCGACGATGGCCTTGACGGCGTAGATCTGGTACGGGCGCATCATCAGGAGCTTCTGCTCACCCGCGATGAGGACCATGTACCTGCTGATCATCTGGCCGAGCGTGCATTTGGCAAGGAACCGATCGGCGAAGTCGTCGAGGTGCGTGATCTTGGTGTTGTCCTCCGCTGCGAACTGGTAGACCGGAAGGAACCGCTCGTCCGCGTCGAAGGCGAAATGCCGCGCGTTGTTGTTGGCGAAGTACCAGGTTTCCGCGCGGTTGCTGACGATGAAGAGCTGGACGAAGCAGAGTAGCGTCTTGGTGTATCCGTTACCTGGGTCGTTCTTGTAGTCGACGATTTGCTCCATCGCCCGCCGCGGGCTGATTCCAAGAGTCTTTAGCTCGATCTGAACGACGGGGACGCCGTTGATCAGGAGCATGACGTCGTAGCGGTGGTGGCTGTTGTCCGTATTGATGCGGAGCTGATTGACGACTTCGAAGGCGTTTTTGCACCAGTCCTTGATGTTGACGAGAGTGTAGTTGAGCGGTGTGCCATCGTCGCGGACGAACGCTTCCCGGTTCCGGAGAGACCGGGCGGCCTCGTATACATCCGGTGTGGTGATCTCGTCGAGGAGTCGCTGGAACTCGCCGTCCGTAAGTTTGACACGATTCAGGGCTTCAAACTTCTCCCTGAAGTTTGCTTCAAGCGTGGCTCGATCACGGATGTCGGAGCGATACTCGTACTTGAGGTCCCGTAGCTTCGTGACAAGAGCCTCTTCAAGATCGCGTTCGGGTTTGATCATCGCCATCGCGGGGGCTCACTCCCTTTTGGATCTGCTGATTGGGTCCTGCAGCCCGGTGTCAATTGCGAACACAAGAAAAAGTTGCGCTCCATGGCGCGAATGCAGGAGGCGAACTTCCTGGGAGCGGCTTGAGCCATTATTTTGCCTTCGTAGTCGTGCTTGGGTCGCTATCGACGCGGTCTATCTCAAAACCCTTCAGCCGTTCGTACTCCTCCACCGCCATCACCACCACAACCGGCCGCCCATGTTTTGCGACCATCACTGGTTCCGCGCGGGCCAAGTCGATCAACCGTCCGAAACCATATTTCGCGTCTTTCGCGCTCAGGGTCAGCATGCGACTCCCTGCCTGCAATTTATCCAAGTTTGGGCCAATTTGGCCCAAAGCGCAATGGATTTTGGATTCCAGCGGACTCTCACAGACGAACGCCGGCCCACCGGCGGTGCGCCGCGACTCGCCCGCCAGTACATGCAGATCACCCGGAAGAAGCTGCGAACTTCATCTCTCAAGTATTGAGCTCCGGCGGCGGTTGGGGTCGAACTGGCGGCATCCCGTAGCCAACACCGATGCAGCGCATGCCGTTACGCGAGACCTGCCAAACGATAGCACCAGGAAGGCGCGCTCGAGGAGATGTGGAAGGAGTATCCGTCACGCGAATGGCCGCAGTTCCCGCAGCCATTGAACGCGGCGCTGAGCATCGAGGCCGAGCAAGCGTTCACCCGCGCCAGAGGGCCGCGGACACGCCGGCGGGTCGTCCTCGAGCTATGCCCGGTGGTGGCAGTCGGCTCCGCCAGCGCCGCCCCAACGGGTTCGGACGGGGAACTCCGTCCGCGACGACGCCGACTTTGGGGGATAAGTTGAAGGTCACCGCCAGTCGAATCGCGGCGGAACGCGACGTCCGGGGCGGGAGGAGTATACCCCTGACCGCGGCCTTCCCGACGCATGGTCCGGGCCGGCCGCCTTCACACGGACGTCACGCGCTCCCGACCGGACCACCGGCGGAGCCGAACGGCAGCGGCGGGTGGCTGTCCTCCGCGGCCATGACAGCGTCGACGGCATCGACATCCCGCTCCTTGGCAGCGGTCGGCGCGGGCGGCCGAACCTTGCCGGCACCGCCCTTCCTAGACTTTGGAGCCGGGTCGCGGGCGGGCCGCTCCTTGGCGGCGGCCCGCATCTCGTTCAGCTCATCGGCGAGGCGGATGGCGTTGGCCTCGGCCAGGACGGCGCGGGTCAGGCAGGCGCGGGCCTCGGCCGTGACTTGCTCCAGATCGGCCGCGCGCTGCTCGAAGCGACCCCGCAGTTCGGCGGCGTCGGCCTGGGCGCGCAGCAGGTCCATCTTCATCTCGTTCACCCGGTTGCGTTCGACGTCCAACGAGGCGGTCAGTTCGTCGCGCAGGGCGTGGGCCCGATCGAGGGCGACCTCCATCTCCCGGCGTTCCGCGTCCTTCGCCTCGAGGGCCTCCTGAAGGGCCTCCTGCTCGGCGCCGGCCTCCGCGAGCTGGTCCCTCATCTCGGCGCGCAACGCCAAAAGGGCATCGATCTCACCCTGCAGAGCCTTGGCTCGGGCTTCCCCGGCGGAGCGCTCGGAGTCCAGAGCGGCCCGATGGACCTCCCGCTCGGCGTCACGTTCCTGGCGGGCGCGCTCCCGCTCCTGGCGAATGGTCGCGGTCAGGGTATCGGCCAGAGACACCATCAGGGCGTCGGCCTGAGCCAGAACCACAGCCGGCAGTTCGGCCGGCTTTTCGTCCGACGGGTCGATGATGGCCGGCGCGCCCGCTTGGGGTTGGGGCACGGCGCGACAGCGGTTCTCCTCGTTGATATCGCTCAGGACGGCGTTGATCGTCGCCCGGGTTCCGCCGATCAACCCCTGGATGGCGGTCGCGGACACGCTGCGCCCCTGCGCCTTGAGCGCTTGAATCGCCTCATCGACCGCTTCCCGGGTCACCACTTTCCTGTTCGCCACGCTCGCCTCCTCAGTCTGTGTTCAGGATCGGAGTTGGGGCCGTTCCCGAGGCTGTCCACAACATTCCCAAAGCTGCCCGTCACATTCGCAATGTTGCGAATGTACGGAACATTGCGAATGTGACGGGCAGCGGACCGCACGCACCGAGATCGGGCGCGTCGGGGGTCGGTTCCGGCGACCGAAGCGGCCAAACCGCCAGTTGTTCGTCGTCGCTCGCCGTCAGCGGGCCCGATCGTCGCGGCTGCGGCGGGGAAACGGGATGACCCTGGTGGGACCGGGCGAGTCCGGAACGGTGAGCCCACCGTTCCGAACGAGGTTGGAAAGCGCCCGCGCCCGCTGCCACTCCCGGAGCGTGAGCCAGTCCGGCCCCCGTCCGGTCAATTCGCCGGCGGCCATGGCGGTGACGATCGCCCTGGCCTGCTCCGCCTCCTCGCGGCGCTTGACGAGGCGCTCCCACAGCCAGCGGGCGATGGTGGCGGCCCGCCGGCGCATCCGGCGCGCACCCTCGGCCAGGCCCCGACGGTAGGCGGCGCGCCGCACGGCGTCGATGATCTGGGCGACGCGGGCGGGAAGCGGGACCGAGTCCGGGATGCGGAGGCCTTCCCTGGCCTCGACACCGGCCATCCGGGTGTCGATCTCGTCGAGGAGGCCCCGCGCGTGGGTCAGGCGCGCCTTGAGCCGCTCGCTTCGCTCCCGCTGGGACGCCTCCCGCCGCCGGGCGGCTGCCATGTCGGCACGCGCGGCCTCAAGCCCCGCTTCCGTGGCGGTGGCGCGTGTCGCCGCCGCGGCCTCCCGGGCGGCGGCCGCGGCGCGGGCGGCGGCCTCGTCGGCGGCGCGGCTCTCGGCATCGGCACGGGCCTCCCGCTCGTCCTCGAGTGCATGGCGCAGGCGATTGGCGGTGCGGCTCGCCTCCTCGGCCAGCCGCCCGCGCTCCAGTGCCTCCGCCTCCCAGCCGTCGGCCCGCGCGGCCTCCCTGGTGGCGCGGGTGGTCGCCTTGGCGACCCGCTCGGCGGCCTTGGTGGCGGCCTTCCTGGCGCCGGCCGCGTAGGAGGCACGGGCGGTCGCCAGCACCTTGGTGGCCAGCGGGTCGGCCGGAAGGATGGGCGCCGCCACCGCCGTGGCGACCGGCGCGAGCGCCGCCTCGGTGTCGCGCAGGATGGCCTCCGCACGGGCGACGCGCGCGGCCAGGGCGTCCTTCACCGCACGCTCCCGCTCGGCCCGGGCCTCGGCTTCGGCGCGGGACCGCCGCTCGCGTTCCGCCGTGGTCTCGGCGGCGGCGGCACGGCGTTCGGCGTCCTGAACGGTGGCGATCCGGGTCGCCTCCGCGGCAAGAACCGCGTTGGCGCGGGCGGCAAGGGCATTGGCGCGCATGGGCTCCATCCTCGGGTCGACGTGAATGATGTCGGCGGCGGCCGCAGGCCCTTCGGCCGCGCGGACCTTCGCGACGAGGGCGCGGCGCTTCGGCCCCTCATGGGCCGTCGGGAGGCGGGCGATCCCGCGGGCCTCCAGGCTGCGGCGGTCGATGCGCGCGGGCGTGCCGAGGTCCTCGAGGAAGCGGTTGGCGACCGCTTCCCAGGTCTCCCGGACGCGCTCCACGGCATCCTTCTCGGACAGCCTGAAGACGTCGCGCTGCCTGACGCGCTGCGCTCCGGAGGCCTTGGCCCGCCGGCGCGCAGCGGCTTTCGGCTCCTTGCCGTCCATCAGGGCGAGGTGGGCGTGTGGGTTCGCCGGGTCGCCGTGGATGGCGGCAAGGGCGACCGCTTCCCCGAGGCCGGCCACGGTGTCGACGCCGGCGAGCTCCAGGACGAAGGCGCGCAGCAGCTCGCCGCGGCGGGTGTCCGGGACCTCGTAGGGAATCGCGACGACGATCTTGTCGATGACGCGGGCGTTGCTCCGGCTGGCCGCCTTGCGGTCGATCTCCGCCTTGGCGAAGGCGCGCAACCGACCGACCGGCGCACCGTCCTCCGGGACCGCGCCGACGGCGACGATCTCCGTCAGCGCGGACGCGCGGGTGATGTAGTCGATGTGCGCCTTGGCGACAGCGACGGCGGCGTCACCGTGACCCTCCTTGCCGATGAAGGAGGCCGAGCAGGTGAAGGGCGCTTCGGCCCGCGGCTCGGTCATCCTTCCCCTCCCCCAACTGTGAGCGGCGCGGGCTGGGGCGGACGGGGGGATTAGGAGCCGGGCGCAGCACGGCGTCCCGCAGGGCCTAATCCCACAAGTGCGCCTTACCCCTCCGCCGCGGCCCGCTCTGGGCCGGGGAGATGGCGGCGGCCGACTCCTTCGCAACGGGCGAGGACGGGCGGACTTGGGAGTCAGCGTGTGGCGGTGGAACGCAGTGCCATTCCGGTCCCGGGACGGGCCGGTCGAACCGGGCGCCGCGGCCGATCCGGAGCCGATCCGGAATGAGGCGGGGGGACACCCCCCGCCACCCCCCGGCCGGAGCCGGAGTGCCGGCGGCACGCGCGGCGGGGCTCGAGACCGGCGGCGTGATCGCTCCGCGCCAAGCCCAGGCACTGCCGGCGGGAGGGCATCCAGAGCGTGGCGTCGGATCGGCGCCGGCCCCAACGCCAAGGGCATCTGGTCGATCACCCGTCGCCCCGCCGGCGAGGCGGAGCGATCGGCTGCGGACGGGAGTCCGATGGACGGCTACGCGGCGGAAATCCGTGCGTGGAGTCGGACGCCGCCGTTGGATCCAGCACCGGTGCGGCCGGCGCCGGCGTTGGCGTCCGGGAAGGGAACGACGATCCCGCCGACGGCGGGCGGAGCGGCGTCCGGCCCCGGCTCGAGCGCACCCGCCGGAACCCTCGGAACGGCCTCCGCCGTGACCGGTCGCTCCACCCGCAGGCCCGCGATGGCTCCGCCGTGGAACCCCTCCAGCGCCGCCGTGATCTCAGCGTCCGTCAGGCCGGCGAGGACCTTGGCGGCGCTCGGCAGGCCGCGCACCCCGGCCCGCCGGTAGGTCGCGTCCACCGCCAGTGTCTTCGCCGCGCCGCAATTGGGGGACAAAGCTCTCTGAATGAGCTTCCACAGGGGATTGTCCCCCAATTGGCCCGATCGCTGGGCGTCCTTCTTGGCGGCGTCGGCGGTGGTCCAGAGATCCGGGAACGCGGCGGCGCGCAGTCCCGCGTTCGCCGGCAGAACGCCGAAGCGCACCAGGGCAGACACGGCGCGCGACGGCATCAGGTCGGACCATGGCAGGACGGCGTCGTACGTGACGTCCAGCGCGACGGAGGAGGCGACGATCACCAAGGCGCGGCGGTCCCGGTGAATCAGGCGGAGGCGGTCGAGCACCTGCTCCAACTCGCGCTCCCGGCACTGCTCGAGGACGGCCTGGATGCGGGAGTCGGGGTGGGCTTCGACCAGGGCCACGGAGTCGGAGCCGTCCCGCATGCGGCGCCGACGCTCAACCTTCGGCAGACGGTTCGCCCCCAGGAAGTCCAGCGGCTTGCCGGCGTCGAAGAACAGGGCCCGGGCCATGGTTTCAACGGCGAGGACGGTTGGCTGCAGGCGGCCGGCAACGATGACGGCGGCGTAGTCGCGGTAGGCATCCGAGCCGCGCAGGCCGCCCAGATGCCCAAGGGCGGAGCCCTTGGCGACGGCGCGCGCAATGGTGTCGGCGGTGTCCCCGTGGTCCCGCAGGGCCGGCAGGATAGCCTTGTACGTCGCCAGCAGCGTCGGCCCGGCGGTCGCGCTGACGACGTCGAACAGGGCGGCCAGGGCGCGCCGGTTGTTGCGGGCGAAGGTCCGGCCGGCCTCGGAGCCGCCGTCCTCGTCGGCGAGCTCCACCAGCGACGACCGGCCCAGCGCGCGGTCGGCCAGACCGACGACGCAGGCCTTGCGCTCGACGTCCAGCCGGACGATGCGGATGGTCGGGAACCAGAGACGGACGATCCCCACGTCCAGCGAGGCGTCCAGCAGCAGGACCGGAGCCTCGGCCGGGACGCCGCGCAGGTCGGATCGCTTGCACCAGGCGATGACGGTCCGGCGGGCGTCGGCGGGACCGGCCTTGCCCAGGATCACGGAGTGGAGCGCGGGGCGGGCGGTCTCGATCTCCACGGCGAGGGCGCGCCACAGGCCGGCGAGGCGGGAGGCCGGCGTGGGGGTATGGGCCGCCAGGACGGCGCCGATGGCGGTGTCCGCCATGGCCGGGTCGATGGCCGGCGCGGCGCTCTCTCCCTCCAGCCGGGCGGCCCGCCGGCAGTCGTCGGCCGTCAGCCCCTGGGCGGGCCAGTCGGCCGGGGCCAGGCCGGCGAGCATGAGCTGGTGGGCGAGGCCGGCGCGCCTGACCAGCCAGGCACGGGCCGGTCCGAGGGCGACGTCGTCTTCGTCGACGGGAGCGTCGCCCAGCCAGGCCCGGTCGGCCAGCCAGTCCTCGAGGGTGATGCTGCGCTCCTTGATGGCGACCTGCCACCAGCTTTCGTCGATGATGACCGCGTCGGGCTTCCGCTGCCCGCTGGGCGCCGGCATCGTCAGGTAGGCGTGCGGCGCGAAGTACAGGCCCGGCCGGGCATCGTTCGACTGGTCGTAGTGAGCGCAGCGGTGCGCCATCGGGCAGCAGAGGGTGACCGGCGCCCCGTCCTGAACGGCAATGCGCTCGCACAGATTGCGGTAGGCCGACAGGCCCTTCGCGTGGAGCGCCTTGACGAGGGTGGCCCTACCGCAGACCGCCGCACCGGCGGCGTCGATCGCCTCCCGGCCGCGCAGAACGGCGACGGGCGGCAGGGGCGCCGGCGGCTCCCAGAACTCGAGGGGGTCGGACTCCCCACGCTCGGCCTCGGCGACGGCTTCGAGGTTGGCGAGGGTCTTCTCGGCCAGCTCGGTCCCGAGGTTGTGACGCGGGACGAAGAACGCCACCCGGAGGCCGGCGCGCAGCAGCGGCAGGACGGCCTCGAGCAGGGTCGTCGATTTGCCCAGGCCGGCGGCCCCCCGGATGCCGATCACGGTCCGGGCATTCCCGGACGGTCCGGCGAGAGCCGCGGCAGCCCAGACGGCGGCCTCCTGCCGCAGGATCGCCTGCGCCTCGGCCGGCAGCAGGGGGGCGACGGTGTAGTGCGGTGGGGGCGGCGCGCCGGCACCGCGGCCGGATTCCTCGAGATCAGCCATGCATCCCCGCCCGGACCGGGAACCGCGGCAACGCGGATCGTCCCATGTGCCCTCTCCTCGGGCCACTTCCGGGCTTGTCGACGACAGGCACGGGCCTATCTCGTCGATTGGATCGTGCCGGACGTGGCGCAACACGTTTCGACCGATGGAGCGCCCGGGTCCGACCCCGGGCGCTTCGCATTTCGGCCCCGGCGACGCCGGGGCGCCCCCGAGATAGACACCGGCCCCCACCCCGCAAGGCTCCGGTCAGGAAGCCTCGGCCGAGCGTCGAGCGCGAACTCCACCACTCCGGGGACAGCGCCTGTGCCGGCCCCGCCGTCCGGTGCACTCCACCTTGCCGCGTCGGCCCTACGGACCAGCCGCCCTGGGCAGGCCCGCGGCGACGAGGGCGAGGCGCCAGAGGATGCCCGCCTGGTCCTGTGGGGGCAGGAGATTGAAGTCGGGGCTCCGGTGGGCCGCGCAGATGGCCGCGCACGCCTCCTCGCGGGTCGGTGGGCGGTCGAGCAACTCGCCGGAGTCGAAGAGCCCGTCGTTCGTGAAGTGGCTGATAATCACCACGCTGCGCTCGAGCGACACGGCGACCGTCTTCGGGGAGCGGGGGCCGTCGAGATGGATCAGGATGTGGCGGTTTGGCTTCATGGGCGTGCCTCCGGAAAGGGCATCAGTCGGCACTGCCCAGGCACTCGGCGAGGCCGGTGATGGGCTGGAGAGTGTGGGGAACAGCTCGATTCTCGCGGCGGACGCGCATGACCGTGGCGACCGACAGCCCGACAGTCGAGGCGATCTCCCGAACCACGACGCCGGCCGCGGACAGAGCGAGGATCTCGGCGACGCTTTCCGGGGTCGCGCGGCCGTAGGGACGACTCCCCGGACGCGCCGGCGCCGCCGCCTCACCGCCGTCCGGAAGGAGTTCGAGAAGTTCAGCGACCTGCAGGATGGCGGCGCCTTCCATGCTGCCCCGCAGCACGAAGACCCGAACCCCGGCCTCCGACGCGCGGCGCAGCGACGCCAGTGCCGCGCGGGCGGTGGCTCCGAGATGGCCGAGGTCCGGGACCAGGAGATCGTCGCCATCCGCGAGGAGGGCCAGCAGGGTGCTGAGGCCGGCCCGGTCGACGCTGGTGTCCTGCACGATCCGGGCGCCGGCGATCGCGGCGGCATCCCCCTCCGTCAGGTCGGCGGTTGCGGAATGGATGTAGACGACTCGCATGGAAGGCCTCCTGTCGTGACGACGGCGGCCGATCGGTGGATCGCCGCGGTCAAGCAGGGGCTGACGAACATATGGCGTCGCATGCGTGGGATGGTTCAGTTCGTTCTTCGGAAGACATGACGGCTCCGGAACGCGCCGCCGCCGCGCGGCGGGGTGGCGATCCGCGGGGACGATCCGGCACAACAACGGCATCGGCGGTCACCCCGCCCTCCTTGCCCCGCCGCCGGCATCGTGCCGGCCGGAGGCCAGGAGACCGCCATGCTTCACTCCGCCACTCTCGCTCCCACCGCCGCGCATGCTTCCGCCCGCCACCGGCGCGGGTCCCTCGTCGGCGACGCCCTGACCCTGCTGCGCGATCCGGGCATCCTCGGGATCTGGCTGCATGCCAACCGCCTCGCCGAGCTTCTGGCCAGCGCCCACGCCCCTCACCGTGCCGGGAAACGGACACAGCAGATCGCCAATGAGCTGCGCGCCAAGCTGCTGCCGCCGGCCCGGTCGGGGGTCTATCCCGACCTCGAGGTGCGGCCCGGCTCGTTCATCCGCGCGGTCAGCCTCGCGGGCACCGGCGCGCCGATGGCCGTTCCCGGCACTCCCCGTCCCCTGTCGCGGCATGAACGCCTTCAGGGGCTGCTGGCCGGCACCCACCTGCTGATGAGCGACGGCGTCTATCTTCCGGCGAACGACCGCAACCGGCATCCCGACCTCCGGAACCGGCTGACCCTGACGCTCCCCAGCCTCGGCGACGACGCGGCCGATCGGAGTCTCGCCCAGGTCGACGTCGTCGTCCTGCGCGGCGGCCGGCTCCATCGGCTCTACGAGGTCGAGAGCAACGCCGGCAAGGCCGCCAAGGCTCTGCTCCGCCTCGGTGATGTCCTGGCGACCGCCGGAACGCCGCCGGAAATCGTCACCGCGGTGCCCGATGCGCAGGTCGACCGTCTCAAGCTCGAACTCGAGAGGCCGACCCTGCGCGCATTGCGGGGTGTCTGCCGCATCCTGCCCTTCTCCGAGATCGAGGATCCCTTCGGTCCCTGACCGGTCGGGGATGAGGCTGCTTCGTCGGATGGCTCGACCGGACGGACCCGCAGAGCGCGGCGGGAGCTCTCCTCGTGGACCTGACATCCAACGGTACCGCTCCGCCGAGCACCGCGTCACCTCCGGGCGCCGAACGGGACCGGAGCGGGAGACCACTGGGGCATGGAAGGCTCATCACCAGTTTTCTGCACTTTTTTCTGCGATCCGTGGGACGCCGAAAAAAGGCGGACCGAAATGGCCCGAGCCGAGGCAGCAGCCGGACATTCCGTCCGGCGGACCCCGGCTGAATGGGGGCAGGATGCTCGGACTGTGGGAGTTCGCCACCAACGGCGAGGCGGAAGGACCCGGAGCGCTCTCGTGCGCCGTCCTGCCGTCGTTTGCGCGATCGAGTAGGACCGTGAGCGGGGCATCTGTCCTGCTCCGATCCAATCGCACGATCAACGGTCCCCGAGAAGCGGCCTGACCATGGCGTCCCCGAAACGAGCCCTCAACGAACTGCCGGGATGGCCCCGCCTGCTGCGCCCCGAACTGGCGGCGGCCTACATCGGCGTGTCGACGGGCACCCTTGACGCCCTCGATCTGCCGTCGGTTCGCGTCCGGTCGCTCCGGCTGTACGATCGCTCCTCCCTTGACCAATGGGTCGACTCTCTGGCTCGCACCGGAGTCCCGACCACCGCCAACGATTATCTCGCGAGGCTGGGCTGTGCGGATGCAACTCAAGAACGTTAAGGCCTACCGGTCCAAGGGGAAGGTCTACTACTACCACCGCCCGACGAGGACCCGGCTGCGGGCCGAGTTCGGCACACCCGAGTTCGTCCGCGAGGTGGAGGCGCTGAACCATAAGATGGCAGAGCGCGCGGACGCCCCGGTCGGCGGCACTCTGGGCGCCCTGATCGTTGCCTACCGCCGGTCACCGGAATGGGCAGAAAAGGCGATTGCAACCAAAGCCGACTATCAGGCTGTGTTCGATTACCTCAAGATCATCGACGACATGCCTCTCGCGCTGCTCGACGGGCCGGCGGTCATCACGCTGCGTGACAAGGCGTTCGCCGCGCACAAGCGTCGCTTTGCCAACTATGTCGTGCAGGTTCTGTCGCTGGTCTTCAACTGGGGCAAACCTCGAGGATTCAGCACCATCAACCCGGCCTCCGACGTGCCGAAGCTGAAACGGCCAAAGAGCCAAGCGGCCGCCAACCGGCCCTGGACCATCGACGAGTTCCGCATCGTCATGATGGCGCTGCCACCGGAACTGCGCGTTCCGGTCGCGTTGGGCGCCTACGCCGGGCTGCGCGAAGGGGACGCCGTGAACGTGCCGTGGTCGACCTACGACGGAACGGCGATCGAGAGCCGGCAGTTGAAGACGGGCGATCCGTTGTGGGTTCCGGCACACCGCGATCTCCGAGACATTCTCGATGCTGAACGGACTCGCCGTTCGGTCACGCTGTTCGAGCGCAACGCCACCATCGCGGTCGGCGCGCGCGGCAAGAAGCTGACCGAAGCAGGCTTCCGCTCGCGATTCTTCAAGGTGATTCGCGAACTGGTGCGGGAAGAGTGGGTGCGGCCTGGCCTGACCTTCCAAGGGTTGCGCCACACTGCGGCGACGCTGCTCGCCGAGGCCGGCTGCGACGTCAAGGACATTCAGGCCATCACCGGCCACAAGACCGTGGCAATGGCCGAGCACTATGCGCGCCGGGCAAACCTGCGCAAGCGTGCTGTGGCGGCGGTCGATCGTCTGGAGGCGGCGTTCGAGATTCTGCCCATGGTGCAGGTCGCCGGCATTCGAGCCGAAGCCGCGCCGAAGCCGGTCAAGTTCAAAGTCAAAGTCGCTGCCGCACCGGTTGCGCCGCGCAATGGCAGCAGTTCGCCGAACGCGGTTCTGACCGAAGCGGACGTGCTGGCGATTCGAGCGAGCGCGGAGTCGCAGCGCAAGCTGGCCGCGCTGTATGGGGTGTCGCGGTCGCTGATCGAACAGATCAAGTCGGGGAAAGTCTGGCGGCACCTGCTGCCGCAGGCTACCCAGGAGGTGCCCAGCGAACACACGCCGAACACCTGACTGTCTAACCTCTGTCTAACCGGTGTTTAGACCAGTTCCAGAAGAGCACCTAAGTCATTGGAAAGGAATGGTGCCCAGGGACGGAGTCGAACCGCCGACACGGGGATTTTCAGTCCCCTGCTCTACCAACTGAGCTACCTGGGCATCCGGCGCCGCTTGGTGGGTGACCGTTTCGGTCGGTGCGGCGCGTCGTGTGGGGCGCTTTTTAGAGAGGTTCGGACGGGCTGTCCAGAGGAAAATTCAAAAAATTTTCGACCTCTCTCATAGCACCTCATCGGGCTCGGATCCGTCGGGCGCGGTGGGGGTTTCCGGGCTCTCGATGCGGTAGACGCCGCCCAGCCAGCGCGACAGGTCCACGTCGGCGCAACGCTTGGAACAGAAGGGGCGGGTGGCCGGCTCGGTCGGGCGGCCGCAGATCGGGCAGTTGGTGCCCGCCTTGGCGCCGGCATGGGGGTGGGCGCGCTGCGGGGCGCCGGAGGAAGGGGAGTCGGACAAGAGAAAGCCTCCGTAACGGACTGTGGCGGTCAGGCTGGTGGTCAGGCTGGTGGTCAGGGCCGCAGCAGGGCCGCCAGCGGCGTGCCACGGCGGGCGCGGGTCAGTTCGACCAGACCCAGTTTGGACATGCCGTAAATTTGGGTCTGCACCGGGTCGCTTTCCACCGCCTGCGACAGCGCGGCCAGCAGACGTTCGGCGTCGCCGCGGCTGCGCATGTTGACGAAATCCACCACCACGATGCCGCCGACATTGCGCAGCCGAAGCTGGCGGGCGATCTCCGCCGCGGCATCGAGGTTGACCTCCAGCGGGTTGCCGCGCTCCCCGGCATTCACGTCGACCACCGTCAGCGCCTCCGTCCGCTCGATCACCAGCGAGCCGCCGAGCGGCAAGAGGACCCGGACGTCGAGAAGTTCGGCAATCGCAGAGTCGAGGTCGCGCAGGTCGAACAGATGCTGCGCGTCCCTATGGGCGCCGAGTCGCGGCAGCAGGTCGGGGGCATGGCGGCCGCACCAGTCGCGCAAGCCTGCCAGCAGCGGTCCCTCGCCGATCTTGATCCCGCCGGTGGGAGGCGGGTCGTCGACCAGGATGGCGGCGGGGGCGGCGGCCCCCTGCTCGATCAGGGCGCGGGTCGGGGCGTCGGGGCCGGGATGCAGCAGGCGCGGGGCGCAGCCGGCGCGGGCATCGTCGCGGATGGCGCGCCATTGCAGGTGCAGCGCCTCCGATTCGGCGGCCAGAAGATCGTCGGATATCTGGCCGGCGCCGGCACGCACGATCCAGCCGGCACCGGTGGCGAGCTGTTCGATGCGGTGGGCCAGCGCCGCGCGTTCCGGCCCGGAACCGAGGCGTTTGGACACCGCGATGTCACGGCCGAGCGGGGCGTGCACCAGAAAGCGGCCGGGCAGGGTGAGGTCCATCGTCAGCGACGGTCCCTTGGCGCCGACGGCATCGGCCTTCACCTGCACCAGCACCGGCTGGCCGGTGCGCAGAAGCGCGCCGATCGGCGCCGGCTTGGCGCCCGGGCGTTGGGGATGGCGGTGGGCGCGCGATTGGGGCGAGTCGTCGTCGAGGATGGGCCGACGCACGTCGGCGGCGGGAAGCAAACCGGAAAGGCCGTTCCCGAGATCGACGAAGGCGCCGTTCAGGCCGGTGGCGATCCGCTCCACCCGGCCCAGGATGATGGCGCCCACCAGCGACGGTCGGTCGGCATGGTCGACGTGCAGGTCGGTCAGGCGGCCATCGGCCAGCACCGCCGCCCGCGTCAGCGGACCGTCGCGGTCGACCAGCAGCTCAAGCCTGCTCATTGTTCGGGTGAGGGATCGGAGGCTGCTGGATGCGGGAAACCGGCGCCGTGCAGCATGCCGGCGACCTCATGCAGCGACAGCCCGACGACATTGCTGTAGGAGCCGCCGATCCAGCGCACCAGCGCCGCCGCCCGGCCCTGGATGGCATAGCCGCCGGCCTTGCCCTTCCATTCGCCCGACGCGATGTAGGCGTCGGTTTCCGCCCGGTCGAGCACCTTGAAGGTGACGTCGGTGCGGACCAGCCTGTCGATCCTGCGGTGTGTTTCGGGACTGCCGTCCGGGTTGGGCACCAGCAGGACGATGCCACCCATCACCCGGTGCCGCCGGCCGGACAGCAGGGACAGGCAGCGTCGCGCCTCCTCCTCCCGTTCGGCCTTGGGCAGGATGCGGCGGCCGCAGGCGACCACGGTGTCGGCGGCGAGAATCCACGAATCGGGATGGCGTGCGGCGACGCACGACGCCTTTTCCGCCGCCAGACGCAGAGCGTGCTGGGGCGGGAGTTCGTCGCGCAGCGGCGTTTCGTCGAGATCGGCGGGATCGACCGCGTCGGGCACGATGCCGATCTGGCGCAGCAGGTCGAGCCGGCGGGGCGAGGCCGAAGCCAGCACCAGCCTGGGCGCCTTGGACGGGATCGTCACGGGGAACCGCGATGCAGCAAGGATGCTACTTGAACCG
Source organism: Azospirillum sp. TSH100 (assembly GCF_004923295.1). Lineage (NCBI taxonomy): Bacteria > Pseudomonadati > Pseudomonadota > Alphaproteobacteria > Rhodospirillales > Azospirillaceae > Azospirillum > Azospirillum sp. TSH100. The sequence continues at coordinate 272,615 of NZ_CP039638.1, forward strand.
GAAGGTGATGCGGCCCTTGGTCAGGTCGTACGGCGTCATTTCAACATTGACGCGGTCGCCCGCCAGAACGCGAATCCGGTTCTTACGCATCTTGCCGGAGGTGTGCGCCAGAACCTCGTGATCGTTGTCGAGCTTCACCCGGAACATCGCGTTCGGAAGCAATTCGACGACGGTCCCGGAAAACTCGATCAGATCTTCCTTTGCCATAGGCCCTTATGTCCGTCCTAAAAGTTTCGCGGCAATAACTGACCTTCCAAAGCCGCCGGGTCAAGGGGGATTCCCACCGCCGGTGCGTTCGGCCGCAGCCATCCGCGCGGGGCAGCCCCGCGTTGCGTGCCGGATATGCCCGTCGGAACCGCTGCTGAGCGTTCGTGTCAGACCGACTGATAGGGGTTGAGCGGCGATGCACCGCCTTCTTCCAGGCGGCGCGGCTGGTCCATCGCCTTGCCGATCGCCGCGAACATCTCGCGCTGATCGATCTCCATGCGGCGGGTCAGGCGGCTGACGGTTTCCGCCGCGGTGAGCGCGCGCCCGCTGGAGCGGTCGTGGAACAGGTTGTGATTGGCATTCGCCGCACTGGGCAACAGGTCGGCGGCGACGGCGCCCGGCGTCGATTCGGCGGCCCGGATCAGCTTCGCCGCCCCGCCGGATCCCAGGACATAGGCCATGCGGCTTTCCGATTCGCTGGCCGGGCGGCCCAGCCGCTTCTCCAGCGCCTCGCGCCCTTCGGCCAGATAGCGGGCGGCCATGCCGGCCGACAGGTCGACGTCGTGGCGCAGTTCCAGGATCTGGCGGCGGATCGCCGGATCCTTGACGCTGGAGACGCCGTTGCGGACCTGGATGTGCGAGGCCAGCTCGCCCTGGCCATAGGCGGCGCCATGGCGGCGGAACAGGTCGAGCCAGGTCGATTCGAGGAACTGGAAGGGGCCGGCGGCGGAACTGCGGCTGTTCTTGGCGGCGCTGTCCAGCCCGCTCTCCTGGGTGGCCTGGGCCAGGATGGCGGTGAAGCTGTGGCCCGACAGGCCGGCGACCTGCTGCGAGGCGACCAGCACCCGCGTGGCGGCCGGGTCCTCGGCGGCCACGGCCTTCACCGTTTCCGCCACCTTGGCGGAGCTAGGCGTTGGGGCTTTTTCCGGAGTTTGCGCCGGTGCCGCCGGCTTCAGCCCCGGCAGGGGCGCACGCGGGGTTGCGGTTTCCGCGGATGCGGAGTCGGCGCTGGAGTCACCCGTGGAGTTGGCGGCCAGCAGGGCCGGAGCTTCCGGCTTGGCGGCGGGAACCGGTACCGTCTTGCCGTCGGCGAGGCGGATTGGGGTGACCGGCTTGGCCGCCGGCAGCGGGACCTGGGTTCCGTCGCTCAGCAGGATCGGGGCCGGCGGTTTCGCCGTCGGCAGGGGAGGCGTCTTCTGGCCATTGGCCGGCCGGCCGACCGGCGCGGTTCCGGAGCCGGTCCGGGTGGTCTGGACCAGCGTGTCGCGGAAGGACGGCTCGCCGGCGGTGCCGTCGGCAAGCGTGGGGGAGACGTCGGGCTTGCGCTCCGGAACGGGGGCGAGAGGGGGCTGCGCAACCTTCATGGCACACACTTCGCTGCGGACCGGCCGGGCCTGCCGGCAGAAAGCCGAGCCCGTCCACGCCCCACGGGCGTGAGCGTGGCCGGACAGGTGCAGGCACTATAGCACCGACTCGTCAGCGATGTGCGATCAACTGTGGGCGCGGGGCGTCGTCCTGCCCGTGGTCCGGATGGCCGTGGTCCAGAAGCAGATCGTCGGGATGCTGGTCTTCCGGCTGTGCCGCGCGCACCCAGCGGCCGATGGCGGCCAGCAGCTTGGTCTTTTCCAGCGGTTTGGCCAGATGGGCGTTCATGCCCGCCTGCAGGCAGCGTTCGACCTCGATCTGCATCACGCCGGCGGTCAGGGCCAGGATGGGGATGCGGCCCACCGGGCCGGGCAGGGACCGGATGCGGCGGGTGGCCTCCAGCCCGTCCATCACCGGCATCTGCACGTCCATCAGCACGATATCATAGGACTGTTCCTGTACCGCGGCCAGCGCGGCGGCACCGTCATTCACCGCATCGACATGGTGGCCCGCCTTGGTCAGCATGGTCACCGCCAGATCGCGGTTCATCGCCAGATCCTCCGCCAGCAGGATGCGGGCTCCGACGGCGCGGGACTCGGCGCCGGACAGGATGGCGCTGTCGGGCTGGACCGCGGCGCTGCCGGCCGGCAGCAGCGGCAGCGAGAACCAGAAGGTGCTGCCGGAGCCGATCCGGCTTTCCATGCCGATCTCGCCGCCCATCAGTTCCACCAGCCGGCGGCAGATCGCCAGCCCCAGCCCGGTGCCGCCGCGCCCGCGCTCCAACTGGGTGAAGCGCTGGAACAGGTCGCGCTGCCGCTCGGGGGCGATGCCGATCCCGCTGTCGGTCACGGTGAAGGTGCAGACGCGGCCGCCTCCCTTGCTGCTGTCCTCGACCGCCTTCACCGTCAGGCGGACCGAACCGCGGTCGGTGAACTTCACCGCATTGCTCAGCAGGTTCAGCAGGATCTGGCGCAGCCGGTCGGGGTCGCCCATGACGAAGCCGCGGGCGGTCGCGGAGATGCTGGTCTGCAACTCCAGCCCTTTCTGTTCGGCGGCCAGCCGGACGATGGCGACGCAGCGGTCGGCCAGATCGTCCAGCCGGAACGGCACGCTGACCAGATCGAGCCGCCCCGCCTCCAGCTTCGACAGGTCGAGCACGTCGTTGATGACGGTCAGCAGCGACCGCCCGGCATCGCGCACCTGCGAGGCGTAGCGCCGCTGTTCGGCGGTCAGCGGGGTTTCCAGCAGCATTTCCGCGAATCCGATCACGCCGTTCATCGGCGTGCGGATCTCGTGGCTCATGGTGGCGAGGAATTCCTCCTTGGCGCGGCTGCCGGCCCGCGCCTCCTCCATGGCGGAGCGCAGTTCCTGCTCGCGCTGCTTCAGGCGGCGCGACATGTTGTTGAACGCGTGGGAGACCACGCGGAATTCATGGGGTGCGCGGTCGGCCTCGATCACCGTGCCGCCGCCGCCGTCGCCGATGCGGGTCGCCGCACTGCCCAGTTCCCATACCCAGCGCAACACCGACGCCCGCAGCAGCACCCACAGGGCGGTGACGCTGACCAGCCCCGCGATGGCCAGCAGGCCCAGGCTCTGCCACAGGTCGCGCCGTGCCTCCGCCAGAATCGGGCCGGTCGGCATGCCGACGGCGAAGACGGTGTCGGTCTCGTCCGAATGGCGGAAGGCCCACAGCCGGCCGTGCCCGTCGGCGCTTTCTGCGTCCAGCGTGCCGTCCTTCTCCCTCAGCATCTGCCGGACATGCGGCATGTTGGCGATGTTGCGGTTCAGCCAGCCTTCCGGATCGGGCTGGCGGGCCACGATCACGCCGTGGCGGTCCAGGACCATGACGCGGGCGTCCGACTGTTTCAGCACCTTGACCAGATCGGTGAGCCAGGTCAGGTCCACCGCCACGCCCATCACGCGGATGATCCGGCCGTCTTCGATGATCGGGCTGGCGACGATGATCAGCGGCTTCAGCGAGCGCTTGCCGATGATGAAATCGCTGACCACCCAGTTTTTGGTGTCCAGCACGCGCTGGAAATACTCGCGATCCCGCAGCGAGATGCCGGCGCCGGGGCCGGTGGTGTCGCAGATGATGTTGCCATCGGCGTCGGTCAGCCAGACACCGGTGGTCCAGCGGTGCTGGCGCGGCATTGGCGCCAGGGTGGCGACGCAGGCGTCGGTGTGGTCAGGCGTGGCGTTGCGGATCGCCGGCACCAGCGATAGCACACCGAGCAGGTTGCGCGCCTCGCCGATCAGGTCGTGCTGGCGTTCCACCCCGTCGTCGGCCAGATGCTGGGCCAGTTCGCGCGCGGCGTCGATGCGGTCGTCGAGCTGCTGGTCGGCGAGATAGAGCGCACCTGCCAGCGGCAGCGCCAGCGAGGCCAGCACCACGCCCATCAGGCGCGCACGCAGGCTGCGCGGGCTGAAGGCGCGGAGCAGGCGGGGCATCAGACCGGCGGGCATGGGTGGAGGGCTCTCCGCGGGGGAATGTTCGTGGACGCCTCCGAGCCTAGGGCGTCGCGCGGCGCGTTGCGATGACACAGCTCAATAGCACTGGCGGGGATGCAAAGTGAACAGCAGGCCGCGCAAAAAGTTGCAGAATGCCAAAATTGTTACCGACCATCCCGTGTGGTGGGCCGCCCGATACTTGGGAGCATTCGCCAGCATTTGACGGCCGTCAAGGCCGCCGGGGTGTGCTTCGGGGAAGGTTCCGGCATTACGCTGACCCCAGGTCAAGGAACACCTCCACATGCACACGGAAAGCGAGCGCAGAATCACTCCGGCACGGCCGGCGGCGGCAGGTCCGGTCATTGCCGCACCGGCAGGCTGGGGCGTCGGCATCTTCCTTGGCCTGTCACGGCAGCGGGTGCGCCGCTTCATGCTGCTGGCCCACCTGACGCTGGGGCTGGTGGTGGGCGCGCTGCTGGCCCTGACCGCGCTGACGGGCAGCCTGCTGGTCTTCTATGTGGAGATCGACCGCATACTGACGCCGGAACTGGTGGTGCCGGCAGGACATGCCGATCCGGTGCCGCTGGACCGCGTGGTGCAGGCCCTGCGCGAGGCCCATCCGGCCCGGCCCGGCGGCTGGCGGCTGGAGCTTCCCCAGGGGGCGGACCATCCGATCATGGCCCGCTACATGAAGCCGGAGGAAACGGCGGGCAAGTCCTTCGCCCCGCTGATGGTGGCGGTGAATCCCTACAGTGGGGAGGTGCTGTCCTCCCGCTTCTGGGGCCGGACGGCGATGACCTGGACCTACGACCTTCACTACCTGCTGCTGGCCGGCGAGAGCGGGCAACTGGTGATGGCGCTGGGCGGGGTCGGCAGTCTGCTGATCCTTGCCACCGGGGTCTATCTGTGGTGGCCGGCGGCCGGAAAATGGGCCAAGGCCCTGCAGCCCCGCCTGCGCTCCGGTTTCGTCCGGCAGGTGTTCGACATCCATGTGCTGGCGGGGGTCTATGGCCTCGCCATCCTGCTGCCGCTGATCGTCACGGGCATCGTCATGGAGCGGCCTGACTGGGTGAAGCCGGTGGTGGAGCGGCTGTCCCCGATGACCACGCCGCCCGTCCTCGCGTCCGCACAGGGCGGGACGGTGGTCGGCGCCGACGCGGCGCTGGCCGCGGCGCTCGCCCGCTTCCCGCAGGCTGAACCGCGCTGGGTCGAGGTGCCGGGGCAGGCCGGGGGGGCCTACCATATCCGTCTGTACCAGGCCGGCGAGCCCGGCTGGCGCTTTCCCAAGACCAGCGTGTGGGTGAACGGCGGCGACGGCATGGTGATGGATGTCCGCGATCCCACCCGCTGGACCTTTGGCGACGCCTTCTTCGGCTGGCAGCATCCGTTGCACAATGGCGAGTGCTTCGGCCTGTGCTGCCGCATCCTGGTGGCGGTGGCGGGTCTGCTGCCGGCGCTGATGCTTGCCACCGGCGTGGTGCGCTGGCGGCAGAAGAAGCGGACGCGGCCGGTCCGGGCCGGACGCTGATCCGCCGGGCCGCTGAACCGCCAAGCTGTCAGACCGTCGGTGTCAGACGGTCGGCCCGCGGGTCAGGGGGAAGCGCTGCTTCACCTTGGCCAGCAGGCCGTCGCGGACATGACGGTAGGCTTCCAGCATGGCGTCGCGGGTGCCGTCGACCAGGGTGGGGTCGAAGGTGTTCCAGAACTCGACGTCGCAGGCCATGGTGCGCGTCATCTCGATGGCGCGGTGCTGCGCCTCCGGCGACAGCGAGACGATCAGGTCGAAATTGGTGTCTTCGAGATCCTCGAAGGTGCGGCAGCGGTGTTTGGAGATGTCGATGCCGATCTCCTCCATCACCGCGACGGCGAAGGGGTCGACCTCGTCGCCGTCGCGGACGCCGACCGAATCCACATAGACGCGCGCGCCGTGGTAATGGCGCATCATCGCCGCCGCCATCGGCGAACGGATCATGTTGTAGGTGCAGGCGAACAAGACGCTCGTCACCGGCAGGGGGGTGAGGACCTGGGTCGCCGCCATGGCCATGCGCCGCCCTTCGCCGTCAGCCGCGAATGTGCAGGACGCAAATCAGCGTGAACAGCCGGCGCGCGGTCTGCAGGTCCATCTCCACCTTGCCGGCCAGCCGTTCGCGCAGCATCTCGGACCCCTCGTTGTGCAGGCCGCGGCGGCCCATGTCGATGGCTTCGATCTGCGAGGGCGTCGACCGCTTGATGGCGGCGTAGTAGCTCTCGCAGATCAGGAAGTAATCGCGGACGATCGACCGGAAGCCGGTGATCGGCAGCAGCAGCCGGTCGAGTTCGCTGTTGTCCTCGCGCCGGATGTCGAAGACCAGGCGGTTGTCCTCGATCGACAGGTGCAGGTGGTACGGCCCGTCCTCCGCGAAGTCGCAGGGGCAGAACTCGTTGTCCTCCAGCAGGTCGAAGATGGCGACGGCGCGCTCATGCTCGACCTCCGGCTTGTGGCGGACGACACTCCGCTCGTCGAGCGTCACATGGGTGATGCGCCGCTTGCCCTTTGCCGTCGTCACGCCCCGCCTCCCCCGCAGTCTTTATCAGTTTTTATCGACCTTGGTCCTTGTACGCCTTAATCCTGATAACCCGGCAACCGCTGCGCGACCGAGCGGGCATGCGCCTCCAGCCCTTCGGCCATCGCCAGCGTCACCGCCGCCGGGCCGATGGCCCGCAGGCTGTCGGCGTCGCAGGCGACGAAGGTCGTCCGCTTCATGAAATCCAGCACATTGAGGCCGGAGGAGAAGCGGGCGCTGCGCGCCGTCGGCAGCACATGGTTCGGCCCGGCCACATAGTCGCCGATCGCCTCCGGCGTGTAGCGGCCGAGGAAGATGGCGCCGGCATTGCGGATCCTCGCCGCCAGCGCGTCCGGATCCGCCACCGCCAGTTCCAGATGCTCGGGCGCCAGCCGGTCGACCAGGGCCGGTGCATCGGCCATCAGGTCGCCGACCAGGACGATGGCGCCATGCTCGCGCCAGCTCTCCGCGGCGATCGCGGTGCGCGGCAGCCTCTCCAGATGCTTCTCCACCGCCGCGGCCACCGCGTCGGCGAAGGCCGCATCGTCGGTGATCAGGATCGACTGGGCCGACGTGTCGTGTTCGGCCTGCGACAGCAGATCCATGGCGATCCAGGCCGGATCGTTGTGGCCATCGGCGACCACCAGGATTTCCGACGGGCCGGCGATGCTGTCGATGCCGACGAGGCCGTAGACCTGCCGCTTGGCGGCGGCGACGAAGGCGTTGCCCGGGCCGACGATCTTGTCGACCGGCCGGATCGTCGCCGTGCCGTGGGCCAGCGCCGCGACCGCCTGGGCGCCGCCGATGCGGTAGATCTCGTCGATGCCGCAGCGCTTGGCGGCGGCCAGCACCAGCGGGTTGATCGCCCCGTCCGGCGTCGGCACCACCATGACGACGCGCTCAACGCCCGCGACCTTGGCCGGCAGCGCGTTCATCAGCACCGACGAGGGATAGGACGCGGTGCCGCCCGGCACATAGAGGCCGACGGCGCCGACCGCCGTCCAGCGGGCCCCCAGCCGCACGCCGGCGGCGTCGCGGTAATCGGTGACCTCCGGAATCTGGCGGCGGTGGAAGTCCTCGATCCGCGCCGCGGCGAGGTCCAGCGCCTCCAGCGTCTCGGCCGAACACTTGGCGGTGGCGGCGTCGATCTCGTCCCGGCCGATGCGCAGGGTGTCGGCGGTCAGGGTCTGGCGGTCCCAGCGGGCGGTGTAGTCGATCAGGGCATCGTCGCCGCGGGTGCGGACCTGCTCGATCACGCCGGCGACCAGCGTCTGGACATCCTCGCTGGCCTCGCGCTTGGCATGCAGCAGCGCCTCGAAGCCGGCAGCGAAGTCCGCGTCGAGAATATCAAGCCTGACGGGCATTCACCGCCTCCCGGAACTTGTCGATCCACTGAGAAATTTCGGCCGTCCGCGTCTTGAAGGCGGCGCGGTTGACGATCAGGCGCGAGGTGACGTCGGCGATGTGCTCCACCTCCACCAGCCCGTTGGCCTTCAAGGTCGAGCCGGTGGAGACCAGATCGACGATGCGTCGGCACAGGCCCAGCGTCGGCGCCAGTTCCATCGCACCGTTCAGCTTGACGCATTCGGCCTGGACGCCGCGCGCGGCGAAGTGACGCTTGGTCACCTCGGGGTATTTGGTGGCGACGCGCACATGGCTCCAGCGCGACGGATCGTCGCCTTCCATCATCTCCGCCGGTTCGGCGACCGACAGGCGGCAGGCGCCGATGCCGAGGTCGAGCGGCGCGTAGATTTCCGGATAGTCGAATTCCATCAGCACGTCGTTGCCCGCGACGCCGAGATGGGCGGCGCCGAAGGCGACGAAGGTCGCCACGTCGAAGGAGCGCACGCGGATGATGCTGAGGTTCGGCACATTGGTGGCGAAGCGCAGAAGCCGGCTTTTGTCGTCGTCGAAGGCCGGCTCCGGATGGATGCCGGCATGGGTCAGCAACGGGCGCAGCTCTTTCAGGATGCGGCCCTTGGGCAGGGCCAGCACGAGCTGGTCGTCGACAGGAACCTCGGCGGCCGGCAAGCCCAGGGCGCTGGTATCGGCGGACAAAACACTCTCCTCGCATCGCTCGCCGGGGCGGTGTGGGGGCCCCGGATGAACCATCGCCGCGATAGATAGCACATTCCACGCGCCCGTCACCTGTCGCTGTCGCGCTGCAGAGATTTTACGATTCTCGTCCGCTTAATTGAGAATTTCACACAAAATGCAAAAATGGATTTGACCAAACTCCATCGAAAGAGTAGATAAAAGCCATCGGACGCCCCGCCGGGGCATCCCGCGGCAATTTGACTTTTGCAGCTTGCGCCGCGTCACCAAACGCTAAAGCGCCACGATACCGGTCGTGGACCTCTTCAAGAAGGAGAGACCGGAATGACGTTGCGAGTTTCCGCTCCCCCATCCGTGCTTCGGACCGCTTCCCCGGCCTGCATGATGCGTTCGGGCCTGTGTTGCCGCTGACCTTGCGGCCCTGAAACACAGCGCCCATCCCGCACATCCGCCAGTTCCGCCGCCAGTCCCGAAGACCGCATTTGCGCCGCCGCCCCGCTGTGCCTGGGGTTCGCCGCGGCAAAGGGGAGCCTCTCGCCATGACCCACGCCAACGCCTACGCCATCGAAGTCCAGGGCCGTTCCGCCGGCATCGTCGTCGCCGAACGCGGCGGCTACACCTTCTTCGTGTCCGATTGGGCTTTCCGCGATCTCGACCGCCGCGTCTTCCGCAATGTCGGACAGGCCCAGCGCGCCGCCCACCAGCATTACAGCCGGCTGCCCGACACCCGCCGCCGCTGACCCCCGATCAATGCCCGCTGCCAAGAAACCCTGAGGAAAGTCCCGATGAAGCGCATCCTGATGTCGGTGGCCGTCGCTGCCGTCGCTGCCGGCCTGCTGACCGCCGCCACCTCCGCCTTCGCCGCTCCGTTGAAGCTCGGCGTGTCGGCCGGCCCCTATGGCGAGATCCTGGAGTTCACCGCCAAGCTGGCCGCCAAGGAGGGCATCGAGGCGCAGGTGATCGAATTCACCGACTGGAACATGCCGAATGCCGCGCTCCAGGCCGGCGACATCGACGCCAACAATTTCCAGCACCAGCCCTTCCTCGACAATCAGGTGAAGCAGCGCGGCTACGACATCGTCTCCGTCGCCAAGAGCGTCGTGGTGCCGATGGGCGTCTACAGCAGCAAGGTGAAGGCGCTGGCCGACCTGAAACCGGGCGCGTCGGTGTCGATCCCCAACGATCCCACCAATGGCGCCCGCGCCCTGTTCCTGCTGGCCAAGGCCGGCGTGATCGGGCTGAAGGAGGGCGCCGGCCTCAACACCACCATCGCCGACGTCACGAACCCGAAGGGCATCAAGCTGGTGGAGCTGGATGCCGCCCAGCTGCCGCGCTCGCTCGACGACGTGGATGCGTCGGTCATCACCCTCAACTATGCCGTGCTGGCCGGACTGGAACCGAAGAAGGCCCTGCTGCTGGAGGATGACCAGTCCAAATGGAACCTGGTGTGGGCGGTCCGCAAGGATCGCATGGAAGACCCGACGATCAAGCGCTTCATTGCGCTGTATCGTTCGCCCGAAGTGCGGCAGTTTATCGAGACGCGCTTCAACGGTTCCATCATTCCGACTTGGTGAGGGAGGCCGGGGGACGCTGGACGTCCCCTTTTGCCGAATAAATGATGATAACGCTAACAAACATTCACAAGACTTATGCGGCGCGCGGCGGCGGGGCTCCGGTCCATGCGCTGGCCGACATCGACCTGTCCATTGCCCGCGGCGAGGTCTTCGGGATCATCGGCCGCTCCGGCGCCGGCAAATCCACCCTGCTGCGCACGGTCAACCTGCTGGAAAGCCCGAGTTCGGGCAGCGTCACGGTGGACGGGGTGGAGATGACCGCCCTGTCGGCGGTGGAGCTGCGCAAGGCCCGCCATTCCATCGGCATGATCTTCCAACACTTCAACCTGCTGTCCTCGCGCACTGTCTTCGACAATGTGGCGCTGCCGCTGGAGCTGGCGGGGACGCCGAAGGCCGAAATCCGCAAGACGGTGGAACCGCTGCTCGACCTCGTCGGGCTGGCCGACAAGCGCGACCGCTATCCGGCGGAGCTGTCGGGCGGACAGAAGCAGCGCGTCGGCATCGCCCGCGCGCTGGCCAGCAAGCCAAAGGTCCTGCTGTCGGACGAGGCGACCTCGGCCCTTGACCCGGAAACGACGACCCAGATCCTGCATCTGCTGGCCGACATCAACCGGCGGCTCGGCCTGACCATCGTGCTGATCACCCATGAGATCGCCGTCATCAAGGAGATCTGCCACAAGGTGGCGGTGATGGAGGGCGGCCGGGTGATCGAACAGGGGCCGGTCTTCGACATCTTCGCCCACCCGCAACACCCGACCACCCGCAGCTTCGTCGATCCCGTCATCAACCGCGGCATCCCCGACAGCCTGCGCGGCCGGCTGTCACACGAGCCCGGCCAGGGGAGCAACCCGGTGCTGCGGATCACCTTCACCGGCGAGAAGGCGACCACCCCGGTCATCAGCGCCATCAGCCGCCAGCTGAATCTGGACCTGAACATCTGGCACGGCCAGATCGACGAGATCCAGGGCGCCCCCTTCGGCACTCTGGTGGTGGAGGCGCTGGGCGATCAGGCCCAGGTCGATGCGGCCATCGCGCTGGTGAAAGAGAACAATCTGGGTGTCGAGGTGTTGGGCCATGCTCTCCCCGCAAATCATTGACCTGCTGATCAAGGGGCTGATCGATACGCTGCACATGGTGGCGGTGTCTGGCGCCATCGGGACGCTGATCGGTCTGCCCATCGGCGTGATGCTTGCCGTCACCGGCCGGGGCGAGCTGCTGCAGAACTTCGCCTTCAACAAGGTGATGGGGGCGGTGGTCAACATGACCCGTTCCACCCCCTTCATCATCCTGGTGGTGGCGATCATCCCCTTCACCCGGCTGATCGCCGGCACCTCCATCGGCACCAACGCCGCCATCGTGCCGCTGACCGTCGCCGCCGCTCCCTTCATCGCCCGCGTCGTCGAAAACGCGGTGCGCGAGGTGGATCGCGGGCTGGTCGAGGCGGCGCAGGCGATGGGCGCCACGCCGTTCCAGATCATCCGCAAGGTTCTTCTGCCGGAAGCCCTGCCGGGCATCGTCGCCGGCCTGACCCTGTCGGCGGTCAGCCTGATCGGCTATTCCGCCATGGTCGGCGCCGTCGGTGGCGGGGGCTTGGGCGATCTCGGCATCCGCTACGGCTATCAGCGCTTCCTGCCGGAAGTGATGCTGGCGGTGGTGATCGTGCTGATCGTGCTGGTGCAGATCGTCCAGTCGACGGGCGACCTGATCGCCCGCCGGGTCAACAAACGCAATCTGAAGTCCTGATCCTGAAATCCTGACCAACAATACCCGAGGAGTGTTCGAGATGCTGCGCTTCCGTTCGCTGGCTTCCCTGCTGGCCGGCGCCGCCACCATGGCCATCGCCTTCGGTGCTTCCGCCGAGACCATCAAGGTCGGCGTCACCGCCGGTCCGCATGCCCAGATCCTGGAAGCGGTGAAGCCCATCGCCGCCAAGGACGGGCTGGACATCCAGATCCTGGAATTCACCGACTATGTCATTCCGAACCAGGCGCTGGCCGGCGGTGACCTCGACGCCAACAGCTTCCAGCACCAGCCCTATCTGGACAACCAGGTGAAGGACCGCGGCTTCGATCTGGTCAGCGTCGGCAAGACGGTGGTCTATCCGATCGGCATCTATTCCAAGAAGGTGAAGAGCCTGGAAGAGCTGCCGACGGGGGCCAAGTTCGCCATCCCCAACGACCCGACCAACGGCGGCCGCGTCCTGCTGCTGCTTCAGGCCAAGGGATTGATCAAGCTGAAGGACGGCGGCACCCTGAAGGCCTCGCCGATCGACATCGTCGAGAACCCGAAGAAGCTGGAGATCGTCGAGCTGGACGCTGCCCAGCTGCCGCGCTCGCTGGACGACGTGACCGCCGCCGCCATCAACACCAACTTCGCGCTGGAGGCCGGCATCGACCCGGTCAAGGACGCCATCGCGCGCGAGTCGGCCGACAGCCCCTATGCCAACGTCATCGCCGTCCGCAAGGCCGACAAGGACAAGCCCTGGGTTGCCAAGCTGGTGAAGGCCTACAACAGCCCCGAGGTGAAGGAGTTCATCCTCACCAAGTTCAAGAGCGCCGTGGTTCCGGCATTCTGAGATCTGCAAGGGCACGCCCGGCGGCGTCCAGCGCGTCGCCGAGCGTCCCGCCCGGTCGCGGCCCGAACAGCCGCATCGACGGATACCAGGGCCGGCAGCCGGTGCCGAGCGCCGTCCAGTCCCCCGCCGGCCCGATCCGCCAGACCGGCACCCCCAGCGCGCCTGCCATTTCCGCCACGGACGTTCCGGCGGAGACCACGAGGTCCAGCGCCGCCGTCAGGGCCGCCGCACCGTCGAGGTCGTTCTTAAGGTCGATCGGCGGGCGGTGGATCGCGATGCCGAAACGCCGTTCGGCGTCGGCGAGTTCGGCTTCGCACTCGTCATATTGCAGGTTGATCAGACGCAGGCCGGGCAGGGTGAGGATCGGCGCCCAATCGGTCAGGGGGGCATAGTTGGCGTCGCGCAAGGCGCCGCGCAGGCCGCTGCGCCAGCACAGGCCGATGGTGAGGCGGTGATCGTCGTCACCCACCCATCCCCGCCACCGTTCCACCGCCGCGTCGTCCGCGCACAGCCATCCGCCCCGCTTCGCGAAGCCCCCCAGCCCCCAGCCCAGCCGCAGGGGCAGCGACCCGGCGGGTACGTGGCAATCGGCATCCACCGGATCCGCCGTCGCTCCGCGCACCGTCGCCTGCGGGAAGGAGCGCGCGAACAGACCCGCCAATCGCGGCTCGCATTCGATGATGACCCGGTTGGCACGTGCGATCAGGTCGGGGAAGCAGGCGCTGTGCATCAGCTCGTCCCCCACCCCCTGTTCGCGCCAGACCAGCACCGTCCGCCCGGTCAGATCGCCGCCGTTCCAGGCGGGCATGCGGAAGCGCCGGTCGGGCAGGGCCCGGCCTGCGGCGAAGCGGGCCTCCAGCCCGGTCCAGCCGGTGGCAAGCTCTCCCCGTGCCAGCGCCGCATAACCGCGGTTGAAGGCCGCGAGCGTCAGGGTCGGGTCATCCTCCACCGCCCGGCGATAGGCCGCATCGGCTTCGGCCGGCCGGCCGGCGGCATGCAGGGCGTTGCCTTGATTGTAGCGCCACTCCGCCCGTTCGGGTTCCAGAGCCAGGGCGCGGCCCCAGCCCTTCAGCGCGGCGTCTAGCCGGCCCTGCCGCTGCCGCAGATCGGCCAGCCCGGCCCAGCCGGCACCGGTTCCGGGCGCGAACAGGATCACCCGCCACCAGGCCAGTCCGGCGGCTGTGCCGTCGCCCGCCCGTTCCAGCGCCAAAGCGAGGTTGCCCAGCGTGCCGAGATCACCGGGACGGCTCCGGAGCGCACTGCGCAGATGCGCCACCGCCTCGGCCGGCCGGTCGAGCGCCAGCGCGGAGAGACCCAGATTGCTGACGGCCGCCGGGTCGCCGGGTCGCAGGCGCAGAGCGCGGCTGGCCGTGCGCTCCGCCTCGGCGGCATGGTCGGGATGGCGCAGGGCTTCCGCCGACAGGGCGGTCCAGGCCTCCGTCAGTGCCGGGTCGAGGGCGAGTGCCCGCCGGAGGAAGGGTTGCCCGGTGTCGCCCACCCCCTGCCGCGCCAGCCCGGCATTCGCCCACAGCCCGGCATGGAAGGGGGCGAGCCGCAAGGCAGCGCCGGTCGCCTCCGCCGCCTCAAGCGCCGCCCCGCGGGACAGGCGCAGGGCGCCGAGATTGCCGAGCGCCTCGACATCGTCGGGCGCCAGCGTGGCGGTGGCCAGCCAATCGGCCTCGGCGTCGGCCAGGGCACCCATCTCCTGATGGGCCTGGGCGCGGCGCTTGTGGCGGTCGGCGGTCGGCTCCACCGCGATGGCGCGGCTCAGCAGGGCGGCGGCGATGTCGGGACGGCCGGCCTGATGGCCGAGCTGGGCATAGCCCTCCAGCGCAGCCGGCATTTCGCCGCTCTGGTCGAGGATGCGTTGGTAAGCCTTTTCCGCTTCCGGCCAGCGGCCGGACTCGTGCAGGTCGCGCGCTTCGGCCAGCCACTCGTCGCTAGGCAATGCGGGGATCAGCCGGCGCAATTCGCCTGCGACACGGGACAACAGGTCCGCCAGCCTCTCGCCGGGAATTGCGCTCCACAGCCGCATGGAGGGGAACCAGGGCCGCACGCCGCTGCCGAGCGCCGTCCAGTCGCCGGCCGGGCCGAAGCGCCAGACCGGCACGCCCAAGGCTCCCGCCATCTCGCCCACCGAACTCGCCACCGTCACCACGAGGTCGAGGTTGGCGATCAACGCCGCCACACCCTCCAGATCGTTCTTCAGGTCGGTGCCGGGCCAGCGGTGGATTCTGACACCGAGTCGCTCTTCGGTCGCGGCGATTTCCGCCTCGCGCCCGTCATACTGCAGCGTGACCGCGAGCAGGCCGGGCAGGGTCAGCAGTGGCGCCCAGTCGGCCAGCGCGGTGTAGGAGGCCTTGCGCTCCCCCAGCATATTCTGGCTGCCCCAGCAGATGCCGACGCGCAGGCCGGGCCCCAGCGCCGTCAGCCGCTCGCGCCACTCCGCCAGCAGCATGGCATCGGGGGCCAGCCAGGACGGCCGGGCGGGGAAATCGGCCAGGGTCGGGCGCAGCAGGCGGGGCAGCGATCCCATCGGCAGATGGGCGTCGGCGTCGCCGGGATTGGCATCGGCAGGGTCCGCCGTCTGCGCCCGCACCGTGACACCCGGCAGGGCGCGGCCGACCAGCCCGGTCAGGCGCGGATCGACCTCGACCACCAGCATCTCCGGCCCGAAGCGCGCGGAGAGGTCGGGCAGCGCGGTGCCGAACATCAGTTCGTCGCCCAGCCCCTGCTCGCGCCAGACCAGCAGGCGCCGGCCGGGCCTGCCGTCCCAGACCGGAAGGGCGAAGCTGCGCCCGGCCGACACCCGGCGCGAGGCGAAACGGGCCTCATACTCGTTCCAACCCTCCGCCAGCCGACCGCGGCCGAGCAGCCGGAGAGCGAGATTCCAGCGGGCCAGCGCGAAGCCGGGGGCGTGGATCAGCGCCTTGGCGTAGAGCGACTCAGCCTCCTCGCCGCGGCCCTGTGCCTCGCGCAGCAGGGCGAGGTTCACCATCGTCTCGGCATCGCCGGGGTCGAGCCGCAGGGCTTCAAGATGCGTGGCCTCGGCCTCGGCGGCGCGGCCGGTCTCCTTCAGCACGACGCCGAGGTTGGTCATGGCGGTGGCATGGCCGGGGTCGAGCCGCAGGGCATGCCGCAGAGCCGCTTCCGCCTCCGCATAGTCGTCCTGCGCCCGCAAAAGCGTGCCGAGATTGGCCCAGGCCTCGGCATAGCCGCCGTCGAGATCCAGTGCGCGGCGGTAATGGATGGCGGCCTCCGCCAGCCGGTCCTGCTCCTGGAGCGCGCTGCCCAGGCTGTTGTGCGCCTCCGCATAGGCTTCGCGCAGGGCGAGCGCCCGGCGGTATTCCGCCTCGGCCTCCGCCAGCCGGCCCAGGGCGTGGAGGGCAAGGCCGAGGTTGGCGTGCTGTTCCGCCATGCCCGGTCGCCGGGCGATGGCCTGCCCGATCAGGCGGACGGCCTCGGCATCCAGGCCGCGCTGGTGATGCAGAACCCCCAGCAGGTGCAGGGCGTCGGCATTCGCTCCGTCGGCCGCCAGCATGGCGCGGTAGGCGCGCTCCGCCCCCTCCAGATCGCCGGCGCGGTGGTGGGCCAGCGCCTCGCGCAGCAGGACGGCCAATCGGGCGGCCAGTTGGGCAGATGCGGCGGAGGGCGGCATGGGACGGTGGCCGGATCGGAGGAGACGCACCGTCTCGATAGCATGAGTTCGCCAGATTGCGCCCCGGCAAAATCTCACAAGCAATTAAGAGGACTGGTATGGCGCTCTTCAATCTGTATACTTTTGCTCAATTCGGCTTCTTTGACCGATCTCCATCCAAAAGGCGTATATCTTGGGTAAGACCGCAATCATCGTTGACGACAGCAAGCTTTCGCGCATGCATGTGCGGGCAATGGTCTTGCGCAGCAAGCCGGACTGGACGGTGGTCGAGGCTGCGAACGGCGACGAACTCTTCAGGACGTTGCAGGACACGCCGGTCGATGTTGCGATCATCGATTACAACATGCCCGGCGACAATGGCGTGGACACCGCCGCCAAGCTGCGCGGCAGCCATCCGAACGTCCACATCGCCATCATCACCGCCAATGCCCAGGACGCGGTGGTGTCTGGCATCCGCGCGGTCGGTGCCGCCTTCATGCCCAAGCCGCTGGAGGAGGAGCAGGTCGTCCGCTTCCTGAACTCCACCGCCCTGCCGCCGCGCCGCGCCACCCAGGCCGCGCCGGAGTGAGCGCCCCCAATCACGGGAACAGGCCATGCTGAGCGATCTGGAACGCGACGCGCTGGCCGAACTGGGCAACATCGGCATCGGCCGGGCGGCGACTGCGCTCGGCCGCATGCTGGGCGGGCTGGTGACCCTGTCGGTCCCGACGGTGGAGACGGTGCCGCCGGACGCGGTGGCCGCGCTGCTGGACCGTGCGCTGACGCCGCCGCTTGTCGGCATCTCGGAAAAGCTGGACGGCCTGTTCGCGGGATGTGCCCTGCTGGTCTTTCCCCAGGCCGGCAGCCTGCCCCTGGTTGGTGCCGCCCTGCCCCCCGACGTTGCGGCCGAAGACGCGCCGGCGCTGGAGGACGAGGTGCTGGCGGAACTGGGCAACGTCGTGCTGAACAGCGCGCTGGCGCTGGTCGCCAACCTGCTGGGCGAGCCGGTCGAGACCGGGCTGCCGGCGGTGTTCCGCGGCACTGCGGACGAGATCCTGCGGGGCTGTTCGGGCACGGTTCCGACCGCGGAGGGTGCCGCCGTGCTGTTCCACATCGACCTGCGCACCAACCTGTCCGAAGGGGACGGGGGCGGGGATGGGGTCGAGGTTGGCGGGCGTGTGGTCCTGCTGCTCGACGCCGGCTCCGCCGGGGCTTTGCAGGCGACGCTGGGCCGCTATATCGGGCGGCTGGTCGCGTAACGACAACAAGAAGAACCGGCTGGAAGGGCGGGGAAGGACCATGGCACTCATCAAGAAGACCAGGATCGACACGGCGCGCACCGCCCGGACCAGACCCGGCGACGAGGGTCCTGAACGGTCCGTGGCCGAAGCCGCCGCCACGACACCCCCCACCCCGGCCCCTGCCGCCGCGACGCCGAGCGCGCCGCAGCGCCGTCGGGCGCGCACCGATTCGCGCCGCCGCCAAGCCGCCAGCGGCATCGCCGCCGCCTCCACCGAACTGGCGAGCGGCGTCACCCAGGCGGCCACCGCGGCGGAGGAGCTGCGCCGGGCGATGGACCAGATCGCCGCCGGTGCCGAACAGTCGGCCGGCGCCACCCAGCAAAGCCAGCGCATGATCGGCCGCGCGTCCGAACTGCTGACCCGCTCGCGCAACACGGCGGAACAGGCGGTGCTGCGGGTCGAGGCGCTGCAGGCGACGCTGAAGGATGTCAGCGGCCAGATCCTGTCCTCCATCGACGGCATCGTCCGCGCCGCCGAGCGGCAGGAGGCCTCGGTCCGGCTGGTCCGCGATCTGGAGGCCCAGGCGCGGGAGATCGGCGCCATCGTGCAGAGCGTCGCCGCCATCGCCGACCAGACCAACCTCCTGGCATTGAACGCCGCCATCGAGGCGGCGCGGGCCGGCGAGGCGGGGAAGGGCTTCGCCGTCGTCGCCGACGAGGTGCAGGCGCTGGCCGAACGGTCGGAGCGGAGCGCCAACGACATCCAGGCGATGGTCGGCGAAATCCAGCAGGCGGTGGCCGCCATCGCCACCGGGATCGTCGCCTCGTCCGATGCCGCCAAGGCGGAGGTGGAGCGCGGGCGTCGGATCGTCCAGCAGCTGGAAGGCGTCCGGTCGGACATGACGACCATTGTCCAGGGCGCGCAGGAGACGATCCGTGCCGCCGTCGAGGCCGATCAGGCGGCGCGGGAGGCCCTGCGCGGGGCCGAGACGATCGCCGCCAGTGCCGAGGAGCAGTCCGCCGCCGCCGAGGAGGCGCTGAGGACGGCGGGCGAGCAGGCCGTCGCCCTGGCCCAGAGCCAGCGCGCCGCCGGCCAGCTGTCCGAACTGGCCGAGGAACTGGAGGGCACCGCCGACCTCGCCGCCACCGCCGACGAGCTGGCCTCCGCAGCGGAGGAGCTGTCGGCCGCCATCGAGGAGATCAACCGGGGCGCGGCCCAGATCATGACCGCCATCGGCCAGATCTCGGGCGGGGCGCAGTCGCAGAGTGCCGCCACCCACCAGCTGGCCTCGGCGATTGCCGAGATCGACGCGGCGGCGACGCTGGCCGCCGGGCGTGCCGGCGAGTCGGTGGAGCGCTGCACCGCGATGGAAGGGCTGCTGGGCGAAACGCGCGAGACCATCGGCCGGCTGGCCGACGGCATGCTGGAGGCGGTGGACGCCTCCCGCCGGGCCGGTGAGCGGCTGGACGCGCTGGAGCGCATCGGCCGGCGCATCGACAAGGTGGTCGATGCCATCGCCACCGTCGCCATCCAGACCGGCATGCTGGCGGTCAGCGGCTCGATCGAGGCGGCGCGGGCGGGGGAATTCGGCCGCGGCTTCACCGTGGTCAGCGGCGACATCCGCAAGCTGGCCGGCGACAGCGCCGACAGTGCGGAGCGGGTGAAGGACATCGTCCGCGACATTCAGGACCAGATGCTTCGGGTGCGCCGCGACGTCGAGGAGGTGTCGGCGACGGCGGTGACGGAGATCGCCCGCCACCGCGCCTTCGGCGTCACATTGACCGCCGGGGCGCAGGAGCTGCGGGTGGTCACCGCCGGCAGCCGCGAGATCCTGGACGCCGCCACCGAGACCACCACCGCCCTGCGTGAGACCCGCGTCGGGGTGGAACAGGTCGCCGCCGCCGCCGCCGCCGCGAACCTCGCCGGTTCCGAAGCGGCGAAGGCGGCACGTGAGCAGGCGAAGGGGGCCGAGGAGCTGGCGTCGGCGATCGAGGAGATCGCGGCGATGGCAGACAGCCTGCTGGGCGCGGTTTGACCGCCGTGGCCGGGGGGGATGCGGCCGCCGTGGCCGACGGCGCCCTCGCCTTCGTTACGGTGGCGGTCGGCGATCTGCGCCTCGCCCTGCCGCTGGCGGCGGTCCGCGCGGTGATCCGGCTGCCGGAGCTGGTGCGCATCCCGCTGGGGCCGCCCGGCCTGGACGGGTTGGCCCAGTGGCATGGCGAGGCGGTGCCGGTGCTGGACCTTGGGACGGCGCTGGGGACCAGGGTGTCGGGCCGGCCGGGTGATGTCCCGGCCACGCGGGAGACGCGGGTGGTGCTGGTCGGGCATCGCGGCCAGCCGGTCGGGCTGCGGGTCGACGCCATGGCCGGCATCCTGCGTACCGCCCCCGACCGCATCGACCCGGTGACGCAGGAGGAGGGGGGGCTCGATCCCGTCCTGCTGGACGGTCTGCTGCGCGACGGCCCGGCCACCATCCTGAAGCTGGACGTGCTGATCGACCGCCAATTCGGCGATGGCGCAGAAACGGAGCGGACGGACCGGGGCACCGCGTCGGCGCCGGCCGGGTTCGCAGCGGCGCCGGACGGGAATACGGCGTCGGCCGACGGGTTCGACCGGCAGGCCCTGCTGGTGTTCGGGGTCGCCGGGCAGGAATTCGCCCTGCCGGTGGACCGGGTGCGCGAGGTCCTGCCGGCCCCGCGCGAGGTCGCCCGCATGGCGCGGGCCAAGGCGCATCTGCTGGGGGTGATGGCGGTGCGCGACCGGCTGCTGCCGCTGGTGGGGTTGCGCGCCCTGTTCGGGCTGGATGCGGCCGGCGAACAGGCGGCCGGGCGCCGCGTCGTCGTGGTGCGGGCGGGGCTTGGGACAGCGGGGGGCGGGCAGGCGCCGGTCGGGGTGCTGGTCGACGAGGTGCGCGAGATCCTGCGGCTCGACCCGGCGCTGATCGACCCGGTGCCGCCACTGCTGGCCCGCGAGCCGGAGTTCGAGGATCTGGACGGCATCGCCCGGGCGGATGGCGGAAGTGGCGCTGTCCGGCGGCTGGTGTCTGTGCTGTCGGCGGAGCGGCTGTTCCGCCATGGTGCTGCGATCGGCGGCGATTCGGGCGGAGAGGGAAGCGGGATGGAGCCGGCGCGGCCTGCGGAGGAGAATGGCGGCGGGGAACGCTTCGTCGTCTTCCGCCTCGCCGGTGCGGAGTACGGTTTGCCGGTCTCCGCCGTGCGCGAGGTGCTGCGCCGGCCCGATGCCATCACGCCGCTGCCCAATGCTCCCGACTTCGTCGCCGGTGTCCTGAGCCTGCGCGGCGAGGTTTTGCCGCTGATCGACCAGCGCCGGCTGCTGAACCTGCCGGCCGCCGCCACCAACCCCGCCTCCGGGCCGGAGCGCGGGCGGGTGGTGGTGGTCGGGCGCGACGGGCTGCTGGTCGGGCTGCTGGTCGACGGGCTGTCCGGCTTGCTGACCGTCCCGGCCGGGCGGATCGGTCCGGCTCCGGCGGTGTCGGCGGCGCAGCGCCGGCTGATCCGCCGGGTCGCCACGCTCGATGACGGCAGCAAGGACGGCGGGAGCAGGAACGGCGCCCGCGCCCGCATGATCCTGCTGATGGACGCGGACAGCCTGCTCGACATGGACCGGCTGGCCGATCTGCGTCTTGCCCCGCAATGAGTGTTGGATGGGGGGCGGCGTGCTGACGGTTCTGGTGGTGGACGATTCCGCGTTGATGCGCCGGCGCATCGCGGATCTGTTGACTGATGCCGGCTTCCGGGTGGAGACCGCCGCGACGGGGGAGGAGGCGCTGGTGCGCCTGCCGGTGCTCGACCCGGATGTGGTGACGCTGGACGTCACCATGCCGGGCATGGACGGTCTGGCCTGCCTTGCCCGCATCATGGTGGAGCATCCCAAGCCGGTCGTTATGGTTTCCGCCCTTACCGCGGCGGGGGCGGAGGAGACGCTCGAGGCGTTGCGGCTGGGAGCGGTGGAGGCGGTGCAGAAGCCGTCCGCCGGCTCCATCGGCCGCATCGGCGAGGAACTGGTAGAGACGGTGCGCGCCGCCGCATCCTCCCGCCCGCGCCGTGTCCACGGTCTGCGCGAACGGCTGCGGCTGGCCCGCGCCCGCATCGCCGGGGAGGATTTCGTCGCGCCGGCGCCGGCGGCGGCATCGTCAGTGGCGGCCGCGGGCGATGACGGCGGGGGGGTGGTGCTGGTCGGCGTGTCGACCGGCGGTCCCGGCACGCTGGAGGACATCCTGCCGCTGCTGCCCGCCGGTTTCCCCTGGCCGGTGGTGGTGGCCCAGCATATGCCGGCCGCCTTCACCGCGACGCTGGCGCGCCGGCTGGACGAGCTGTGCGCGCTGCGGGTGGTGGAGGTGGAACGGGCGACGGCGCTGGAGCCGGGCATGGTCGGCATCGCCCGCGGCGGCGCCGACGTGGAGCTGGCGCGGCGCGGCGGACGGCTTCAGGCGGTCTGCGTGCCGGCATCCCCCGACCGGCCCTGGCACCCCAATGCCGACCGGCTGGTGACCAGCGCCCTGCGGCTGCTGCCGCCCGACCGGTTGGTGGGCGTCCTGCTGACCGGCATGGGCAGTGACGGGGCGGCGTCGATGGCCGACCTCCATGCCCGCGGCGGTCGCACCATCGCCGAGTCGGAGGACAGCGCCGTCGTCTTCGGCATGCCGCAGGAGCTGATCCGGCGCGGTGGGGCCGGCGTCGTTCTGCCGTCGGACCGGATCGCCGGCCAGCTGACCCGCTGGCTGCTGCCCGTCGCGCGGCGTATCGGCACGGACTAGGGAGTGACGCCATGGGACTGGTGAAGAAAAAGGCCGCTCCGGACGCCGCTCAGGCCGGCCCCCCGGCCGGGACCGGGGCTGCGCGCGATCCGCTGGCCGCGCTGGAGGATGCCGACATCGCGATGCGCCGCGATGTCGCCCATGCGCTCGGTCATGCGCCGTCGCCGGGAGCGGAGGCGGCATTGGCCCGCCGGCTTCAGGCGGAGGGGGATGCCGGCGTGCGCGAGTCCATCCTGACGGCGCTCGCCCGCATCGCCACATCGGATGCGGCGGCGGCCCTGGTCCCCTTCCTCGACCGCGAGGACGCGGCTCTGCGCAACGCGGCGCTGGAAAGCCTGCAACAGATGCCGGCCGAGGTCGCCGCCCCGGCGTTGCTGCCGCTGCTCGACCATGGCGACGCCGACCTGCGCATCTTCGCGGTGCAGGGGCTGGGCAGCCTCCTCCATGCCAGCCGGGCCGACTGGCTGGCCCGGGTGATGGAGCGTGACGCCGACGTCAATGTCTGCCTCGCCGCCGTGGAGGCCCTGGCCGAGGCCGGCAGCCCGGAAGCGCTGTCCAGCCTGGAGACGCTGGCCCGCCGCTTTCCCGAGGATGCTTTCGTCGCGTTTGCCGTCGATACCGCCCGTTCCAGTTTTCGTGGCGGGTGACGGTGAGCGACACCGAACCGCAAGCCCTGTCCCCGGAGGAGTATGCGACGCTCTGCGGATTCCTGCGGGACCGCACCGGCCTGTCCTTCACCGAGGCCAAGCGCTATTTCGTCGACCGCCGCGTCGCCGCCCGCATGCAGGCGGTCGGGGCCGCGGACCTGCGCACCTACATGAATCTGCTGCGCTTCCAGGCGTCGGGGGAGGAGCTTCAGCGGCTCGTCAACCTGATGACGGTGAACGAGACCTATTTCTTCCGCGAGAAGTACCAGTTCGACTGCCTGGTGAACTCCGTCCTCGACGAGCTTGTGCGGGGGCGGCCGAAGGGGGCGCGTCTGCGCATCTGGTCGGCCGGTTGCGCCACCGGGGAGGAGCCCTATTCCATCGCCATCATGCTGCTGGAAAACTGGCGGCGTGTGGACGATTACGAGATCGAGCTGCTGGCGTCGGACATCGACAGCGCCGTGCTGGACCGCGCGCGCGAGGGCATCTATGACGAGCGCGCTTTGCAGGGGCTGCCGGCCCATCTGCGCGCCAAATATTTCCAGCCCCAGCGCGGACCGGCCGAGGCCGGCGGGCCGCGCTGGCGGATCGTCGAGGATCTGCGGGACTCGGTCGATTTCTCGCTGGTCAACATCGTCGACCCGCAGCAGGTGCGGGCTTTTCGCGGGATCGACGTGATCTTCTGCCGCAACCTGCTGATCTATTTCGACGATCTGGGCCGACGGGAGGCGGCGAGCATGTTCCACGATGCCCTGGCGCCGGGCGGCTTCGTCTGTCTCGGCCATTCGGAAAGCATGAGCCGCATGTCCTCGCTGTTCGTTCCGCGCCGCTTCCCCGACGCCATCCTCTACCAGAAGCCGGTGGATGGAGGTGGAGCATGAGCGGGCCGCGTGTGCTGGTGGTGGACGACGCCGTGACCGTGCGCGCCTTCAGCCGCCGCGTGCTGGAGGCCGACGGCTTCGTGGTGGACGAGGCGGTGAACGGCATCGAAGGGCTGGAACGCGCCATGGCCACCCCGCCCGATCTGGTGATCGTCGACGTCAACATGCGCAAGATGGACGGCTACACCATGCTGCGCGTGCTGCGGCGCGACCCGAGCCTGCGCGACGTGCCGGCCATCATGATCAGCACCGAATCGAAGGACAGCGACCGCGACCAGGCACTGCTGGCCGGCGCCAACTGGTATATCGTCAAGCCGCCGCGCCCGGAGGTGCTGGTGGAGGCGGCGCGGCTGCTGACCGGCCGTCCTCTCGATGCGGAGGGCAGGCCATGAGCGAGCTGTTCGACCAGTTCGTCGTCGAGGCGCAGGAGCTGCTTGAGACCGCCGGCGCCGCCCTGCTGGCGCTGGAGCGCGATCCCGCCGACCGCGCCTCGGTGGACGAGCTGTTCCGCGCCTTCCACACGCTGAAGGGGGCGAGCGCCCTGTTCGACATGGCGCCCTTCACCCGGCTGGTCCATGC
Organism: Azospirillum sp. TSH100; assembly: GCF_004923295.1. NCBI lineage: Bacteria > Pseudomonadati > Pseudomonadota > Alphaproteobacteria > Rhodospirillales > Azospirillaceae > Azospirillum > Azospirillum sp. TSH100. The sequence continues at coordinate 297,147 of NZ_CP039638.1, forward strand.
CGGGGAGGACACGCTGTCGCTGCTGCGCGACGGCCGGCGCGCCATGACCCCCGAGCTGGCCGACCGGTTGTTCCGCGCGCTCGACCAGTGCGCCCGCTGGGTGGCGGCGCTGGAGGAGGCCGGCGCGCTGCCCGGCGATGCCGGGCAAGCGGCGGGGACGCTGGTGCGCGGGCTGTCGGGTGAACCGGCGGGCGGGGATGCCGCCGTCGATGGCAGGGCGGCGGACGCTTTTCCCTGGGCGGCGGCGTTGACGGACGCGGAGCGCACTGCCGTGGGCGATGGCGCGCTGACCGCCATCGACTACACTCCCGACCCGGAGTGCTTCTTCACCGGTGACGACCCGCTGGCGCTGTTCCGCCGGGTGCCCGACCTGCGGCTGCTGCGGATCGAGCCGGTGGAGCCGCTGCCACCCCTGGCGCAGATGGACCCCTACCGCTGCATCCTGCGCTTCCACGCGCTGAGCGGTGCCGGGATGGAGGCGGTGACGCCGGCCTTCCGCAGCGTGCCCGATCAGGTGCGGATCGGCAGCGTCGTGCTGGCCCCTGTCGTGGCATCGCCTTCCGCCGCGGCGCCGGACTCGCTGGCGGCGGCCATGCTGGCCGAGCAGGCGCGCATCCTCGATCTGCCCGGCGGCACCGCCGAGCGGCAGGCCCGCGGCGCCGCCGTCGCCCGTGCGGTCGCCGCGATCCTGACGGCGCTGGGACGCCCGATGGAGCGTGGCGCCGTTGAGGCCGCCTGCATCGATGGCGGGACGCTGCGCCGCTTCCTTGTGGATGGACCGGCGGAAAGGCAGCCGGTCGCCGAACCGCGCCCCGTCGCTTCCACCGCCTCCTGGGCGTCGCGCCGCGCCCTGCGGGTGGAGCCGGAGCGGATGGACGCGCTGATGGCGCTGGTCGGCGAACTGTCGGTGGTGAAGGGACAGCTGGGGCCGCTGGTCCGCCGCGCCGGAGACGGCGACCTCGCCCGCGACCTGAAGGGATTCTCCGCCCGGCTGGACGGTCTGGTCGGCGACCTGCGCCATGCCGCGCTGCGGCTGCGCCTGCTGCCGCTGGCCCGCGTTTTCGATCCGCTGCCCCGGCTGGTCCGCGACACCGCCCGCCGGCTGGACAAGACGGTCGAGCTGGTGCTGGAGGGGGCGGAGACGGAGGCCGACAAGGACATCCTCGACGTGCTGGGCGAGCCGCTGCTGCATCTGGTGCGCAACGCGCTGGACCATGGCATCGAGTCGCCGGAGCGGCGGACCGCCGCCGGCAAGCCGCCGGGCGGGACGCTGCGGCTCCGCGCCTTCCAGGACAAGGGCGGCGTGGTGGTGGAGGTGTCGGACGACGGCGCCGGCATCGACCCCGCCGCCATGCGCCGCGCCGCCGTCGCCAAGGGGCTGCTGGAGCCGGAGGCCGCCGCTGCCCTGACCGATGCCGACGCGGTGCGGCTGGTCTTCGCCCCCGGATTCAGCACCGCCGGCAGCGTGTCCGACCTGTCCGGCCGCGGCGTCGGCATGGATGCGGTGCGCGCGGCGGTGGAACGGGCCGGCGGCCGGGTCGAGATCGCCTCGACTCCCGGCAGCGGTACCCGCGTGCGGCTGGCGTTGCCGCTGACGCTCAGCATCACCCGCGTCGTGGTGGTGGAGGCGGCGGGATCGCTCTACGGCATTCCGGTGGCGGTGGTCGGCGGTGTCCAGCGGGTGGCGCGGACCGAAATCCGCGCGGTGAAGCGGGCGGAAAGCGTCGTGCTGCGCGACCGGGTGGTGCCGCTGGTGCGTCTGCGCCGCCTGCTGGGCCAGCCCGATGACGGGCGCGGGCGCGAGGCCGACTGCGTGGTTCTGGCCGAACTGGGCGACGGGCCGGTCGCCGTGGCGGTGGACGATGTCGGCGAGCGCGCCGACGTGGTGCTGCGCCCGATGAGCGGGGTTCTGCGGGGCTTGCGCGGCTATGCCGGCACGGCGGTGCTGGGCGATGGCCGGCTGATCCTGGTGCTCGATCTGCGGGAGCTGTTGTGATGCCGATCCGCTATGACGCCGACCTTGCCCGCTTCGAGGCCGCCTGCACGGTGGAGGATGCCCTGCCGCTCGCCGAATGGCTGGAGGCGACGGTGGCCCCCCGCATCGACCTGTCCGCCTGCACCGATCTGCACACGGCACTGCTGCAACTGCTGCTGGCGGCAAGGCCGGTGCTGGCGGCGGGGCCGGCGGATGCGTTTCTGGCCCGGTGGGCGGGAGCGGTGCTGCGAGTGGAGTGATCGTCGCGGACATCCCGTTCCGGGCCGTCAGTTCCGCCTTTGATTCGATTCACGCGGCCGCAGCAACCGGCCGTGCCCCTGAACGAAAACGGGCCCCTCCCGGTCGGAAGGAGCCCGTTCTGTCTGAGGGTGCCCGACGGCGCGTCAGGTCATGCTGCGCAGCTGCTCCGCCCGGCCGGAGCGCGAGGCGGCGTAATGGTCCTTGGCCAGCAGGGTGTAGACCGCCGGCAGGACGAACAGCGTGAACAGCGTGCCGATCAGCATGCCGGACACGATGACCAGACCGATGGAGAAGCGGCTGGCCGCACCGGCGCCCGCCGCGGTCAGCAGCGGCAGCAGGCCGACCACCATCGCCGCGGTGGTCATCAGGATCGGACGCAGGCGGACGCGGGCGGCATGCTCGATCGCGGTGCGGCGGTCGACCCCCTCGTTGAGCTGCATCTCGCGGGCGAACTCCACCAGCAGGATGCCGTGCTTGGAGATCAGGCCGATCAGCGTCACCAGACCGACCTGGGTGTAGATGTTCATGGTGGCGGCGCCGAAGAACAGCGGCAGCAGCGCCCCGCAGATCGACATCGGCACCGACACCAGGATCACCAGCGGGTCGCGCAGCGACTCG